>JACPVB010000069.1 GCA_016191985.1 Chloroflexota bacterium | reverse complement strand
TGATCGTTTTAGAAAAGGCACTGTCCAAGCTGTATCCCGAAATTGACATGGTAACGACGCCCACGGGCAAGCCCGTAGCGATGGTACACAGCAACAACTGCACCTCCGACCTCAACGCCTGGGTGGACTTGTTCCAGGAATTCACTATTGCGCTTGGGGTAGAGATCAGTGAATCCAAGCTGTATGAAATGCTCTATAAAAAAGCACTCGCAGGTGACGCCGATGGCGGTGGGATGCTTGCTTACAACTATTTGTCAGGCGAACACATCACCCACCTCGAAGAAGGACGTCCGATGTTCATCCGCACACCTGAAAGCCGCTTCAACCTTGCAAACTTTATGCGCGTGCATTTGTTCTCATCGTTGGGAGCATTGAAGATCGGCATTGACATTCTCTTTGAAAATGAAAAGGTGAAGATCGACCAGCTTCTTGGTCACGGTGGCTTCTTCAAAACAAAGGAAGTCGGTCAACGCATCATGGCGGCGGCGATGAATGTGCCTGTTTCCGTGATGGAGACCGCAGGCGAAGGTGGCGCATGGGGCATCGCCTTGCTTGCCTCGTATATGCTCCGCAAGGGGGCGAAAGAACCGCTGGAAACTTATCTCAGCTACAAGGTCTTCGCAGGTGAAAATGGCACAACAATCGCGCCCGACAAAGCGGATGTCACTGGCTTTGCGGCGTTCATGGAACGCTACAAAAATGGACTTGGCATCGAACGCGCCGCGGTGGAGGGGATGAAGTAGGTCACGTTTTCAACGTGACTACGGAGAAATAATGTTGAAGAAACTCAAAGAACAAGTCTTTCAAGCCAATCTTTTACTCCCCAAACACGGACTCGTTACCTTCACTTGGGGCAATGTCTCTGGCATTAATCGAGAGAAGGGCTTGGTCGTCATCAAGCCTTCTGGCGTCGCTTATGAGACGATGAAAGCAACGGACATGGTGGTGGTGGAGTTGGAAACGGGCAAGGTCGTGGATGGCAAACTCAAGCCTTCCTCCGATACGCCCACGCATCTTGAATTGTACAAAGCCTTTCCCAACATCGGCGGCATTGTCCACACCCACAGCCGCTGGGCGACGAGTTTCGCGCAGGCAGGGCGTGGCATTGCGGCGCTTGGCACCACGCAAGGTGATTATTTCTACGGCGAAATCCCCTGCACAAGAAAAATGACTGTCGAAGAGATCCAAGCCGAGTACGAGAAAGAAACGGGTACGGTCAT
Source organism: Chloroflexota bacterium (assembly GCA_016191985.1). Taxonomy (GTDB): domain Bacteria; phylum Chloroflexota; class Anaerolineae; order Anaerolineales; family Villigracilaceae; genus Villigracilis. Next base: position 5,525 of record JACPVB010000069.1, on the reverse strand, counting down.
CATCGAAACCCTCAAAGATAAAAACCCAGATGCGATCCCTGGTGTGGTGGTCTACAGTCACGGTCCGTTTGCATGGGGCAAGGATGCGATGGATGCAGTTCACAATGCGGTGGTGATGGAAGAGGTTGCGTTCATGAACATCCAAACCATGCTGCTCAACCCCAATATTCAACCAATGCAACAAGAATTACTAGACAAACGCTATCTGAGAAAACACGGCGCAAACGCCTATTATGGACAATAGTAATCATCGTCATTGCGAGGGCGCTCTTGTTCTTTGCCCGAAGCAATCTACAACACAATATGGAGATTGCTTCGACGGGCTAACACCCTCCTCGCAATGACGAACCCCAATACAAGGAGATGCAATCATGATCGATCTAAAACAAAATGAGGTTTGGTTCGTAACAGGCAGTCAGCATTTGTATGGTCCCAAAACATTGGAGCAAGTAGCGGAACATTCCCGTGAAATTGCCGCCGCGTTGGATGCTTCAAAGCATTTGCCCGTGAAGGTCGTGTTCAAACCTGTTCTCACTACGCCCGATGCCATTCGTGAGTTATGTCTGGAAGCCAACTCATCCAAAAACTGCATCGGTCTCATCGCGTGGATGCACACCTTCTCCCCCGCCAAGATGTGGATCGCGGGTCTGACCCTGCTCAAGAAACCGTTCGCGCATTTGCACACGCAGTACAACCGCGAGATCCCCTGGTCAACGATTGACATGGACTTCATGAACCTGAATCAATCCGCGCATGGCGACCGTGAATTCGGGTTCATTGGCAGCCGCCTGCGCATCGAGCGCAAGGTGGTGGTCGGCTACTGGCAGGACGATGCCGTCCAAGCTCAACTCGGCGTGTGGGCACGAGCTGCATCCGCATGGGCAGATTGGCAGGGCGGCAAGGTCGCACGCTTCGGCGACAACATGCGCGAAGTCGCCGTCACCGAAGGCGACAAGGTCGAAGCACAAATTCAACTTGGCTATTCCGTGAATGGATACGGCGTTGGCGATCTGGTCAAGTATGTCAACGAAGCTACGGATGCGGAAATTGATGGACTGGTCAAGACCTATCTCGATGAATACGATGTCGTCACGGAGCTTAAGCCTGGCGGCGCGAAACATGCCTCTCTGCGCGATGGCGCGCGCATCGAACTCGGTCTGCGCAACTTCTTGAGCGCGGGCAACTTCAAGGCTTTCACGACCACATTCGAAGACCTGCACGGGCTGACCCAACTCCCTGGTCTGGCTGTCCAACGTCTGATGCGCGACGGCTACGGCTTCGGCGCAGAAGGCGATTGGAAAACCTCCGCGCTCGTGCGTGCCATGAAGGTCATGAATGCGGGACTGGAAGGCGGCGTCAGCTTCATGGAAGATTACACCTATCATTTCAGCGCCAGCGGTGACAAGAACCTCGGCGCGCACATGCTGGAGATTTGCGAATCGATTGCATCTGGCAAACCGAAACTGGAAATTCATCCGCTCGGGATCGGGGGGAAGGCGGATCCTGTCCGATTGGTCTTTGACTCGCAGACGGGACCTGCCGTCGGCGCAAGCATCGTCCACATGGGGGACCGCTTCCGCATGGTTGCCAACGTCGTGGATGTTCTCCCGAATGATGCGCCGCTTCCCAAGCTGCCCGTGGCGCGCGCGTTGTGGATTCCGCGCCCTAACCTTTCCGTCGCCGCCGCTGCATGGATCTATGCAGGCGGAGCGCATCACACCAGTTTCAGCTATTCGGTCAACGTCGAGCACCTGCAAGATTTCGCCGACATGGCTGGCATCGAATTCCTGGCCATCGACGAGAACACCCGCGTGCAGGAATTCCGCGAGAAATTGCGCTGGAATGATTTGTACTATCATTTGAATAAAGGTTTATAAACTCACTTCATAAACCCTAAAGGTCTTAAAGACCTTTAGGGTTTCTTTTGAACGAAGGAAATACATCATGCAATATCGTGAACTTGGACGTACAGGCTGGAAGGTTTCAACCGTTTCATTTGGCGCATGGGCAATCGGCGGCTCCTGGGGCAATGTGGACGATAAAGATTCTCTGGCAGCATTACATCGCTCCATTGATTTGGGAGTTAACTTCATCGACACAGCCGATGTCTACGGCGATGGGCGTTCGGAGCGTTTGGTAGCACAACTCCGTAAAGAGCGAAAAGAAAACATCTATGTGGCAACCAAGGCTGGGCGAAGACTCGATCCGCATGTGGCGGGCAGCTATAGTCGTGCAAATCTCACGGCTTTCGTCGAGCGCAGTTTGAAAAATCTCAACACCGAAGCCATTGACCTCTTGCAATTGCACTGCCCACCCACCGAAGTCTTTTACATGCCTGAAACATTCGGTGTGTTGGATGATCTCGTGCAGGCTGGTAAATTACGCTTTTACGGCGTGAGTGTTGAGAAAGTGGAAGAAGCGCTCAAGGCCATTGAATATCCCAATGTGCAGACCGTGCAAATTATTTTTAATATTTTCCGCCAGCGGCCCGCTGAATTGTTCTTCTCCGAAGCCATTCGCCGCAAGGTTGGCATTCTGGCACGTGTGCCGCTCGCGAGTGGCTTGTTGACTGGCAAATTAACAACAAAGTCCAGTTTTGAAGCGGGCGATCACCGCGCCTTCAATCGTCACGGTGAATCCTTTGACCGTGGTGAGACCTTTTCAGGTGTGGATTATGAAGCAGGCTTGAAAGCCGTTGAAGAATTACGCGCACTCGTACCCGCAGGCTGGACCATGCCGCAGTTCGCTCTGCGCTGGATTTTGATGTTCGATGCCGTGACATGCACCATTCCTGGTGCGAAAAACCCAGCTCAAGCCGAGGACAATGTCAAAGCGGCAGACCTGCCGTCCCTGAGTCCCGAGGCGATGGAAAAAGTTCGCGCGATCTACGACAATCGTATCCGCGATTTGGTACATAATTATTGGTAAACCTTTGCTATTGAAACGGGATCATCATGAACAAACGCATCTTGAAAAGCAACTTTTTGCAAATCGAATATCTGACGCATTCATTGCGCCTCGTGGGGCTTCTCCCTAACGGCAAACCGAATATGCTGGCAGAGCTGGATGATTTTCCACCAGTCCCCACGCCGTATGGTGACTTTCATTTTCGCGGCGGACATCGTTTATGGCATGCCCCGGAAGCCATGCCGCGCACATATATTCCAGACGTGGGTGAGCTTGCGATCAGCGACCTGCCTGACGGTGTGCTGCTTGAGACTCAAACGGAGCCAGGCACAAGAATTCGCAAGCAAATTAAAATTTGCATGGCCACGGATAGACCCTCCGCCACGTTGACTCACACGCTCATCAACGACGGCCTGTGGCCTATTGAATTGGCCCCGTGGACAATTACCCAGTTTCGTCTGGGCGGCACGGTCATTTTGCCGATGCCGGTCGGGAGCATGGATTACGCGGGACTGCTTCCGAATCGCTATGTTTCACTCTGGCCCTACACCCGCATCAACGACCCCCGGCTGAAGTTGGATGACAAATTTGTTTTGTTTAAGGCGGATGCGATCCTGCCGCCTTTCAAAATGGGGTATTTCAATTCGGCTGGCTGGATAGCCTATTGGCTGGACGGAATCCTGTTCCGCAAAACGTTTGACGTGCATGTTGGTTCGCGCCACCCGGACAACAACTGCAACGCGGAAATATATTGCAACGATCAATTTGTGGAACTTGAAAGCCTGGCGCCTCTTAATAGGTTGGACCCCGACGCTTCGGTGAATCACACGGAGACGTGGGATATTTTTTACGGGTTGGATTCTTTGCCACAGGAAATACAGCAGGCGCTAGCCGCTGGGTGATTTCATACCGCGCAAGACGTTGGCAGCACACCGATACCTATCCGCTTGGACGGGTTGAAATCTCTCCTGTGACAGGGAGAGTTTTTAATTAATCACTCACCTTACACAGAAAAGCTTGATGACCCTGAAGGCGCTGTGTTGACGGCTTGTCTCGCTCATATTGAAATAGGTCAAATATTCAGGTCAACTCGGATTCCCTTACAGTATGTCACCCTGAGCGCCAGCGAAGGGTCTCTTTCTCAGTCGTAGAGATGCTTCGCTTCGCTCAGCATGACATGACACAAAGTTTACCAATTAAAGTTAATCAGAATAATTGGATATCTTCTGTAAGTGCGGTAGCACCCCGCTAAAGCGTGGAGCAGCGGCGTAAATCTTGCAAAAAATGGGATTCATTGGCAAACTTTGGCGACTACCAAATCACGAAAGTTGCCAATGAACCCACAAGAACTATTTTGCCCTGAAATTGAATGCCCCGCAAGAGGACAAGTCGGTAAAGGAAACATTCACGTCCACAGTTTGAAAGACAAGCGCTGTCTGTGTGATGTTTGCGGGAAGACCTTTACCACCACAGCAGGCACGATCTTCTATCGGTTGCGCACCAATCCAGTCACCGTGATGATAGTTTTGACCTTGCTGGCGTATGGTTGTCCAGTCCAGGCGATCGTCAAGGCCTTTGGGTTCGATGAGCGCACGGTGCGCGATTGGCAACAACGCGCAGGCAAGCATTGCCAGCAAGTCCACGAACACCTGGTCGCAAGTAGCCAACATGATTTGGAACAGGTGCAAGCCGATGAAGTCAAAGCCAAGATGCAGAGGGGCATCCTGTGGATGGCGTTTGCAATTTGGGTGCCGACCCGCTTATGGCTGGGCGGGGCCGTCAGTTCCAAACGCGACCTGGATTTGATCCAAGCCTTGGCAGACAAAGTGCGTCAAATGGCTTTGTGTCGTCCACTATTGCTGGCGGTGGATGGTTTAGCCAGTTATGTGAGTGCATTTCGGAATGCGTTTCGGAGCAAGTTCCCTCGTCAAGAGGGAGAAAGTGGACGCTGCAAAATGGTTTCATGGTCTGATATCTACATCGTGCAAGTGGTCAAGCAACGTATAGAGGGTATCCTCCATGTCGAGCGGCGTATTGTGCAAGGCGCAAAAGACAGGATAGTACGTCTCATCGAAAAGACGCAAGGGCAAGGCGTCATCAACACGGCTTTTATTGAACGCCTGAATGCTACCTTTCGACAGCGCATCTCGCCTTTAGCCCGTCGTACCCGCAATTTGGCGCAACAGGCTGAGACCTTGACTGCCAGCATGTACCTTGTGGGCTGCTTTTATAACTTCTGCGACTTTCATCTTAGTCTGCGGCTGAAATTGTCCGTTGGCTCTTTCGGATATCGCTGGGTGCAACGCACTCCCGCCATCGCCGCAAGATTGACGGATCACCATTGGACACCCGCTGAATTGTTCAACTTCAAGGTTCCGCCGCTGCGATGGGAAATACCCAAACAACGCGGAAGACCGTCCGCTACCATGCTAAAACTCGCTCAACTATGGGCTGCTTGACCACGTTTAAGTGTGGTGTCACCGTAAGTGCTCCCGCCGCCCAATTTCCTATAATCCTGCATCCCTTCGGGATTGAACTGCGTAAGGTGAGTTAATGAATGCTACACTATAAAGGATAAAACAAATTCAGGAGGCAACATGACTATCGCAATCGATGTT
>JACPVB010000301.1 GCA_016191985.1 Chloroflexota bacterium | reverse complement strand
GCCAATCGGCTCATCGTCTTTCATTAAAACGCGGCTGGAGGTCAGGTCAATGCCATCGCGGCGGAGCATGGTGAGCAGAACTGCCTCGGTGATGTTGATGGGAACGAAGTAGCCTTCAAAACTGCGGGTCATCAAGTCCGCAAGGAAGGGGATAGTATATTCGGAAGCAGGTTTGAGGGAGAGGGGGGACATGAATATTATTCTTTTATTCCAAGGCTAAACCGTGCAGCAGTGCGGAAACTCTTGCAGGTTTTCAAAGCGTTCTTTGCATTCACTAAAGTAGCGGATGCACCAGGATATCGAAACTCAACAGCATAATCGGTTAGAAGGCGGAACTCAAATTCATAGCTAGCCCAAAGCGGCTCAATCTCTGCCGCCAATTGAAGCAAGTATGAAAGGTCATGAGTTTTCTTGAAATAAATCTCCGCTTCGATAAGCCTGGCTTTGGTGTACTTTTCCACGCACTGCTGGGCAAAGAAACAGGCGGCATCATAATTGGGATTTTTGCGCGCGCGGATCTCACGGTGCAGGGAAATCCAATCGCTTTCCGCTTTTTCCACCCATTCACGCGTGAGCGGCTTCATAAAGTACCTTTCCCTTATTCACCACGTCCTGCAGGAAAAAATCCCCCATTTGAAGGCGCTTTTTTAATTCGGCAGGTTTGCGAACCATAATATCTACAGGAAATTTGGGCCTGGTTGCCATCCAGATTTCAGTGGCTTTTTCAGGGTTTTGACCTGTAAATGAAATCACCACCAAAACATCCACATCCGAATCTTCGGTGGGCTTGCCGTACGCGTACGACCCAAAGAGGATGATCTTTTGGGGTTTGAACTCTTTGGCGATCTTTCGAGCGAAGGCCTGAATGGCTCGTTTGGAAATTTTTTCCATGCGGTCAATTATACCCAAACAAAAAGGTGACGGTCATCTTGAAGATGACTGTCTCCTGGGTCGCGCTGTTATCGAGTTTCGCTTCAGACCTTCTTTTCCATCGCCTTCAGCCAGAGGTCAAGCAAATCTGCATATCCTGAAATTTGTCGGTACACGGAAAGAGCAAGTGTCTCGTTGTACGTGTGGACTGTCATATTTCTGGTCTCACACATTTGCAGGGCGCGTTGCGCGTTCTCTTCATTCAACAACCCCGCCTGCCAGCAGGCGCGGACCGCACTTTTGGGAGAGTTGGCGGTTATCCCTTCGATCACAATTAAAAACATCTGCGCCGCTTTCCAGGTTGCTTCAAACGTATATTCGAAACGCTGAATAGCTGCATCGCGCTCAACAACAGAAAGCTCAGGTTTGGTTGTTAACTCCTGCAAGGTGGATAACGCCCTGCGCGCGACCCGCAAGCGCTCAATTACTCTTTCCATACCACACCTTCCTTTTCCACGCGTTGACGAAAACTCTCGTCTGTTTCGGCCAGGTCCACCACGTCCACCGTACGAACGATATCGCTCTCTTCCAATTCCTCACGAATTTCTGAAAGTGTCGAAATTGGCATTTTTTGAAGCGGCAGGACAGCCACGTCAATATCCGAGTAGACACGCGCCTTTCCCGTAGCCTGCGAACCAAATAAATATACTTTGGCGCGATAATTTTTCAATCGTTCCAATATAATTTTGCGGGTTATTTCAAGGTCATGCTGCAAGACAGGGGTGTTCATCCTTTAATTATACTTTATCGGCTCCACATCCCTTTTTCTTTCCTCTTTCTTCTTTCGCTCCCGCGCATAATAAAAGGTCTCGCGCAGTTGTGGGGTTACTAAGCTCGTCTCGCGATGTCCAATACGAGTTCCATGAAACTGCATAAAGCGGAACCAGAAAATGGAGGCGAGGCTTTTCAGCAAAACCCGTTCGCGCGCGGCGTGCCAGAGGTCGCTCAAAATATTGGTGATGGTCAGGCGCAGGAAATCATAAAAATTAAAATGCGCTTCGGGGTAGATTCTTCTCAGCGCCATAGCTTCGCGGCGGTAGCGGTTGTAGACTCCGCGCGGGGTCTCGTTGTGGATGTGGACAATCTCGGCCTCAGCGACGTAGGCAATTTTATGTCCCTGTCCCTTGGCCCACTTCCCCCATTCAAGGTCTTCGAGACCCGTCAGCGTTTCGTCGTAGGGATGCAGGTCCCATAAACTTTTTCGTATCGCGGCGTTGGCATTGTTGCAAAATGTGGTGAGCTGATCGGGATTACTCGCATCGGGATACCACTGATGAAAAATTTGATGTTCTGAAAATTTCGAGAATTCATGTCCGCGCTGTTTGCCGTAGGTGAGGGCAACCTGGTCATCGTGAAACGGCTTGAGTAGAGTCTCCAGCCAATCGGGATAGACGGGATAAACATGCGCGCTGGCGATGACGATGAATTCGCGCTTCGCTGCTTTAATCCCAAAGTTGAGCGAGCGCCCAAACGTAAACTCCGCTGACGGGATGTGCGCAACCCGCGCTCCAAAGGATTCAGCAATGGAAACCGTTTCATCGGTGGAGCCTGAATCCACGAGGATGATGTCCACATCGTTGACAGTCTGCTGGCGAATACCTTCGAGCAGGCGTCTGATATATTTTTCTTCGTTATAAGCGCGGATGATGAGGGAGCAGTTCATAATTCTTGTAGGGACAAGGTTCACCCTTGTCCTAATTTACCCGTACGTTGTGGACAACCGCAAGGGTTGTCCCTACCAATTACCATCCTTTTCATATCCTAACTTTACCAGTAACCCTCCGTCAATTTTCTTAAATAACTTTTTGTGTTCCTCCGTGAAATACTTCTTCCATTCGCCAGTCTTGCCGGAGCGGAAGGTCGGGGACTTTGTCGGGTTGATGGAGGCTTCGAGGGAATTTAGAATCAGTTGTCGGGGAGCGGGAAGCGAGGCGTGAGTAAGAAGGTGGTTCATGACGTGTATGAGAGTCGCAGTGCGGGCGTGGATCAAATCCTCGAAGTGAATCGTCAAAACTTCGGGATGATTTAGCCAATCCAGATATGGCTCGAAGCGGGCGGCGATGTTTGGGAATTCAATTTCTGTATTGGTTCTTCCCATAATACTGACCTTCAAGCGCGAATCGAAATCGGGCAGGGATTGATAATAATCGTGGTGAACATGCCGCGCCTCCATGTCGGTGACGTAGAAGACGTGCGAGACAACCACATCACGTGGATCACGAAAAATAAAATAAGGAACAAACTTTGACGAGCATACGCGCGCGACGGCTTCGGGACGGGCGAAAAGATGCGCGGAGGCCACGTCACGCGGACGAAGTGAATCAAGCCACGCGAGAGCCTGCTGGGGTTCGCGCTTTTTTCCGCTTTCGCCTTCATACTCGGCATAGAAGGAATGCAGGCGTTTGGAATACGGCGCGACGTTCGAGAAGCCAAGCAAAATTTGGTCGAGCAGATGCGTGCCGCTTTTTGGAAATGAAATGCCGAGCAAAATGGGCAGGCTGGCGGGCTGGGCGGCGAAGCGCAGACGCTGAGTCAGTTTTTCGGTTTGGTAGATGAATGAGCGGAGGGATGATTTGATGGACATCGGCTATTGATGTTGGGGAAAATTTCTTCTATACTCAAACTGGTTCAAGACATTATAAAGCATCCGTTCCCATGCCAAAAATTCCGAATATCCTTCTGGCAGGAAAGGACAGGACTGTAAAAGAGTGACGATTTACAAATTTCGGGGTTAATTGTAAACGTCAAAGGATTTCCATTGAAACTAACCATCTTTAATACCCCCATATTTAGTCCGATTTTTCGTTCGACAAGCAATGCGATCATGCGTCTTGCAGGCTGGCGCGTGGAGGGAGAGCTGCCGGACTTGCCCAAATTTCTAATTATCGGCGCGCCTCATACCTCAAACTGGGACTTTGTCCTGTTTCTCGGGGTGATCTTCCACCTGAAAGCGGATGTGCGCTTCATGGGCAAGGCGGAATTGTTCCGCAGCCCGTTTGGTTGGTTCTTCTACTGGTGCGGCGGCGTGCCCGTTGACCGAAAAAAGTCAACCGGGCTGGTGGAGCAAATGGTGGAGGCTTGCAACAAGTCTGATAAGTTCATCCTAACCATCGCTCCTGAAGGAACGCGTCATTACGTCCGCGAATGGAAGATGGGGTTTTATCACATCGCCAAAAGCGCGGGGATACCGCTTGTGATGGCAGTTGTGGACGGCAAGCATAAGGCGGTTCGCGTGGGACAGATGTTTCAGCCAACCGGGGATATGAATGAAGATATCAAAACCATAAAGGGATTCTTTTCCGGGGTGGTGGGGATCAACCCGAAGAAAAAGTACATTACGCTCGAACAATAATTTCCATCCGAAATTGAAAGATGGACAGGAACACGAGAACTTTTATCTGAATATCAGAAGGAAGTTCTTGATTTTCACAGAAGTACGTTATAGAATAGACCATAAGAGAGTGGAAATCTTATCCAGAAACTAGGTATCCATTCTTGGATTAATATAACTTGTACAAAAAGAGGCCGAAGTGAGCAAGGAAGAGAAATTCACGAGCAGTTTAAGTTTTCGAGCTGCTACAAATTTTTTTTATACCCTTAATTTCCCAAAAGCAATTCTCCATATTCTCCTTTTCCTGACTTCTCCGACAAAACCGGTGATCGAAAAGGACATCATCAAGTGGATGGAACAGGAACATTATGATCTCTACAAGAAAGGCTTGTTTTCATGGAAAGGGCTGGTCTGGCTTCTTTGGAAACACGAGGCATATCGTAATCTGTTCTATTACCGCATCAAAAAGGATTACAACTTTCTCAGCAGAATCGTCCTTGAGGTGGCGCAGTGGATCTACAAACCAAGGAACACCCTGTTCATTAAAGCGGATTACATTGGCGAGGGCTTTTTCATCCAACACGGGTATGGCACCGGGATCGGCGCCAGGAGTATCGGCAAGAATTGCTGGATCAACCAACTGGTTGTGATCGGGTTTTCCCACGAGGGCAAGGCTCCGATCCTGGGAGATAATGTCCACATCTCTGTGGGGGCTAAAATTCTTGGCGAGGTAACCATTGGGGATAATTCCATTGTGGGAGCAAATGCGGTGGTGGTAAAAAATGTCCCGCCGAATTGCACGGTGGTGGGAGTTCCTGCACGGATCATCAAACGCGATGGGAAAAGGGTGGATGAGCCTTTGTAATACTGCACAAATTCAGTCAAGAAATTCCAATTGGAAAATTATTGCCCGCCCTATTTTCGAATAGGGCGGGTTGTTGATTTCAAGGAAAATCTGCCATATACTGAACATGGGTGGAATCATATCCTTAGCGGTTATTGGTATCTCCGCATTAAAGTTCCCGAAATGTCCACTCCAAATATTGGTCTGTTTGCGCAACCCTTTTCAGGTTAAGGACGATGCGGTTTTTAGCCTGGAGGGTTTGGAAAAAATCAAATTGCGACAATCCCTAAAAGGAGCTTTCAATGAAAAGAAACATTTTCTTCAAAGTGGCCGCTCTGTCCATTGTGGTATTTCTGTCACTTTCCTGCCTGGTCGCCTCACAGGTTGCTGAAAATCAAACCGGGGATGAAGCCCCCACCCTTGATCAACCGCCCTCCTCCAACTCTGCCTCAACTGAATCCGCACTGGGAAAATCGTGCACAGAAGACCCACCGCAGGATTACAACGGACCTGCTCCCGAGGCAGGCACGGGCAACCTTTATGGGCAATTGCTATGGAACGGTTCCCCGCTCCCTGACCATGCCATTCAGGCCTGCACAGACGCCAATTACAAACACGAATGTGAAAGCGCCGCTTTTTCTGCCACTACCGACAGCGACGGCGCATTCGTTATTGCAAACATTCCACCCGGTCAATACCAGGTTGTGGTACACGCCATCAACCAGGAAAAATGGCTGGATGTGCGCGACTTGACCAATGATTACTCAGACATTGAAATTTCAGCGGACCAATGTCTCGCCGCTGGGAATATTCACCTCATCAAATTTGACCTATTCCAGAAAGACCCCGGAAACAAAGCCAAGCTGACAGACCCACGCCCCATCCTCACCTGGGATGCCTATCCCGATGCCGCCTATTATGAGGTTTACGTGGGAGCCGACCAGGGAGAAGCCATCTTCGTGCAGGAGCGCACAGATACCAACCAGATCGCCCCGCAAGAAGACCTGCCCGTCTGCAATTACAACTGGAAAGTGAAGGCTTTTAATTCCCAATCCGTAGAAATTGCGGAAACAGAAGACTTTTTCTATTTTTATATTGTGGATCAGCCACTTTCCTGCTATATCGTCAACAACGTACCTGCCAGCAAATCAACCGTCTCTGGAAAAAATCTGGTGCTTTCCTGGGACCCGCATCCACTGGCGGACCATTACAAGGTATCCATGGTGATGACCGACCCAACCTATACCCAAATTCTGGATTATATCGAGGTCACAGAGCCGCAATATGCCCTGGAAGTTACGCTCGAACCGGGTGAATATTACTGGAATGTCTATGCCATAGACCAGTTTGGTAATACGGTGGCTGGCGATGAAGGGAATACCTATTTGACGGTGAAGTAAGCGCATCATTTAAACGCATCAGGCTGTTACAGACCAACCCTGGTTGGAGTAACAGCCGCATCAAATACCAAGAAGGAGTCAAACAATGAACAAGATCAGAAATTCGGTTAAGGGGTCGGTGTATATTAGCCATTGGCTTGCATGGATCATCATATTTTCGCTTATCACCTTTTCCGCAATCAAGGATGACCCCGTATCGGCAATCTTCATATCCCTTTTCTCGTCGGCCTTGATGGCTCTGCTCTCGTACTGGTGCGCCGTCGCCGAGTCGAAATGTCTTTTGTTTGCCTTGTTCGCCGGCGCCCCATTGATTTTTGGGAGCATCGGGGACCTGTCGGTATTGCTGTTTGGCAGATGGTTCTATACAGGCACCGAAGATCTGCTTTACTTTTGGCGCAAGCCGCGAACTGTTTCCAAAAAGATCCAGCCGGATGCAACTTTGAATACAAAGTGAAGAACTGTTTTATAGATTTTTAATCCCGTCCGGTGGTCCAACCTGGCGGGATTGGTGAAAATGGCCTGGGGAATCATCTTCAAGCGTCTTTCTTGATGAGGAATTTTATTCTTTTAATAGGAAATCCCCCTCCTCCAGCACTCCCTCCATAATCACCTGCACACACTCCGCCTTCAACAAATCCTCCAACTGAAACGACTTCAATCTCGTTTGCGTAGTCCGCACAGAAGGCTCAAGAAAATCTCCAAATGGCAGGGATGTTCTGAATAACTGATAATATAAAAATCGGCGGGCATTGCGTGTGAACTCAGCAGGGACTTCCATCTTTTCTGCCGCTAAAAATTCTTTCATCTTTCATCTTACTTCCTCAATCGTCTGCGGAAAAAATACCGTGGGGTATTGCGTGAAGCGCGCCTTGCCAGCGCACAACACGGGCGCGCCCATAATCGAAGCCTCCAGGCCAATGGTGGAGTTGTAGACCATGACAAACTTGGATTT
>JACPVB010000017.1 GCA_016191985.1 Chloroflexota bacterium | reverse complement strand
GCCACTTCCAGGGAAGAAAGCCCGTTGCTTTTGGCATACCATTGGTAAACAACGATCAACAGAATCCAGAAGGACAACGCCCCGATTTTTTGCATATGTACTTGAAACCAGGTTTTTGTACGCAGAGTGGGATTCGAATTTTCCATGTCCATAAAGGTGTTTCCTCCCCGAATAGAGGAAAAAGGCGGAAAAATTCTTACCCTTTCGGGAAATCAAGTTCAGAAGGTCGTAAGATATATTTGATGAAAGAATTCATCAGTATGTAGAAAATAAATGAATGGAAGAGAACATGGAAATTGACAAACCCCTGCTCAAATCTTTGCTAATCATGGCGGATATCATCGAAGCGCGCGATCCCTACACGGGTGGTCATGTCTGGCGAGTTTCCCAATTTGCCAAACTGCTGGCGACCAAAATCGGCTTGCCCGAAGATGAAATCATCAAGATCAGTATTGCCGCCTACCTGCACGATCTGGGAAAGGTCGGCATACCCGACGACATCTTGCGGAAGGCAGAGGCGTTGACTGATGCAGAATACGCCATTATTAAGACACACCCATCCATCGGTAGCAGGCTGCTTGCAGGGCACCCGCTGGGAGAGATGGTCACTTCTGTTGCAAATGAACACCATGAACGAATAGATGGCAAGGGCTATCCCAACGGTTTGAGCGGTGCCCAGCTCTCACTTACCGCACGAATTGTCAGCATTGCAGACGCCTTCGATGCCATGACCAGTACGCGCCCTTATCGAAAGGGAATGTCAGTTGAAAAGGCTTTGTGCCGTCTTGAGGATGACGCTGGAACACAATTCGATTCGGAACTGGCAAACCATATGTGCGCACTGGGTCGCGCGGGCGACCTGGTGCATATTGTCGGACATACGGCGGAGGGCATTCCCGCGGTCACCTGTCCCCATTGTGGACCTGTCATCGCCATTCCACGTAACACCAAAGATGGTGACATTATCTATTGTCGTGCATGTCACAGCCAACTGGAATTACATCAATCGGGCGATACGTTCACAGCTGAAATGACAGGCATGAGTGATGATCCGCGCGATTTGGAGCCGTACGCAAACGAAGCTTCAGCGGATGATGTACTGGCGCAGATTCCGTAGCGCAACATTTATATTGCTAATGTCTTCAACGTAATATAAATATCATGACCACTTGGCTTGACCGGAGGTTGCGACATGAAGACTATTTCAAAAAACGAGACCCATCAAGCGAAAGAGAAAAGGCAATCGCGCGAGCATAAGCGACGCCCTATCGGCACTAATCAGTCGTCTGAAATGGATGTCACAGAGCGCAGGGAAATCAACGAAATTTTAAAGGATAGCAAGGAAATCTATCTTTTTCTTTTCAACAACAGTAATGACGCCTTGTTTGTCTCCCTGAGGCAGACAGGGGGAAACCTGCCAGGCAAATTTTTGTTGGTCAACGACACCGCCTGCCAACGGCTGGGCTACTCCCACGAGGAATTGCTCCAGATGGGACCGCTTGATATTAGCGAACATTTACCGACACTTGATGATAATATGAAGAAACTCGCGTTTGACAAACATATAATTCATGAGCAAATACACATTACCAAAGATGGACGGAGGATTCCAGTTGAAATCAGCACTCGCGCATTTGAACTGAACGGCATACAAGTTAATCTGTCCATCGCTCGCGACATTACTGAGCGCAAACAAATGGAGGAAAAACTTAAACAATTAAGTATCCACGATGCATTGACTGGATTGTACAATCGCGGTTTTTTTGATGAGGAATTGACGCGGATCGAACGCGGGCGACAATTTCCTGTCAGCTTTGCAATGGCAGATGTGGATCATCTAAAGGAAATGAATGATCATCAGGGACACGCGGCTGGAGACGCCATGCTCAAACGCACCGTACAAGTGTTAACCGCTGCCTTTCGCGCTGATGACATAGTCGCGCGCATTGGCGGGGATGAGTTTGCTGTGATCCTGCCTAACACGGACGCGATGGCAGCCAAAAATATATTACTCCGAGTTCGACATATATTGGAAAAGCATAATGATGAGCAAGAAGACATCCCCCTGATCATTTCATTTGGAGTAAGCACCGCTGATAAATCAATGCCGCTAGTGGACGCGCTTAAAGCAGCAGACGCGAATATGTACCGCGAGAAGCGAGCACGGAACAACTCTTAACATCACTGTTGCGTGTTGTGATGAGCCATTAAATGAGCGATTGTTTCCTGTAAATCTTCAGGACGATCTACGATGTGGTGATCATCCAGCAATCCTGATTCATGCAGTTTTCGTTTCGTCAGCGGTGTAGCCACGGCCAGAACCAGCGACCCAGCCGCCAGTCCGGCGCGAACGCCCGCGACAGAATCTTCCACAATCATACATTCGGCAGGTGGAACGTCCAGCGCTTTTGCCACAAGCAGATAAATTTCTGGATCGGGCTTTGGATTCTCCACATCCTCGCGCGTGGCGATGAAATCAAACGCGTTCTCCAAGCCCAATGCATGAAGGTAACGTTGAACTTGCGGACAATAAGACATGGTTGCCAGACCCACCTTGCATTGTTCAGCGCGCACCTTGTTAAGCAGATCAATGTTATGCGTCCATGCGGCTTTTTTCAAAACGGATTCGTCCGCAAGGAATTCTTCAAAGATTCTCAGACGCAGACGGGTGTAAACCTGCCAGGGTTCATTTGCGCTGAACTCAGCCATGCGAATGCGTGCGGCGTCTTCCAATCCAAAGCGCTGCAACATTCCTTTGGAGACTTCCTCGCGTGAACCGCCCACGAAATCTTCAAAAGCCAAAATAGCATCTGCTTCGCTGAATGCTCCTGGTTTTAATTGGACAGCGGCACGTGCTAAAGACTCCGCTTTGAGTTGTTCGGTCGCAAGGAGCGTACCATCCAGATCGAAAATAATCGCTCGAATCATACTTTGAAATCTCCATGATGATTTTAACTGATAGTCTGTTTATGGACAGACTTATCTTTAGATTTCTTACAAACTGGAGAAAGGCTCTGAATTCAGCTGTAATTAATTGCATGTGATAACTATCTCGTATAAGAAGCGATGCTTGTCAAAGTACATGTCGAGGAGATTATTCAATGAAATTGATCCCGTACTCAATGGCTGGACGCATCAGAACAACCCGACGCTTGTGACCTATAAACGAGGAATATGGGGTCCCGCTGAAGCAAATGAACCGCTGTCGCGCGCAGGACATCAGTGGCGGCTCGGTTGCATAGATGAGGGTGGGAAGGTCCTTGCGCCATCGTAATCGTTTCCAATGTAAATCCGAAGTGGAATATAATCGTGCGAATTCACCAAGCATCTTATCAATGGAATCCAGAGAAGGAATGGTTTGATGAACGATTCGGAGAAACCTCGATCTAATGGTTTCATAACAAATTCCATGGCATACGGCCTTGCATTGGTCTTGATTATCTTTGCCAGTTTCCCATGGCCATTTCAAAATGGAAGCTATTTTCTCCTCGTGATTCCAATCTCCCTGGCCGGATTATTGATTGACTGGAGAAAAGGATACATTCTGGCTGTTTTCGGAATCCTGGGTGGATTGGCGATTATCCTAGCCGAAGAAATTTTAAACATACCCAACTCAACCGATGGTTTGCTTTTTTCTTCTTGGCTGGCCGGTTGCACGAGCTTTGTCGTCGTAACTGTTATAGCCAGAATTATCGCCCGAAAGAATGAAATCCAAACGCGCCTCAGGCTCCAAGCGAATCTTGATCACACTACCGAGCGATTGGAAATTTTGCACAAAATATACAGGGCGATATTAGAAAACGATTCCCCAGAGGATATTGCCCAGGCAGCACTGGCCCAGATAGATGACCTGCTTCCGTTTCAAAGAGCCAGCATCGTCACTTTTGACTTCGATGCAAATGAAGCCAAAGTTATTGCAGTTCAGAGTGATGTGCAAATAGAGCCAAAACCCGGAGTAATTTTTACAATCCAAGAGTATGGGATTGCGCCTGAATTAATGGCAGGGAAAATTCGGCTGGTGAAAAACGCTCAAACCTTGGACGAGGCACAAGCGCCAGGGGATGTCCTAAAGTCGATGGATGTCATGTCTTTTGCAAGCATTCCCTTGATGGTGGAAAACAAGCTAGTCGGTGCGTTGAACATGGCTGCACTTCCTGAGAGCGTTTTAACTCCTGACCATCTGGATATGGCCAGTGAAATTGCAGATACCATAGCCATCGCAATTCAAGATGCCCGCCTGCAAGAGAAAATCCGTCAAAGTGAACAGCAGCTTTTCGGCCTGTATCAAACCGCGCTTGCCATTAATAACCAACTGGATATCTCGATGTTGGTTAAACAGGTGTTCTTGCAAGTGAAACAGATGATTGACCCGGACGCTTTTGTATTCATGCAGGTAGACCGAGATCAAAATACATTGCGCATTCTATTGTCGGCAGAGGGGAAAGAAGACGATGAATTTGAGTTCGATGGAAGAATCCCGCTGGATGAAAGCAGTCTGTCGGGATGGGTCGTACAAGAGAAAAGCGCCCTTCTTATAACAAATATGGACAGTGATTCTCTACCTGTAAAGCCAAAGCATGGAGCGAAACCTGCAAAGTCATGGTTGGGAGTGCCTCTGCTTGCTGATAACATGGCCGTTGGTGTAATGTCCATCCAGTCGTATACGTATAACGCATTTAACCAAGATGATCGGCGCCTGCTCGAATCACTTGGCGCCTTGGTTGCAATTGCAATGAGGAACGCTGAATTATTCTCCGAAATGACCCACCAGTTAGATCATATTCAGGCGTTGCACGACATTGACATGGCCATTACTTCCAATGAAGAGATTGGAACCGTATCAGGAAAAGTCCTGGACCAGGCAATCTCACAGTTAGAGGCGGACGCGGCAACCCTTCTTGTCTGGAATCCGGTTCTCAATACCTTGAATTCGACAGCACGGAGAGGTTTCCGAACGAGTCAATCGACTGCGCCTTTTGCCCGCTTGGATGACTACATAACGGAAGGACTGCTAGGACGCCATGATATTCTGGCAATACCCGATCTGATGCACAAAAACAAGGCTGTCAATGTTCCGCTGAATGAGGACTTTCAAGCTTATTTTTCAGCCCCCTTGTTTGCCAAAGGCGAATTTCTGGGCTTGCTTGAAATCTATCATCGCCATCCACACTATCCTAATGCAAGCTGGGTCACCTTTCTTGAGAATTTGGCCGGGCAGGCAGCCATCGCCATCCATAACTCCAATCTCATCCAACATCTTCAAAACAAAAACCTGGAATTGTCTGTTGCTTATGACACGACGCTTGAAGGTTGGGCAAAAGCCTTGGAACTACGGGATATGGAAACGGAAGGACATTCAAGGCGGGTAACCGATCTTAGCACGCGACTCGCAAAAAGATTGGGTGTACCGGAAACGGAAATAGTCCATTTGAGACGAGGTGCATGGTTGCACGACATAGGCAAGATTGGCATTCCAGACAACATACTACGAAAACCCGGACCACTTGATGAAACTGAATGGAAAATAATGCGAAGACACCCGGAGCTAGCGCGTCAATTTCTGTCTTCAATTCCATATCTTCAACAAGCAATATCAGTTCCTTATTCACATCATGAAAAATGGGATGGAAGCGGTTACCCGCTGGGTCTGAAAGGAGAAGAAATTCCCTTACAGGTGCGAATCTTCTCAATCATAGATGTATGGGATGCCCTCAGCTCGGATCGCCCCTACAGAAAAGCCTGGACAAAAGAAAAAGCTCTCCAATATATAGAAGAACAATCTGGGCATAGTTTTGATCCCAATGTAGTGCTCGTATTCTTGAATCTTTGCCAGGAAGAGCCAGAAATCGTCTTTGGTCATTTCTCAGAATAAATCACGGCTTTGATTCTCCCGACTGGTAATATACGGGAAAATCGATGACTGTTCCCGAGCCCCTGGTGTTTTCAAGAAGATCCAGTGCAGTAATAATGACTTTTCTTTGGGTTTCATGATCACCCGGCGCGCCGAGTGTCCGACCCATTGGGTGTGGAGTGATGACGGTTCGCGGCAGGCGCATGGCTGCCAGCCGATCTCGGAAAGCTCGCACGCCAATGACAACGGTCGGAATGCCACCCGCTTCCATTAATCTCGCAACGTGTCCCACGGACACGTGACATACGGGTCAGACAGGCACCAACAGGAGCGCATCTATTTTCTTTTCCTGGAACGTCTTGACCCACTGCGGTCCTGTGTGATTGAGTAGGCGTAATTGTGAAGTGGCACCCATAAACGAATACGCATCGAAAGCCAGTTCGCCAATCCGCCCTTCTTTCTGCAACTCTCGCAAATGGGAGATGGGGAAATTCACATTGGGGTCAGCCAGCGAAGCGCGCACATCATAGCCGCCATGCCTCACGCGCAATTTCTCAATGGGGGTGTCCATCGGGATCAAAGAAAGTTGTGGCTCGACTTTCAGGAAATCGTCAATACGCGCTTCCGCATCCTTCTGTGACATATTTTCCACGCCAAAGGGTTTGGGATCGTCGCCATACACGAAATGCCCGCTGGATGACATCAAGCCCAATCGCAATTTGGTCAACGGCGCGCGCAAGGGAGTGAAAGGCGAGTCGTCATATGTGAAACGTCCCGCACCCGCATAGGCTTTTGCCTGCGTCTCGATGAAATGATCAACCAGACGCGAAAAGTCCCCATCATTGAGCGCGTCGCCTATCTTCCACAAAAGTCCTTGGAAGAAAAGGCTGGCATCTTCATCAGACATAATCTTGAGAAACTTGAAATTTAAGTCTGAGCGCGAACCATAGTTAAACGAGTTCTTGAATTCTTCGAAGGTCTCTTTTGATGATTCCGTTGTCATCTTGACTCCTTATGCTTTTTCCAAATCAAATATTTTTATACCAGCGGTCATACTTTATTCGTTTCTTCTGCCAATGTGCTTAGCGCCTTGT
>JACPVB010000296.1 GCA_016191985.1 Chloroflexota bacterium | reverse complement strand
TCTTGAAGCCCGTGCCGCTCAAACCGCAGGCGAGATAGAAACCGTCGGGACCCGCCGCGCTGTAGATGGCGCGCTGGTCGGGGGTGATGCCGTCGCGCCCCACGTGGATGGAGTGCAGGCCGCTCTCTTCGATCTTCGGGATGCGCCTGACCATGCTATCAATGAGTTTCTCAACGAACGTGGGCGTGGGCGTTTGGTCTTCGGCGTCGGGCGCTTCGCCGCGCAGGCTTTCATCTTCGCCCGCGGCAAGCACCAGCGCACTGCCCTCGGGGCGGAAATAACAATTGATGGTATCGTCGATCACCGCGGGGATTTTGCCAAGCGACGGCGGACGGTGGAGGAAAGCGACATCGTGAGTCCATGTGACGAGCGGGACGTCGATGCCTGCGAGGCTTGCGACATGCTTTGCCCACGGTCCCGCCGCATTGACGACGATGGGGCTGGCGAGGTCACCCTGAGTTGTTCCCACGCCGATAACTTTTCCGCCCGCCACATGGACGGCTGTCACCTCGCAATTTTGAATCAACTTTGCGCCGTTACGTTTGGCAGACTCGAGAAAGGAGTTGGTGGTGAGAGTCGCATCGGCGTAACCTGAATCGGGTTCGTAGGCGGCAAAGTCGAACTCGTCCGTGGCGATGTCGGGAAAGAGTTTTCTCACTTCATCAACGGAGAGAATAGATGTGTTGATGCCAATGCTTCGTTGATTGACGACATTGCCGCACAGCTGCGCTTCATGCTCCCGTTTGGAGATTTGCAGGAAACCAGTCTTGATAAATCCACACTCTCCTCCGACTCGTTCCCTCCAATTGGAATAGTAGTTCTTATAACTGATGAACGCCAACTCGCACTCAACCTTTAGGTCGTAGTGCATACGGACCAGTCCGCTGGAATGACCTGTCGCACCCGAGGCGACAACTTTGCGTTCGAGGATGGCGACCTTGAGTCCGCGCTCGGCGAGGTGGAAGGCGAGGCTGGCGCCCATCACCCCCGCGCCGATGATGATGGCATCGTAGGTTTGAGTCATGTGAGGTTTCCTTTTATAAATACTCTGGTGGTCGAGTAGACCTGCGTGTTCGTCGCAGGTCGTATCGAGACTACCACGCCGTAAGAAAAATTTGTTACAAGAATTATTTCGCGAACCTGTGGTCTCGATACGGTCTCGAAGAGCACTCGACCTACTCGACCACCGAGCTAGAATGTTAGTCTGTTGATTTTATCGGCTTGCGATAGATCGTATTGCGTTTTGTCACACGGAAACCGCAATCTTCATACACACGCGTGGCGCCGCTGATGTTCTCGCTATCCGCCCCCAGCGCGGATTCGCTCATCCCGCGTTCTTTTTGCAGGCTTAAACTTCGCACAATGAGCGCGCGTGCCAGTCCGCGTTTTCTCCATGGGCGGCGCACGCTGATGAATTCTGTATAGCCGCGTTTGCGATTGTACTTTTCATTTTCTGATGTATTGATAAACGTCCGCACCTGCCCGGCGACTTCGTTAGCCTCTTTATCCCAGGCAATCTGCCAGAGTTCGGGATGAAAGATGATCTTGTTGCCAAGCCACTCCTGGTAATCTTCTTCCGTTGGCTCCGAGTATCCCCAGTGGTCGCGGAATGCCTCATTGCTTGCATCCCAAATGGCGCGATAGTGTTCAGGCAAAACTTGGCGGACTTCGACGCCCTCAGGCATTGGAAAATCTGGAATATGTTCCAGATCAGGTCGCACCATTTCGACAATATAGCGTATGGGTTTGTAGTTGTTTTTCTCCAACAGAGCGGCCAGGCCAACGCCTCCATCACTGACGAAATTTTCAAGCGAGCCAGTCTCCGTGGCCGAATGTGATTCAGCAATGACCCGCATGTGGTTTTCGATCCAATGAAGCATGGTTTCGCCGATGCCTTTGCGCCGCCACGCCGGCGCTAAAAAGCCAACCGAACCATAAATGCGCGGTCCGTTTTCCTCCTGCCGCCAAAAGCCGCGTGAATAGCCGATGACTTCATGGTTCATTTCGGCAAAAAGCATGTCCTGATATGGGTCGCAATTAACCAGGTGAGAATAAACGTTGGCAACATCCTCCACGGTATCCACCCGTTCGATCTTGTCCGCTTCGGCGCTGGCGGCAATGACAGCCACCATCTTGGGATAATCCTCCTCCCCGCGGAAATGGCGAAATGTAAGACCCGCAATCTGGGGCGCAAGTGGGATTTGGATAAGGTCTGTCGCGTTCATGAATTACTCCTTGGTTTTTAATCCGGGGAGACAACAATGGCGTCATGAGTTTTAATCACGTGAATTCCTTGAAGTCGTATGGTTTGAGATTGAAAATTCCCCTGT
This sequence comes from Chloroflexota bacterium, assembly GCA_016191985.1. Classification (GTDB taxonomy): domain Bacteria; phylum Chloroflexota; class Anaerolineae; order Anaerolineales; family Villigracilaceae; genus Villigracilis. Next base: position 2,936 of record JACPVB010000296.1, on the reverse strand, counting down.
TGAAGTTTATTTTTTATCTCTTGCTCTGAGCAGCGTTGCTTTTTCCTGCAAGTCCTTGAAATAATCTGTGTCGGTAATCTCCGCCACCTGGCGGGCGCGGCGCGATTCGTCGATTTCTATTTTGAGCTTGGCAATTTCCTGCCGCAATGACGCTTCGAGAATGTACCCATCCAAAGCGGCAGTGGCGAGCAATACCAGGGCCTCCAGCACATCGTCATCCTCAAAGGGGACGATTTCCCCCGTTTCCGAATCCTTTGCGTTGATCAATTGAAGCACGCCGATGACCTGTCCCTCATTATTTTTAAGCGGAATGGTGAGAAAGGATTTGGAGCGGTACTTTGTACGCGTATCAAAAGCCTTCGTGCCGGAGAAATCGAATCCATCGGCTTCGTATGCGTCGGCGATATTGATGCGCTTGTGAGTCAAAGCAACGTGGGAAGCCACATTGGCGCGGTTCTCGCTTCCATCGGTTTTGTGCAATCGTACGGGATAAAAGGGAATTGCGTTTCCGCTGGTTCCGCCCATTGCCAGGTTTAAGGAGGTATTCCGCAGGATCACGAATTTAAGGCTGTCATTTTCCAGGAGATAAAGGGTGCCGGCGTCCGCGTTCGTCACCGCCTGCGCTTCGATCACCAGGGTTTCGAGCAGGCGGTTGAAATCCTTTTCAGCGGAGAGCGAAACGCCGATGGGAATTACTTTTCGTAACAGGCGCAACTGGTTGTCGCGGAAGGTAACGCTGCTTGCCATTGCGTCCAGCATTCGCGCCAGTTGTCCAAGGTCTCCGGAGTCCTGGGCAATGTCGCTCAAAAGACCGGAGGTGTACTCGCCGTTTTCCACTGCCTTGATGGCATGGATGATTCGTTTTAAGGGGGAGGTGGAACTGATCACAGTAAGGTTTGACATGTCAACTTCCTGCGTGAACGAGTATACCACCTGGAAACCATTCACCTGCAAAACTTTGAGATATACTACCTGCATGTCACTTAATAAAATTGGATATTTTGGCGGCACATTCGACCCGCCGCACATCGGGCATCTTGTCCTCGCCGCTGAAGCTGCTTATCAATTTAAACTTTCCCGCCTGCATTGGGTGCTCACACCGGAACCTCCACACAAACAGGAGCAGGCCATCACCCCGCTCAACCATCGCATGGCAATGCTGCAAAGCATGGTTACAAACAATCCAACATTTGAAATCTCACGTCTTGAAATTGATCGTCCCGGTCCGCACTACGCGGTTGACACAGCCCGGCTGCTTGCCCAGCAGGAACCTTCCGCCGATATCATCCTTTTGATCGGCGGCGATTCACTGTGGGATTTACCCACCTGGCGCTTCAGTTCGGACCTCGTAGCTGTTGTTTCCAAAATCGGTGTGATGCGCCGCCCCGGCGACTTCGCCGACCTCTCCCCATTGGAGCAGAAACTCCCCGGTGTTACCGAAAAAATTGTGTTTATAAATGCTCTGTTGCAGCCGGTCTCCTCGCGTGAATTACGCCGCCGAATTGCAGCAGGCGAGATGTACCGTTATTATGTTCCTCCCTCCGTGTACGACTATATTGAAGAGAATCAACTCTATCGTGGGAAATAAAAAAAATAAACCATGTCCATCTTCCTTGATTCCATTTTTTCGTCCATTGCTCTCAGCCACTTCATGGTGGATACTTTCAATGCCAGCCGCCCCGTTTTGCTGACCTATCTTGGCTTGAGCGAATGGCAGATCGCCTTGTTCTCTACAATTTATATTTGGACTTCCGCCCTCACCCAGCCTTTCTTCGGCTGGGTTTCAGACCGCAGCGGTCCACGCTGGCTGGCGGCTGGCGGCGTGCTGTGGATGACGATTTTCTATTCCGCAGCGCTCCTGATCCCCGGTAATATCGGCCTGGGATGTTTGATCGTCGCGGCGTTGGGTTCCTCCGCCTTCCATCCAGTCGGCGCGGTCCAAGCCACCCTGCGTGGACGTGATCTCATGAAGGGGCGTGAGACCACCGCCACCTCCCTCTTTTTTATGGCTGGGCAGCTTGGTCATTTTATTGGTCCTATCATTACAGGATTGATCCTCGCTTCATATAAAATCCCCGGCATGTTCATTGTGCCGGTCGTTTCCATCCCCGTGGGCTTTGCCCTGCTTAATCAATTGCGAGCAAATCATCCGCACCCGCAGCCATCGGAAGCGACGCATGTCAATCGCGCGCAGGCGGGCCTTTTATTTATCATTGTGCTGGCTTTAGTGGCGGCCATGCAATCCTGGGCGCAGGCAAATATGGTTAACCTGATTCCAAAATATATTAAGGATTTGGGACAAGGTGCAACCATTTATGGAAGCATGGCAGGCTTGTTCATGGGTGGGTCGGCGCTTGGTAATGTGTTTGGCGGCTATCTTGGGGATAGGTACTCCAAACGTTTTGTAGCGGCAGGCGTTTTATTTTTTGCTTCCATCCCGATCTATCTCGTCAGTGTGATCGGATGGTCGTGGTGGTTGTACGTTCTCATCCCCCTCGCAGGCGCATTGACCGGGGCAGTGCACAGCATCATGGTGGTCTTTGCCCAGCGCATCATCCCCGGCGGGATGGCGCTCGCTTCCGGCCTGGCGTTGGGTTTTATCTTCTCGTCAGGCGCATTGGGGTTGTTGTACACCGGTCATCTGGCAGAATTGCACGGCTTCCCATTTGTGTTGACACTTACCACCGCAATGGTGTTGATCGCCGCTCCGCTGGCATTGCTATTAAAAGACCCGGTTGCGGCAACAGCGTAGCTGACTATTTTCAAATCTGCTTTGAAAAGAAAATAAAATATGAGACCTCTTGCGAAAGTCAATCGTAGGCTAGGCTATGTGCCCGTAGGGTATTTAGCCTGACGCCCTTGGAAATACAAATACTTATACAAGAGGTCTATTACATAAAGAAAAGAGGCTGTCGGCAAGGCGGCCTCTTTTCTTT
>JACPVB010000304.1 GCA_016191985.1 Chloroflexota bacterium | reverse complement strand
ACTATCTGAAAGAAGCCTCGGAGCAAAATTGGAGCGTGCGTGTTCTCGAACGCAATATCCACACCCTGTATTACGAACGCCTGCTCGCCTCACAGGATAAGAAGTCTGCGCTTGCCAAAGAAATGGACTTTGAAAAACACAGTCCCGCCGACTTCATCAAAGACCCGTATGTTTTGGAATTCCTCGGCCTCCCCGAAGACCCGATGGTCTCTGAAGAGGAGATGGAAACCGCCATTATCACCAAGCTCCAGGGTTTTCTCTTGGAACTTGGCAAGGGATTTTCTTTCGTGGGGCGTCAAGTTCGCGTCAGCACGGAGACTTCTCATTTTTACATTGACCTCGTCTTCTACAATTTCCTCCTCAAATGCTTTGTGCTGATCGACCTGAAAGTGGACAAACTTACCCATCAGGATGTCGGCCAGATGGACATGTACATCCGCATGTACGATGACCTCAAACGCACAGAAGGGGACAATCCCACCATCGGCATCATCCTCTGCACGAACAAGGACGAAACCATTGCAAGATATTCGGTGCTGAAAGACAGCGAGCAAATCTTCGCATCGAAATATCGCCTGATTCTTCCAAGCGAAGAGGAATTACAGGCCGAACTGGAACGCGAGAAACGGCAGTTTTTGAGGGAACGGGCGGGTGTTTACGAGGTATAGAATTTCAAAAGGGCTCGGCGATGGCTGAGTCTTTTTTTTGTTTTGCATTCATGACGGTGGTCGAGTAGCCTTGCGTGTTCATCGCAAGGCGTATCGCGAAGTCCCCGAAAGGGGGAGACCACACCCCTCAATTTCAAATTTACTTGTCATTACTGGTCTCGACTGCTTGCGCTCGACCAGCGGAATTTTCAATAATCAAAAAGGACTCGGCGATTGGCTGAGTCCTTTTTATATTTATAGTTTATGACGGTGGTCGAGTAGCCCGAAGCGATAGCGAGGGCGTATCGAGACCACATCACTCAATTTCAAGTTTACTTGTCATTCCTGGTCTCGATTGCTTGCACTCGACCAGCGGAGTTTTCAATAATCAAAAAGGACTCGGCGATTGGCTGAGTCCTTTTTATATTTATAGTTTATGACGGTGGTCGAGTAGCCCTGAGTGTACTTCGAGGGGCATATCGAGACCACACCACTCAATTTCAAGTTTACTTGTCATTTCTAGTCTCAACTGCTTGCGCTCGACCAGCGGAGTTTACTCAACCAGAGAGATTTTCCAAAAACCTCTCCGCCTCGTCATACGCCACCTTGTAATAATACGGCGGACCATCGCAGGTTGCCAACTTCAACGCCTCGTTCGCATGGAACCTCGCCGCCTCTTTATCGCTCAATCCACTCGTAACTTGTAAATTGTATCCCGCCATCGCAAGCTCTGCCAAGAATAGGTTTACATCCGCCCCCTGCAACACGTACCCGCTGCGCTCCGTGATCACCAGCGCCTCGGACGCTTTTTCCAGTGCATTCTTGAAATATTCTTCAGCCTCAGCCGAGGGTCGAGTAGTCCCGCGCGTTTTTCGCGGGACGTATCGAGACCCGTACGCATAATACAACCGCGCCAAGTCGAGCAGGATGTCGGCTTCATGGTCAACCATATTGATTTGCCGACAGAGATTGAGCGCTTTGGACAGGTTTTCTTCTGCCAGAGTCAATTCGTTATTGGCGCGATAGGCTGAACCAAGAAGCCAGTAAGCACTGATGTAATCGCGGATGGGATAAACAAAACCAGAGTTGGGTTTTGCTGTTTCATCCGCCAGTTCAAGAGCACGTTTGGCACATTGGATTGCCTCTTGCTGATAACTGACAACCGACAACTGCCCACTGTCTCTTGCCATAAGCAGAAAACGCAGGGCACGGTATAACCAACTGATACCTTGCATTTGAACATGGCTTTGCTTTTCAGCCGACTCAAGCGATTTATCCAATTCCTGCTCTGCCTCCTGCCACGCGCCGCGATAGGACAGGACGCGCCCCAATTCCTGATGACCGGCGGCTTCACCGAATTCATACGCAATCTCGCGGCACAGGTCAATGCGGCGGCGCAAGTTGCGCTCTGCGACGCTCAAAGTGCCAATGTCCAGTTGCTGTGTCGCCATGTTTCCCAGTCCGATGGCGATACCTTCTTTATTACCACTTTTTTCGTCAAGTTCATTGCCCATCAAAAATAGCGGAATGGCACGGTGCGGCTGTCCGCTCAGGGAGTAGGTGTTGGCGAGTTCATTGAGAGTCCATGCTTGAGCGTCTTCTCTTTTTAAGAGCGGTGGTTTATCTTCGCCGTCAAGAAATAAAGCGCGTAAAAGTTCAATTTCCAATTGATAAGAACCAAATTGATAATAGATTTGTTTCCAAAGACGTTCATAATATAACTCTACTGCCTCATCCAAATTTCCCGCCCTGACCATGTGGTGATATAGTTCGATGACGGGCGCGAGGTCTTCCAGCGTGGTGACTGTTTGGGGTGTGGGAACAGCCTCAAAGTAGTTAACGAGGCGCGTGTGCGCATCCGTTTTATCGGGCGCGGCAAATTTATCATAGGCATAATGCCGCACGATCGGGTGCATATCGTAGCGTTGGGACTCGCCCGCGTATTGCAGCAGTCCGCGCTTGCGCAGGTCGAGCAGGGCTGCCTCCAGGTCGGGGCTGGGGAACACCTTTTTGAGAACGGCGTATTTCATCGAGCCGCGAAAGCAGGAAATCTTGCTCAGCAAATCCCTGCGCTCGGGGGCTAAACTTTCATACGCGCGTTCCAAAACGTGATGTCGTCTGGCTTTCACGTCCTCGAAGATTTCCAGATTCTTCACCGCCGCAATATCGCCGCGCTGTTCATGGTCTGCGTTGATGAACCCTGCGAGCAGGCTCAAACTCAACGGGTGATAGCCGTACGCGGAACAGGCAGCGATAATCTCCGCGCGCGTGGCGGCAATGCCTTCCTTGTGGAAGTACGTCACCGCGTCATCGGGCGAGAAGGCGGAGAGCACCTCATCGCGGCAGCCTTTGAGCAGTTTGCCGTCGACGCTCTCCAACACGCGCGGACACAAGCGCGTGGTTATTAGGACTTTGGAGCGCATGTCCGCGCTGCTCAAGCCGCGCAGGAACGTTTCCGTCAGCGGGGAGGAGCAATCGCGCTGGGATGGGTCGAGCGCCGCGTCAGCATCATCGCTTTGCAACGCCGCGTCCATCCGACCGTATTGACGCAGCAAGCGCTCGAAGCCGTCCAGCACGATCAGGAGGTTCGTCCCGCGCATCGCTTCCAGCAGATCATTGACTTGCTGCCGCGCCGAATCTTTGACCTCCATGCCGAGATGTTTCAGCGTCTCGGATAGAAAACTCTCAAAGCCCGATTCTTTTTCATAAAATGACCACCAGACCGCCGTCTGCCAGCGCTCACGGTCCACGCGGTTGAACCACGTCCACGCCAGCGCAGATTTGCCGAATCCTCCCAACGCGCGAATCATCAACAGGTTATCTTTGTCATTGTTCAACCATTCGTTGAGCATGTTAAGTTCATTGGCGCGACCTGTGAATGATTCCAAGTCGCCGTAGCGATGACCGTAGAACCAACCTGTCCGCATCTCGCGTTTTTCGCCACTGGCTGCGTAATAATGGACAACATTGTTGTTGCCAACGATGATATGGTCGCCAGCAACACTTCCACCCACGTGAATATCCCCGCCTTTGGATGCGGATACAGATTTTGCCTTTTTCGAGCCGTCTTTTTTCGCCATGTTGTCTACCCTCGTATCTCGTTCCTCATGACTCGTTAATCACCACTCGTCAACTCATACTTCAATTCCTTCATTTTACATCCACTTTTTACTTTCCCTTCTTAAACTCAACCAACTCAATCACGCTGACCATGGGTACGGCAGTATCCTGTTTATAAAAGAACAGGCTGGCCGAATCCACCTGGGCGCGGACGAGACCCACATAGGGTTCATACCATTGGGTCGTATTCAGCGTGAATATACTGGCCGTCACTCCAGTCGGCAGGAAAAGAGAACCAGAAAACGAAAAACTGTGCGGAGCTTTTAAAGCCTGTGGGTAATTTCCCGCAGGGACGGTAACCGCTTCGCGCGTTCCATCTGTTTTAAAAGACAGGTTTATAGGCACCGACTGCCCCATAATGAAGGCCGTGCCGTCCGTTGGGTTTCTTAAAGAGACCCCGTCCTCGGTCAGGTACTTCAGCTCCCAGTCCATGGACCAGTTGTTTTCAGCGAGGGTCGGATAACTCGGCGCGTAGGTGCCTGTATCATGGTAGGTGTTGAAGTTCCCCTCCAAATAATCTGAAAAATGCATGATCATCACAAACAACGGAAAATTCTCTATCGCTCCATCCGTGCACACAACCGGCTCAACGACTGTCACATTATTTTTCTGGTCGGTAAACTCAACCATGATAACGATGTTACGGCCATCATTCCTATCCAAAGTTTTCAAGGTATACAGCGCTTCCCCGCCCTCGCCGGTAACACGATACGTCCATTCATTGCCCGTCGCCAGCGGCAGGAATGGGTTGTCACACGGTCCGCTTGGAACAGGTGTGGTTGTTAAAGTTGGCGGCAGGGTGGAGGTTGGGACAATCGTGTCCGTGGGTGGAACAGTCGCTGTAAGGGTCGGCGGCGCGGCAACGGCTGTGCCGCAGGCAGTAAGAGCCAATAAAAAAAGAAACGACAAAATCCTTTTCATGGTGCGGCCTCCTTATTTTACGAACATTGTACAACCAGCCAAACGGCTTCGCACGTAACAAATAACACATCTTTGAACATCCATCCTTTGTGATACGATTCCCCCATGAATTTCTCCCCCATCACTGCTGACCTCTTCATCGGCACAACACCCTCTTCGGAAGACTATAACCACCTGCGCGGACTCGGCGTGCGGCTGGTGATTAACATGCGGATCGAATATCGCCCACGCAAAGACCCGCATCCGACTCCCCTCAACCTGCTCTGGCTGCCCACATTTGATTCTCCGCTGCTGCCGATTCCGATCAAGTCCCTGCATCGTGGGGCGCGCGCCGCACTGGAGACGATTCAAACTGGCGGCAAGGTCTTTGCCCATTGCGCAGGCGGAGTCCACCGCGGGGTGACGATGGGCGCGTGCATCCTCATCGCCCAGGGACACGATCCCCAAGCGGCGATGCATTTGGTAAAAGAGAAACGTCCACAAGCAGACCCGTTCGCCTTCTACATCCGTCCACGCATATTGAAGTTTGCAAAGGAGTGGAAGAAATACTCCGCTGGTTGATTCCCCGGTGGTCGAGTAGCCCCGTATGTTCTTCACGGGGCGTATCGAGACCACCAGTAATTGAAAAAAATTCTATAACAAGGTGGTCTCGATTGCTTGCGCTCGACCACCGAATTGCGTCTAAAAGTTGTAGGTCACGTTATGCAGTTCAATCCCGAAGGGATGGCAGGATTATAGAAAATAGACGAACGGAATCCAAATCCCGAAGGGATGACATGGATTTTACGAGCCATGACACCCTTTCAGGGTTGAATATGCTGTATCGCAAAATCTATAATCATTTGACCCCTTCGGGGTCATAAAACTATTCTGCGTAAGTTGACATACTAAAAGAAAATTATGAAACGCCGATTGATTTTCTCTTTATTGATTTGCATATCCATTACGGCCTGCCAATCGCAAGCGACTCCCTTCCCCACATCCACGCGGACCGAGACGCCAGCGCGGCCCATCCCCACGCCAAGGTACGATGTCCCAGCAGCGGCGGGACAAGTCATCGCAACAGCGACCAGGCCCATGGTCCGCCCTGAGGCGAGCGCCACGCGCAATGGGACCTCCACGCCCACGTCAACATCCACGGCAAAGACACAGACAGCGACAGAGACTCCCATCTCCAACGAGTGGATGGAACTGCCCGTCCTCCCCGAACCGAATGAAAGCATCCGTGATATTTATGAAAGAGGGCAAACGCTCGGCAACGATCCGAATGCGTTTTCCATCTTCGGCGATTGCCAGACAAGGCCCGCTGAATTCTTTGGCATTTTTGAAACGAACGAGGCCGTGTTGGAAAGCCTGACGCCTGAGCTGCGCGAAACGGTGGAGCATTTCAACGGCTCGTTCAACCGCGAAAGCCCCACCGCGCAGGATGGCACCACGCCCGGCGCATTGCTGTGGGACCAATGGCATCGCGGCGAGTATGGCTGCACCTTTTCCGAAACACCTGTTGAATGTGAGCTGCGTATCCATCGTCCCTCGTTTGTCATCATCCAGATCGGCACACATTTTGAATCGCGCAACACCGAATACTTGCGCAAGATCATCACGCAATTGATCAACGCAGGTGTTGTCCCGATCCTCGCCACCAAAGCCGATAACCGCGAACTGGACCATCGCATCAACCGCGACATGGCCCTGCTCGCCGACGAATTTGATTTGCCACTTTGGAATTTTTGGGCCGCACTCTCCGACCTCCCTGATCGCGGACTCTACGTGATGGACGGGCGCGAAGAACAAGGCGCGGTCTATCTCAATGAAGAAGCCACCGACCGCCACCGTATGACCGGCCTTGAAGCTCTGGACATCGTCTGGCGCATGGCAACCCCGTAGGGGCGACCTTTACGGTCGCCCTTGTTGGTAAAAAAAGAGGACGCCCACGAGGGGCGTCCCTACGATCATCACCCTTGCAAAATAAAAAGGGACAACCGCGAGGGTTGTCCCTACGTTTATCCCTTCAACGGCGGCGCATCCTTGTCGTAGACAAAGACCTGCACATCCATCCCATCCGTGTTCAACATATCAATGGCGGGCTGGAAGGTCGCATCCTTGATCTTCTGCATATCACCCGCAGGCGCATACACCGAGAGCCGCGCCTCCTCATCCGACATTTTGGCGGCTTTGATCTCCGCACTGGCGCACGCGGCTTTGATAAGGTCAGTCATTTTTTTGATGGCATCGTCAATGGACATACACGGCTCCCTATTTGAGTGCGAAAATTATATATCAACTTTTTCGAAATTAAGGTCAAATATACACAACGAGCACAAATACGATCACCAGAATAACGGCCAGGAACAGGCCAACGCCACTAAATAGATAAGGCGGCAGGTAATTAATGACCAGCAATGAGGCGTCGCCCGCAAGGGTTCCTAAAGTAGGAGGCAGGAATCCCAAATCGGTGTACCCCATTACGTGAAGATAATACCAAATCGAACCCATAAGCAAGTAACCATTTATTGCCCCAAGAGACGCTCCAAAAAGGGAGTCCTGGAGTCTTTCCCTGTTTGATTTGAAGGAAAGGTGTTGAATACTTACAACTGCCTGATAACCAAAGTAAGCCATGGTCGCGGTAATGACCAATCGAATCCAAAATAAGGAGGTGTTGCCATCCTCCAGCCTGCCGACAATTGGGATGAGTACGATCAGCTTATTAATGGCGATTGAAAGTATGAGACCAAAAGTAAGTAATAATTCCTTTACCCAACCCCTGTTTGCGCCGATAAATCCCAGCGCAATGACCGAGGCCCACAAAAGCGCAATATATCCCTGCGGCGCAACCAGTGCCATGCCGCGAATCAAAAATGTAACGGCAACAATAAACAAACTGACGCCAATAGCGAAGACAACCATGTATCCCCCCAACGACAGGTATCTGCGCAACAAGGAATCCCGCCTGCTGCTTTCAATGAGCATCATTTCATCATCGCTAAGTGCTGCTTTGGAAAGGTGCTTCTCTACCAGCGATAATTCCTCTGTGCTTAACTTGATTCCCTCCCGGTGAAAGTGTTTCGTCTTTTGTTCAAGGAGTTCTTTTACATATTTTTGTTTCTGGGTTTCAGGGTCGAGTTTGATCTTATTGGCGAGATAGTCATGAGCCAGTTCATACTCGTCCTCCTCCACCCGCAGCAAATGGCTGTCTACTAATTGTTTAATCACTTCATCCAAATTTTTAGGGTCAACCTTGAAACTAACGTCAAGTTGGATTTGTTGTTTTGAACGCAACACACGATGCCCCTCGTCGTCCACGAGCGCAACAAGTATTTTTTCGGCCAATTCAACATGTTCTTTCGGGATATTTTCGTCTATGACGCGGTCCAGATAATTCTGGAGGATCGTCTCTGCCCCGCCAAGTAGACGATACGTTTCCGTTGTAACCAGGTGCGTGTTTTTATCCGCTTTTTTGAATATCTCCGAACAGACCAGTTGCAATTGCGGCGGAGAAATTTCCTCCTCTTCCCGTTGACTTTCCCGTTGGGATGACAAAAAAGATGAGAAAGCGTCGGCCTTGCCATCGGCTTTGGTGGCAAGCTCGGCAATGATCTGTTCGACAAGTCCATCTTCGTAGCGGATGCCGCGTTTCAGCGCGGGTTCAACGATCACCTGATACGCATCCGCTTTATTGAACGCGCTCAGGAAAACACTATTCTCGAATGGATTCCCAATCTTCGATTGGAATTTCGCCAGTTGACTGAACCATTCCCCGCGCAGCGAAAGGATCCACCGAACCGGCAATGTCTCATCATCCAGGCACTCGGCCAATTCCTTCACAAAGGCCATCCGCGCCTCTTCGCTTTGCAGGGTGAATATCTCTTCAAACTGGTCAACGATAATCAGGAGCCACTTTTTCCCCAACAGCTTGCAAACACGCCGCAGGAAATCGCGCAATCTGGCATTCGTCAGGTTTGGAGATTGCTCCAAATCTGGCAGCAGGGCGTGTTTAATACTTGTCTGCAGAACGGGCGTTTCGCGCGGACGAATGTACAATGGCAAACGCCCTTCCGCCAGCAAATGCGGACCGATCCCCGCCCTCAGCAGACTGCTTTTGCCCGCCCCGCTTTCCGAGTGAAGCACCGTCAGTGGGTTTTGTTTTATGCATTCGAGCAGTTCCGCAATATATGCATCCCTTCCAAAGAACAGGGAGGAATCTGTAATTTCATATTTAAGCAGGGCTTTGTATGGGCTTTTGGTATCCAGTCCCTTTTCCGCAAGTTCCGCCTGCAATTTAATTTTATTGACGTATTCGACAAGGGCATTTTTGAGATGACTTTGTTCCAGCCTGTCGGCCTGCTTTTTCAATTCAACGACCGATGTGGATTTCTCGATCACATTGATTATATTTTTCGAGCCATTGATGATGTTGCTGTAGCTTACATCTCCACCCACGGCAATGGAAGTTCCTTTTGCAGGAACAACGTCGCTTTTGCGTTTTCGCTGGGGGGCGTTTTTCTTTTCCATTGATTCTCGCGAATGCCCAGATTATAAAAGAAAATGACGAACATTCCTAACTTGCGTTCAACTTCGCCACTGTCACGCCTTCGCCGCCTTCCTTATCACCGCCCTCTTCGAATGACTTCACGTAGGAATGTCCGCGTAAGGCTTCGCGCACCGCCTGCCTCAGCCTGCCCGTCCCCTTGCCGTGGATGATGCGCACAAAAGGCAAACCAGAAAGATAGGCCTGTTCCAAATAGCGTTCCATCTTATCCAACGCATCGTCCGCCATCAGCCCGCGCAAATCCACCTCCATGCCGGGGGAGGAAGTTCGGAGTGACGAGGAACGAGATGACGAGATTTCTTTGCTCTCAACCCGTTTCTCATCCCTCGTTTCTTGCTTCTCTTGATTCGACTT
>JACPVB010000303.1 GCA_016191985.1 Chloroflexota bacterium | reverse complement strand
TGGAGCTGCCCGGCCACGCACTTGGGCAAATGGGCATCTTCGTCCGCGATGATGACGGTAAATTATTTTTCTTCGTAGCGGATGCGGCCTGGCTCAAACGGTCCATCGTGGAAAATCGTCCGCCGCATAAAATTGCAAATCTCCTTTTTCCCGACCCCGAAGCCTATCGGGAAACGCTGGGACATTTACATTCGTATTATCTGACCCATCCCGATACGCACGTCATCCCGTCTCATTGCGAAAAGACGATTCGCGCACACCGGAGTGCGTCGCACCTTACTTAATAAACCAAATCTAACCCTGAGAGAATCTTCTTAAATGGCATTATCCAACCCATCTGGTGCGACGCACTCTCCCGTTGAACTCTTCACCCGCGAAAACATCCACACCCTGCCATTTCTCTCAACCGCAGATGGCGATTATGCGCGCCGTTATCTCATCCCATTGATGAGCGAAGACCCGCAGAAATACATCCGCAACGTGTACAACACGCAGTTGATGACGGTCAAAATTGACGACGTCATCATCCCCATCACCATCTCAGATTTTCACCCGCAAAACACCTACACGGTTTCACCGTACAGTCACTACGTCTCCTACGGTGGATTTGAAGAAGTAAAGCACCTCAATAATCCACTGGCGGAAATTGTGGTGAAACTGATTATGAATCCGGTGGCGTGGTATTTTCGTTATGCCGAATTGGACAAGGTGGTCTTCGTCAATAACTACTTGCTTTCGACGAATCTGTATCCGTCAGTAAATAGCGACCAATTGTCGGCGGTGAGTGAGGCGTTGATCCATTGGTTTCCAGATCGCGCCATTGTGTTCCGCTCCGTAGACCAGAAAAAGAATCCGCATATTTATGAAACGTTGGAAAATCTCGGCTATGATTTGGTCTTGAGCCGCCAGGTCTGGTACATGGACCCCGTCGCTTCGTTGAAGACACGGCAATGCAAAGAAGATTTGCGCGTGCTGCGCAAGAACGGGTATGAAGTGGTGAGCGGCAAGGATTTGTCAGACGACGAACTGCGCCGCGCCGTGCAGTTGTATGAGTTGCTGTATCTGCAAAAGTATTCGTACTACAATCCGCAATTCACATTTGACTTTTTGAAACTCGCACGCGACGAAGATATCTTGCACATGTATGCCTTAAAGAAGGATGGACAAATTAACGGGATTATGGGATTCTTCGTCCGCAACGGGGCGATGACCCAGCCGCTTTTCGGCTACGACACATCTTTACCAATGGAAGAGGGGTTATATCGTTTATTGACATTGGTCACTTTGCAGGAAGGCGTGCGGCGTGGACTGCTCGTCCATGCCAGCGGCGGGGTGGGCAAGTTCAAGAAAGTGCGCGGCGGTGAGTCGGTGACGGAGTACAACGCGGTATACACAAAGCATTTGCCGCGCAAAAGGCAGTTGCCGTGGAAGTTGATTCAAGCGGTGTCGAAGGCGGCAATACCGTATTTTAAGAAGATGGATTTTTAGTTCCAGAAAGCCCCGGTGGTCGAGTAGCCCGACGCGAAGCGGAGGGCATATCGAGACCACCAGTTGACAAGAGTAATTACAATTCCTGGTAGTCTCGACTGCTTGCGCCCGACCACCGAAGTTATTATTGAATAAGGAGTTTTCATGCAAGTCAACATTCCCCTCAAGATCATTGGTTTGGGAAGATATTTACCAGAACGAATTGTGCCAAGTTCGGAATTGGAAGCCATGTGCGGCCTGCCTACGGGTTGGGTGGAGCGGCGTAATGGGGTACGCGAACGCCGCTGGGTGACGGATGAAACGTCGTCGTTCATGTCTGCGGAGGCAGCGCGGGAGGCGTTGGAGGAGGCAAAGCTCAAACCGAATCAACTTGACCTCATTATCAATGCCTCTGGCACGGGGGAACAGGCTATCCCCGATACAGGTGTGTTGATTCAGCGCCAGCTTGGCTTGGGAAATTCAGGTATCCCTGCCATGACGGTGCATACAACTTGTTTAAGTTTCGTGGCGGCGATGGATGTGGCCTCGAATTTTATTTGCACGGGTCGATATAAAAATATCCTCATCGCCAGCGCGGATGTGGCCTCGTGCGGCATCAACCCGAAAGAACCTGAGTCCGCTTCGCTGGTTGGGGATGCGGCGGCGGCGGTTGTGGTCACGCGCGCAGATTATGGCGAGCCATCCATGATCCATCATTCGCATTTCAAAACCTATGGCGATGGCGCATATCTCACCACCATCATGGGCGGCGGCTCGCGTTTTCATCCACGCTTCGAGGGGCACAAAGCTGAAGACGATCTCTTTCATATGGATGGGCCTGCGGTGCTGAGAATGGTGCGCGGCATTGCGCATGAATTTTTGGAAGAACTGTATCCTGGTTTATCGAAAGGCATGGTGGATATTGATGTCGTTGTCCCGCACCAGGCCAGCAAGGTGGGCTTGATGATGTTGGAGCGTTTCGGCTGGAAAGAGGATAAAATCATCCGAACCATTGAAACCCTCGGCAATTGTGTTGCGGCTTCGATCCCTGCCACTTTATACCAGGGAGTGATTGATGAAAGAATTCAGCGCGGTGATAAAGTGTTGTTGGTCGGCACGGGCGCGGGGTTGTCCATTGGCGGGATGGTGTTGACGTTTTAATTTTGTAGGGACACAGCGACGCTGTGTCCCTACCCAAATATGGCAAACATTCTCTTAACCGGCGGGCGCGCGCCCGCAACGCTTGACCTTGCCCGCGCTTTTCATCGCGCGGGGCACACCGTCTTTATGGCGGAGTCTTTGCGCGGGCATTTGAGTCAACCGTCAGCGGCGGTGAAGGCCAATTTTTTTGTACCCGCTCCACGTCAAAACAAAGAGGCGTTTCTCGTCGCGTTGAAAAAGATCGTTGTTGAAAATAAAATCGATTTGCTGATCCCTACCTGTGAGGAAATTTTTTACGTCAGTATGGGGCGCGACGATTTGCCATGCAAGGTTTTTGCCGAGCCGATCAATAAGTTAAACCAGTTCCATAATAAATGGGACTTTGTCGTCAACGCGATTGGGCTGGATTTGTACGCGCCCGAAACGATTTTGATCAGCAGCCAGGATGACCTGCTTCATGCGTACGCGCACTGGCGTGAGCTGGTGTTGAAGCCTGTCTACTCCCGCTTCGCCGCGCGGACCTTGATCCTGCCTCCGCTTCAAAAAGCATTGTCCACGCTGACGTTTGACTCGCCGTGGATCGCGCAGGAATTTATTGATGGGAATCAGTATTGTTCGTATTCGGTCTGTCATAACGGGGTTGTCCATGCGCATACCACTTATCCATCCCGTCTCACGGCGGGGCAGGGAGCGACGGTGGCCTTCGAGCATGTGGAACACCCCGCAATTTCGGCCTGGGTAAAAACTTTTGTAAGGGAAAATCATTTTACGGGACAGATCGCTTTCGATTTCGTACAAACTGCGGACGGTCAATTATTTGCACTGGAATGCAACCCGCGCGCAACCAGCGGCGTGCATTTGCTGGCGTCGCATCCGCAGTTTGTGGATGCGTTCATTGATCCACAGCCCGCCTGCATCACCCCGGCGGACAAATCCACGCACATGCTTTCCACCGCCATGTTGATGTACGCCCTGCCAAGGGCGATCATGGGCGGTCAATTCTTCCATTGGCTGAAAACTTTCTTCACCAGCAACGATGTGATTTTGGATTTCCGAGACCCCCTGCCGTTCCTTTTGCAATTCAAAAGTATTTTTGCCTATCTCTCCCTCGCACGCAAAGAGAAGATTACTGCATTGGAAGCATCCACGTTTGATATTGAGTGGAATGGAGGCAACCAATGAAGAAAACCATCTCCACCGACCTCACTCCATCCAACATTACCAAAGTCATGGACTTGCTTGCTGAGACGCCGTCCAAACTGGAAGCCTTGAGCAAATCCCTTCCTGTTGAAAGACTCGGTCAGCCACTCGGAAAAGGCGAGCGTTCCTTTACCGAAGATTTGGCGCATTTGATCCACAGCGAAGCGAGAACCTCTGAGGCGATTTACCTTGCTTTGCTCCTGGAGGAACCGCTCCTTGCGGATGTCCATTCGGAACGAGATTGGGGAAGATTAGTGCGCTTTGATCTGCTGGATTTCCCCGATTTGCTGACGTATTTCAAACTCCGCCGCAGGGTGTTGTTGAGAGTCCTTTCAGCGTTGACCGAGGCTGAATGGTCAAGGTCCATTCGCGAGCAGGGAAAGAAGCGGAAAGAGTCCATATATTGGCGGGCGCGGGCGCTTGCGATTCACGAATTGGATCATTTGGGGGATTTGGAGAAGAAAGTTGGGAATTTCAATTGATAAAAATTTAAGAAATCCATATATACTGGAAGTGCGAAAACTTTTAAATACATAGACTGAACTTCTTTAAATGTAGCGCCCCTGTTTTGCCCCAAGGCATCGCTTCAATATTGATCGTGTTATTTCAGGAAGGCTCTCCATCATGCGCGAAATAGTTGTTTACACCCTGATGTTTTCAGCCATGCTGCAATTGCTCATGGCGGCGTATGCCTGGGGGCGCAGGAACGAGCCGGCTGCAAAGCCGTTGATCCTGGTATTTCTGTTGGGTTGTGTTTGGGCATTTGCATATGGCATGAGCATTGCGTCCAATGGCTTGCAAACGAAGACCTTTTGGACACAGGTGTACTGGACCTCCGCCAGTTTCGGCCCCCTGCTCTTTCTGCTGATCGTGCTCGGGCACCTGGAAATGACGCATATCCTGACGCGCTGGCGTATGGCGTTGCTGCTGCTTCCTTCCCTCCTCGTCCTTATCCTCATATGGAGTATTCCGCATCAAGACCTGTTGTTATACGATCTTGAGGTAAAACAAATCGGTTCACTGGACATGCTCCAAAGTAAAAATGGCGTTCTTTTTATTCCCATCCTGATCATCCTACAGGGGATCGCGCTCATTTCATATTATCACCTGATTCGCTCGCTCTTCCGTACAAACCGTATCAAACGGAAGCAGTCCGCCACCATTTTGATTGCCCTGCTGGTACCGTTTTTTGCAAATCTGCCGACCATTCTGGGCGTCAACCCAATCAATGGACTGGACTTTACCCCCCAGGCCCTGGTGCTTTCAAGTGCGCTTTTTGCCTTTGCCATTTTCCGTTACCGCTGGCTTGATATCCTTCCGCTGGCGCGTACCACCCTGGTGGAAGTGATTCCGGACGGGGTGGTGGTATTGGATTCCAAAAACCGCATCGTGGACATCAACCCGTCTGCCCAAACATTTTTACAAATCACAGACGATATGGTTGGGCAGGAATCAGAAACAGCTTTTGCCAGGCTCAATGCCATCCTCCATTTGCCAACGAACCTGGAAACTTTCAGGAAAGAGATTCAAATAGAGGAAGAGGAAAACAAGTACTTTGACGTGCGCGGGATGCCGCTTCAGAATCGGGAGGGTATTTTCAACGGACGCATCATCATGCTCCACGATATTACCGAGCGCAGGCAGGCTGAGTCTGCCATTCAAAGCGCCAATGAGCGTTTGCAAAAACAACTGGCCGAGATCGAATCCCTTCATGCCCAACTTCATGAACAGGCGATCCGCGATCATCTCACCGGTCTTTTCAATCGCGGCTACCTCAACGACATGCTGGAACGTGAAACGCATCGGGCGGAACGTCACCAGCATCCCTTGAGCATGTTGATGATCGAGATTGACGACTTTAAAAGATTCAACGACGCGTTTGGGCATGTTGCCGGTGATGTGACTTTAAAAAAAGTAGCGGAATTAATTCAAGCCAACACGCGGACGGACGATATTGCATGCAGGTTTGGCGGCGACGAATTCACACTGGTATTGCCAGAGACTCCGCTCGAATCAGCCTATCAATGCGCGGAGCGTCTACGAAAAGATGCCGCCAGCCTTCAATTATTCCACGAAGAAAGACCGCTGGGCAACCTGACCCTGTCCATTGGGGTGGCGGTTTTCCCTGGGAACGGCGATACGGGAATGAAGGTCCTGCGCGCCGCGGATGAGGCCATGTACCGCGCCAAGCAAGCGGGGAAAAATCAGGTGGTAGTAACAATGGTTGAGTGATATTCTGCTGCAAAAAAAGACACGTCCCTTTCGGAACGTGTCTTTAGGGAGTGGCTAATCTCGTGGACCTATTCAAAGACTTGACCACGGAGCACACAGAGATCATAGAGAAAAAAACTCTTAGAAACTGTTTCTTAAAGATTTTTTAGGACACGGAGAATACGGATTTCACCGAGTTTCGCGGAAAGACCTTTAAAAAAACCGCTCTTTTCCGTGAAATCCGTGTACAAAAATGAGACGATAAGGACTTAAGAAACACTCTCTTAAAATCTCTGTGGACTCCGTGGTCTCTGTGGCAAAAGGATTCCTTGGCCCACCCATTTAGGCACTTAAAAAAAGACACGTCCCTTTCGGAACGTGTCTTTAGCGGAGAGGGCAGGATTCGAATATCATCCCCTCAACGAGGGCGCGCGACTGCAAAACAAAAGACACGTCCTCAAAGAACGTGTCTCTAGCGGAGAGGGCGGGATTCGAACCCGCGACTGGTTTTA
>JACPVB010000302.1 GCA_016191985.1 Chloroflexota bacterium | reverse complement strand
GAAGGAAGTGCGCTTCGAAACGGGTGACAGCCCCACAGTGCGGTGTGAAGCGGGAGTCGTCTTTAGCAATCTCGCGAATCGATGTGCATCCAAAGGGATGGCTGGTTTGGAGTGGGCGGCCACTATCCCCGGCACGGTGGGCGGCGCAGTGTACGGGAATGCCGGCGCGTTCGGCGGAGATGTATCCGGTAATCTAATTTACGCCGAGTTGCTGACAAGGAGCGGACGCGAAAAATTTTCCGTTGAGCAAATGGGCTATGGCTATCGCACGAGTGTGTTGAAGCGCGGCGAGATAAAAGCAATAGTACTTTCGGCTTTATTGAGATTAAAAAATTCAACGAAAGAAGAAGTGTCTGTTAAAATCGAACAATTCAGTGAACGCCGAAAGGCCACGCAGCCGCCCGGTGCAAGCATGGGTTCCATGTTCAAAAACCCTGAGGGCGACCATGCGGGGCGCTTGATCGAAGCCGCAGGCCTGAAAGGCACGCGCATCGGCAACGCTGAAATCAGCAAGCTGCACGGAAATTTTTTTGTAAATCACGGAGAAACCAAGGCGGAAGATGTTCGCGCCTTGATTCGTTTGGTGCAAACAACCGTTGCCCAAAAATTTAATGTTGAGTTGGAATTGGAAGTTGAACTCGTTGGAGACTGGTAACTGATCACTAATTACTGATCGCTGGTAATTGGAGATTAGAGACTAGAGATTGATTTTTTATGACTGAAAAGAAACTTCGCATTGCAGTGTTATTCGGCGGTCGTTCCGGCGAACATGAGGTCTCGCTCATGTCCGCGCGTTCCGTGCTGGCGGCGCTTGACCCTGAAAAATATGAAGTGACCCAGGTTGGCATCACGCTGGATGGCGAATGGCTTCACGGCGCAAATACATTGGATGCGTTTACCAGTGGAAAATTCAATGAATTAAATCGTGTGATTCTCCCCGGCGATCCCTCGCATTCAAATGTTTACGAATTACGCAACACACAACACGCAGCACACAGCGCGCAAGACACCTTAACCCTTCACTTGCTCCCGCAAATCGACGTCTTCTTCCCCGTCCTTCACGGCCCCTTTGGCGAGGACGGCACACTGCAAGGCCTGCTCGAAATGGCGGATGTGGCCTACGTGGGCGCGGGCGTGGCTGGTTCCTCCGTCGGCATGGACAAGGGCATCTTCAAGGATGTCATGCGCGCCAACAACATCCCCATCGTGGAATCGGTTCTTGTGCTGCGCGGCAATATTGAAAATGATATGGATGGCGTGATCGAAAAAGTCGAAAAGATGGGCGCGTATCCTTTCTTTGCGAAGCCCGCCAACCTTGGCTCCTCCGTTGGAATTAGCAAATGCAATTCACGCTCCGACCTTTCTGAAGGATTGATGGAAGCCGCTCGTTACGACCGCCGCATCGTTATCGAAAAGGGCGTGGGGAATGTCCGTGAGGTGGAAGTGAGCGTGCTGGGCAATGAAGACCCAGAAACATCTGTCTGCGGAGAAGTGCTGCCGAGCCGTGAATTTTATTCCTACGAGTCAAAATATATTGACGGGACCTCCGGTCTCATCATCCCCTCGCAACTCCCGAACGAAGTCACAGAAAAAATTCGTGAGTATGCCGTCCGCGCGTACAAGGCCATTGATTGCGCAGGCATGGCGCGCGCCGACTTTTTCGTGGAAAGCGACACACACAAGATTTACCTGAACGAGTTGAACACCCTGCCCGGGTTTACTTCCATCAGCATGTATCCCAAGCTCTGGCAGGCCAGCGGATTAAGCTATCCAAAACTTGTAGACCGCCTGATCGAACTTGCTCTTGCACGCAAAGCGCAGCGTGACCGCACCGAACATCGGAGGACGGCATGAGCGACAGACGCGAACTTTCCCGCGCTGAACTCGTCCGCCGCCGACGCGCCCAGCGCACTGCCAAAGAGTTGGAGCAGACCGCAAAGCGCGCACTCAAGCCGATTGTGCCGGTCACTTCGCGCACACCAACTGTTCCAATTTCATCCAAGCCGCGGCTGGTATCCAGGCCCCGCCGATTTAATATCGCGCTTGGTTTGCCGGAGTTCCATTTACATAGGCCGAAAATTTCCATGCCGCGCCTGCACGCAAATTGGCGGCTGGTTTCCATTCTCTTTTCACTTTTGCTCGGCGTTGCCATTTATCTGGCGTTTACACTGTCGTACTTTTTTGTCCCCAGCGCAACCGTACTTGGCAATGTCCGCTTGAGCAGGGATGAGATCACCACCGTGCTTGGTGTTGTCGGTCAATCGATTTTTACGGTCCAGCCCGATGAATTGGAAACGCGCCTGCGCATGAATTATCCCGAACTGCTGTCAGCGGAAGTAAATGTCTATTTGCCGAACCATGTCTACGTTACGGTCAGCGAGCGCCAGCCCCTCATCCTCTGGCAAAAAGGTGAGGGCTACACGTGGATCGATCAAAGCGGTGTGGCATTCCGTCCGCGTGGATTGGAAGCGGGACTTGTGTCAGTCGTCGCTGTGGATGAACCGCCCGCGGGGCTTTCCGATTTGACTGACCCGCTCAGCCCGCCGCCGTACATGCAAAAGGAATTGGTGGATGCGATCCTCGCTCTTTCCCCGCTCCTGCCTGCCGGCACGACGATGACATTCGACTCCACCCAGGGGTTGGGCTGGGTGGACCCGCGCGGATGGCAGGCCGCCTTTGGCACAAGCGCGCATGACATGCCTTTGAAAATACGCGTGTATCAATCGCTGGTTGATTCGTTGATGGCGCGCAGTGTCTACCCCGAATATATCAACGTGGTCTATCCCGATGCGCCATTCTACCGAATGGCGGTCACCGAGACCGAAGAATCAACCGAAGAAGAAACAGTGGATAGCGAACAATAAGATGGAAGAAATTGTAGTTGGCATTGATGTAGGTACGACCAAGGTTTGCACCCTCGTGGGACGTGTGGAGGATGCAGGCTCCATTCGCATTCTTGGCGTGGGCATCGAGCCTTCGGATGGAATCCGCAAAGGCATCATCGTTGACCTTTCCGCCGCATCGGCAGCCATCAAACGTTCCGTGGAAAAAGCGGAACGCACCTCCGGTTTGGAAATCACCACCGGGCTGGTCAGCCTGGCGGGTGCGCATGTTTCATCTGTCAATAGCCGCGGCGCAACAGGTGTGCCCGGCGGAATCATCGATGCCCTGGATATTGCCCATGCGCTTGAACAGGCACAGGCGGTTGCCATTCCGCATGACCGCGAGATCGTACACGTTATCCAACGCGGCATCAGCGTGGATGGGCAGGAAGGCGTGAAGACGCCCATTGGAATGCACGGCTACAAACTGGAAGTGGAAACGCACATCATCACTGCCGCCGCCGCAACAGTGGATAACCTCCGTCAATGCGTGGGTGCGGCCGGTGTGGATATTCAGCAATTCGTTTTGAATCCGCTGGCTTCGGCGGAAGTAGTCTTGACCGAGCAGGAACGCCAGATGGGTGTGGCGGTTTGTGATATTGGCGGCGGCACCACCGACCTGGCAATTTATGTGGATGGCGATGTCTGGCATACGATGGTGCTGGCCGTGGGCGGCAACCACGTCACCCAGGATATTGCTCATGGATTGCGTTTGCCCATGTCTCAGGCGGAGGAAGTGAAGAAGCAGCAGGGACATGCCATTCGGTCCCAGATTGGAAGCGAGGAGTATTTCTCCATTCGCCCGTTCGGTGAAGACCGCGATGTCCGCATCAATCGGCAGGACCTGGCTCACATCATCGAAGCCCGCATCGAAGAGACCTTTGGTTTGATTTTGCAGGAAATAAAACGCTCCGGTTATGACGGCCTGCTTCCCGCCGGCATGGTGTTGACGGGCGGCACTTCCGCATTGCCCGGTATCAAGCATATTGCCAGCGAAGTGTTGGGGATGCCCGTGCGGACCGCTCAGCCGGAACGCCTGACCGGGCTGGTTGATAAATTGGATTCACCCGCATATTCCACCAGCGTTGGTTTGCTGCGCTGGGCCACCACCATGCGCGGACATGATGTTGCGCATTCAAGCGGCGAAAAGAAACGCCGCAGATCGCGAGGCGAAAGTAATATGAATTTTGACGCAATTAAAAATTGGATGAAACGGTTGTTGCCGTAGGTATTTTGCTCCCGGCGGCGTCCTCGCCGCCGAGGACGGCGGCTAGAGCATTAAGAGAAAAGATTCACAAGGATCATTAAAACCCTTTTAAATTTTTTAAAACTCGTTTAAGATATGGCATATTCCTTGCCAGGAGGAACAAATGGACTCGAATAAAAGAAATCTGCAATCCGAAGCCTTCGCCCGAATCAAAGTGATCGGCGTGGGTGGTGCCGGTCAAAATGCCGTCAACCGCATGATGGAAGAAGGCATTCAAGGCGTTGAATTCATCGCCGCCAATTCCGATGCACAGGCACTGACGCTTTCGCGTGCGCCCATTCGCGTGCGCCTTGGCGATAAGATCACCCGCGGCCTCGGCGCAGGCGGTGACCCGGAGATCGGGCGCAAAGCCGCGGAGGAATCATCCGACGAACTGTACAACGTGCTCAAAGGTGCGGATATGGTTTTCGTCACTGCGGGCATGGGCGGCGGCACAGGCACAGGCGCAGCCCCTGTGGTTTCGCAGGTTGCAAAGGAATGCGGCGCGCTCACCATCGGCGTGGTCACCCGTCCATTTACATTTGAAGGTGGCAAGCGCACACAGTCCGCTGAGGCGGGCGTGCAAAAGATGAAGGAACACGCGCACACCCTCATCTCCATTCCGAATGACCGCTTGCTGCAGCTCGCCGATAAAAAATCATCCCTGCAGGATGCCTTCCGCATGGCAGATGAAGTTCTGCACCAGGGTATTCAGGGCATCTCCGAGTTGATCACAATTCCTGGTTTGATCAACCTCGACTTTGCCGATGTCCGCACCATCATGTCTGAGGGCGGCGCGGCATTGATGGCGGTTGGCCGCGGCACGGGCGATGACCGCGCCAAGAACGCCGCCGAGCAGGCCATCTCCAGCCAACTGCTGGACATCACCATTGACGGCGCGCGCGGTGTACTCTTCAACGTCACTGGCGGCTCGAACATGACTCTCTTCGAGGTCAATCAGGCGGCGGCTATCATCCGCGAAACCGCTCATCCCGATGTCAACATGATCTTCGGTGCGGTCATCGATCCTGAAATGGGCGACGAGATTCGCGTCACCGTCATTGCCACTGGATTTGAACGCAGCGGAGTCCCGCGCCGTGCTTTGGAACGCCTCCCTCGTACTAACGAGAAGCCTGTTTCCCATGCTGGGACGATGTCGGTTGCGAATACGCCCTTCTCACGCCCAAGCGAATCCGTCAGCGTCGGTGTGGAACCCCGGTCCTCGGCGGATGCAAAATCTGCATCCCAACCTCCCACCATCAACACGGACGATCTGGACGTCCCAACGTTTTTGAGAAATAGAAGATAAGTTTCAGTAAACATAAGTGACAGTCACCTTTAAGGTGACTGTCACTTTTTTGATTCATGTTAAAATACGAACGATGAAACCCAAACTCCCACAACCCGAACACTATTCCTATCAATTGCATCGCAAACAGCGCACAACGCAGATCATTTTGCCCATGATCCTGAGCGCATTGCTGTTCGTTGGCATGATCGTGTGGATCAGCCTTGCCACCTTCAGGCAGGATGGGGATGTGGGCCGCTGGGCCGCGATTTCCACCATTTGGATTGTCATTCCCATCATGATCGCCGGGCTGATCGTTCTCGCGATTCTCATTGGGCTTATCTATCTGCTGGCGCGCGCGCTGGGTGGATTGCCCTACTACACCGGCATCGCACAGGATTACGTGTACAAGGCGCGCGGATATATCGTCCGTGCGGCGGATATGGCGGCCAGCCCTATTATTAAATTGGACGGCTGGCTTGAAAGCATCAAAGCATTTCTTGGAAGGATGACACCATGAACAGAAGCAGAATCATTGTTGGCGGCACGTTGATTGGCGCGTTGACAGGCCTGGTTGCGGCCATGCTCCTCACCCGCCGCGCGGAGCGGAATCAACGCGAAACCGCCCTTACCACCGGCGAAGGATTGAAACTGGGAGTGCTGGTCTTCGGCCTGTTGAGGGCCATCGCATCCTTGAACGATGATTGATTGAATTTCCATGGACGACTGATAATCATTACAGGTTGTCGGTCGTTTTATCTTAACGGTATGAATATATGGTATATGGGGAGAGGAGATGAGCTTTAGGAGAACTTAATGTCAGTAGGTACATCCGCACAAAACGACGATGCGTTTCTTGAGATTTTCAGAAACCATGACGAAGTCATATTTCTGATCGAGCCGGGGACAGGGCGGATTTTGGATGCAAACCACGCAGCCGA
Source organism: Chloroflexota bacterium (assembly GCA_016191985.1). Lineage (GTDB taxonomy): Bacteria > Chloroflexota > Anaerolineae > Anaerolineales > Villigracilaceae > Villigracilis. The sequence continues at coordinate 5,659 of JACPVB010000302.1, read as the reverse complement.
AAAATTTTATGGATGTCCTGCTGCCGAATTACGGGGAAAAGTTATGGCTGAGATCAATTCCCAGTCGCCCGACCAGTTATCGGCGGGGTGGGATCGTTTGTCAAACGGGGGACACGGGAATTTTGTGCTTCCACATCAGCTTGACGGTGGAGGAGTGCAGACCCTCGAAGTGCGTTCATCCCAAATTGCCGTGGATGGAAGGGTTGTCCTTTTTACCGTTATTCACGATAGCACGGAGCGCAGGCAGGAGGAGGATCATCTGCGCGCCAGCGGATTAAATTTTCGCGCGTTTGCGGAAAACATCCCAAGCGTAATTTATCAATGCCGCAACTACGATAAGTCCACTTTCATATATATTAATGGCGCCGTCATGGAATTGACCGGCTATCCTGCGGAAGCGTTTTTGAACGGGTCCCTGAGTTTTTTTGACCTGTACCATCCTGATGACCTGCCGATTATAGCCAAACCTGTTTCAAACACGTTTCACATCACGTACCGCATCCGTCACAGGTCTGGGGAGTGGCGCTGGGTGGATGAATGGGGGACAAGCATTCCGGATGCCAGCGGAACCATGCAGGTTTACCAGGGTGTAATGATAGATATTACCGAACGCATCTATGCGGAAAATGAACTTGCGCGCCTGTTTGAATCTGAACATACTGCTCATCAAATTACTGAAACGCTGCGCGCGGCAAATTTGGCGCTCGCCCGCGAGCTGAATTTGGACACGGTGCTGGAGATGTTTTTGGAATATTTACAAAAACTTGTCCCTTATGACAGCGCCAATGTGATGTTGCTGAAATCGGATGGGCATCTCGCCATTTATGCAATGCGCGGCTACGAGAATTTCACCGACCCAACCCAAACACAAGCCCTGGAATTCGATATCCTCTCCTACGCGGCTTTAGCGCCCGTCATCACTGAGAAGCGCAGTGTGTTGATCGCGGATACGCGCCTGTTCCCCGGTTGGAGTCGTGACCCCGGAACGGAGCACGTTATCTCCTGGATGGGAATCCCACTGATTGCTGGCGGCAGGGTTATCGGCTTATATTCAGTGGATAAGGTCGAGCCGGGCTTCTTCACGGAACAGCATCAAAACCTGGCCGAGGCCCTCGCTGGCCAGGCGGCGGCGGCCATACAAAATGCCCAGCTCTTTGCGCAAATTCAAGCCGATCTTGCGGAGCGTAAATACGCAGAAAACGCCCTGCGCGAATCCGAAGAGCGCTATCGTTCCCTTTTTGAAAATATGATAGACGGCATTTATCGCAGCACGCATGATGGCAGGTTCATCGATATTAACCCTGCCATGGCGAAGATGTTCGGGTATTCATCCAGGGAGGAAATGCTGGGCATTGATATAAAAAAAGAACTTTATTTTGCACCCGAAGAGCGAGGCAGTCATATTCTGGATACGGGGCAGCAGGAAATTGAAGCGTATCGGATGCGCCGCAAGGATGGCTCCGAGATCTGGGTGGAGGATCATGGCTATTATGTCCATGATGAGCAGGGCAATATCGTCTACCACGAAGGTATGCTGCGCGATATTACCGAACGCAAACGGGCAGAGGAGGCGATCCGGGAAAGCGAGAAACTGCTAAAGGAGTCTCAAATCATTGCCGGGTTGGGGAGTTATGTGCTGGATTTTGAGACAGGCCTGTGGATGAGTTCGAATGTTCTCAATGGGATCTTTGGGATAGACGAATCCTACATCCGCACTGTGGACGGATGGGCCGACCTTGTCCACCCCGAAGAGAGACAGGAAATGATCGATTACTTTGCCAACGAAGTGGTGGGAAACAGGAGACGTTTCGATAAAGAATACAGGATTGTCAGAAAAAATGACGGGGCCGAGCGTTGGGTGCACGGCGTGGGTGAACTTGAAATTGACGCACAAGGCCTCGTCCGCAAAATGCGTGGCAGCATCCAGGATATTACCGAACGCAAACTCTCCGAGGAGGTGCTTCGCCAGCGCTTGATGGAATTGGAGGCTTTGTATAACGTTTCCTCCTCCCTGCGGACCGTGCAAACATTTGATGAAGCCCTGCCCATTTTGCTCGATCAAACGCTCGCCGCCCTCGGCACTGAAACAGGCACGATTCTGCTTTACCATCCGCCCAGCGGCGAATTGCGCGATACATTTCCGCGCGGCTGGTTCAAGGATATTCAGGATATTCCTGTGAAGGCAGGCCAGGGCGTGGCGGGAACCGTATTTGCCACCGGCCAGCCGCATATCTCTGCTGAATTCGCCAGGGACCCGTTACCTAGTGGGGCGGGGCGCGGCAAAATTCCGCCAGGCTGGGGCGGAGCCTGTGTGCCCATTCGAGCAGATTCTGAAACTGTGGGTGTGATCTTTGTCTCCGTCCAGTTGCCGCGACAGATTACCTCGGAGCAAATGAAACTTTTGAACTCGCTGGCTGAAATAGCGGGAGCCACACTGCACCGCACACGCTTGTTCGATGAAACCACACGCCGCGCGCGTGAATTTGCGTCCCTGTATGAAACGAGCCAGTCCCTTTCCGCAGAGACGGAATTAAAGACCATGCTTCAGGTTGTTGTGAATGTTGCCAAAAAACTCCTTAATGCGGCGTCCAGCGGCATGTATTTGTTCATTCCATCCACCAATCAACTGGAACTGACAATGGATACCGAGCCTTATATCGCCATGGGAACACGCCTGGAGCTTGGGGAAGGAGTGGCAGGCCGGGTCGCACAGACACTCCAGCCGCTAAACATTGACGATTATTCGGTTTGGGAAGGTCGTTCGCCAAAATACGAAGGCATCCGCATCCGTGCGGTGTTGGAAGTGCCCATGTTTTACGGCGGGGAATTGATGGGCGTTCTGACCGCAGATGAGATGGGAGACTCCGAACGCAAATTTACCCAGGCGGATGAACGCCTGCTATCGCTCTTTGCATCCCAGGCGGCGGCGGCCATCCACTCGGCGCGACTGCGTGATGAAGCCATTCATCGCCTCCAGCATTTGCAAACCCTGCGCACCATTGACAAAGCGATCACTTCCAGCCTTGACCTGAACATCACACTCAATATTCTGCTTAATCATGTTGTGGCTCAATTGGATGTGGATGCTGCTGACGTGCTTTTGCTCCATGTCCATGACCAGGCTTTGAAATACTCCGCGGCGCGCGGGTTCAACACACACCTGATCGAAGGCGCGGATGTTCATTTGAATGATGGGTTTGCGGGGCGCTGTGCCATGGAGCGCCGCATGATCCACGTCTCCGATCCCGCTCAAATCATCGATAACCCGCCCTTTGCCCGTTTATGGTCTGAAGAGGGATTTAAAAATTATTATTGCGTTCCTCTCATTGCAAAAGGGGAGGTTAAAGGCGTGATGGAAGTCTATCGCCGCTCGAGCTTTACGCCTGGCGATGAATGGTTTGATTTTCTTGAAACCCTTGCGGGCCAGGCCGCCATCACCATCGACAATACCCAGATGTTCGATAACGTTCAGCGGGCGAACATGGAACTCGCCATTGCCTACGAAGCCACAATCGAAGGCTGGTCACACGCATTGGATTTGCGCGACAAGGAAACCGAAGGCCATACCCAGCGCGTCACTGAAATAACCATGTCCCTGGCAAAAGCCATGGGAATAAAAGATAACGAACTTCAACACGTTCGCCGCGGCGCGCTGCTGCACGATATTGGCAAGATGGGCGTCTCTGACCAAATCCTGCTGAAAAAGGGGAAGCTGACCAAAAAGGAATGGGAGGTCATGCGCGCGCATCCCACACTGGCTTTTCAAATGCTGCAACCCATCGCATATTTGCGCCAGGCACTGGATATTCCCTATTGCCATCATGAAAAATGGGATGGCACGGGCTATCCGCGCGGGTTGAAAGGTGAGCAGATTCCCCTCGTGGCGCGCATCTTTGCGGTTGTGGATGTTTGGGATGCCCTGACAAGTTCGCGACCCTACCGCAAGGCGTGGACAAAAAAGAAAGCGCTGGCATATATCAGGGAACAACGTGGAAAACATTTTGACCCGCATATTGTAGATATGTTTCTGAAAGTGATAGTAAATTTTCAGTGACCATATCAAAACGTACGGCTGTAGCAAAGTCGATTGACAAAATCAGCCTTTGGTACACGGATCATACGGACAACACGGATTCTTTCGCATTTTTATAAAAAATGTCCGTCCGATCCGTGAAATCCGTGTACAAAAAAGACTTGGTTCCGGACTTTGCAACAGCCATGTATCCAAACGAAAAAAATCTTGACATTCTGGAACATAAGTTCTAAAATCCATTCATGGACTCAATTTCAAAACAAACCTATCGCCGTTTCCTGCTCGCCTCACAGGGACTTTGGCCTGGTCGCCGTTTCGAAGGGCCGCTCGGCACCGAATCCGCTTTGCGCCAGATGGAGGCGCTTCAGCTTGACCCGCTCACCATGGTCGCCCGCAGCCAGGATATTGCCATGTATGGCCGCGTGTTGAATTACAAGCCAGAACATCTCTATGAGATGGCTTATAAAAAACGCAAGGCGTTCGATTACGGCGGTTGGTTGATGATGTACCCCATGAGTGACTTCCCGTATTGGCGTTTGCACATGAAACAGCGCGCCGAACGCGGCCTGCGTTATGAATCCTTCACACATCCGCCGAAGGAAGTCATCCAATTCGTGCTGGATGAACTGCGCGAAAAAGGGCCGCTCGGCAACCGCGATATTGAAGGCGATGCCGTCAAAGCATGGAGCTATCGCGGGCGCAAGGAAACGTCTGTTGTGTTGTTCTATCTCTGGCTGGCAGGCGAAGTGATGATCTCCAACCGTAAAGGCTTTGACCGCATCTACGACTTGCGCGAACGGGTTGTGCCGTCTGAGTTTGATTATTCGGCAACTGAAAAAGAAACCATTGATTTCATGAGCAGGAAGATCATTTCCTTTTTAGGGATGATGCGTGAAAGCCGCCTGGGAACGGAACTTTCCTATTATCTCCATAGGGATGTACCGCGCGATGACGCCCAAAAAATAGTTCATCACCTTGTTGAAAAAGGCGTGGCCTCACGGGTTGGCGTGGAAGGCTCAAAGGATGGATTCCTCATTTTGAACAGCGACCAGCCCCATCTGTCCGAATTGGAAGCGGGGCGCATCCCCAAAGCGTGGAAAGTGAAAGGTCCATCCACGGAAGAAGAAGTCACATTCCTCGCCCCGTTGGAGATTGTCAGCGCGAGGGGCAGGGCAAAGAAAGTCTTTGATTTCGATTACGTTTGGGAAGTCTATAAACCCGCGCATCAACGCCGCTGGGGATATTACACCCTGCCCATTTTATACGGCGATGATCTCGTTGCCCGCCTCGACCCCAAGCTCGACCGCACGACCATGACTTTGCAAATTTTAGGCTTTTGGCTCGAAGACGATGCGCCAAAGGACGAAGCCTTCGCGAATGCGCTCGCCAATGGATTGAAACGATTCGCCGACATGATCGGCGCGATGAAGATCGACCTGAGCGGGATCAATCCAGTAAAACTGCGTTCCTACTTGAAAAAGAAATTGTAGGTTCAAGTGGTAAGTGCAACGGTTGTATGATAGAACACTTCAAAAGGTGTTTTGAAACGCAGCGTTTTACGTGGGCGGAAATTCAGTCTGGTCATGGCGTGTTCGATCTTTTTATTCGAGAGGGTTTGAAAGTCTG
>JACPVB010000019.1 GCA_016191985.1 Chloroflexota bacterium | reverse complement strand
GTGATAATGAATCCCTTCAGGGTACACCATCATCTCCGGGCCGTCGCTGCAACCGCCAATGCGCGAAGTCTCCAATACTTGAATTTCGTCGATCAGCCCCTGCGCCACAAATTCATCCTGGAGTGCATCGACAATTTCATGCGCGCCTTTTGCAAGGCACTGCGGGTCAACACACACTAAAACATGAGAACGATAAAACGCCATACTAAACTCCAAAACTTGTTTTCGTAGTAACGACTTTCGTCGTTGTTCAGGCGACTGATGTCGCCACTACGATTTCTTAATCGCTAGATCGGTAAAACATAATCCTTCACAGGCATTCCATTTTGTACATGTTGTTTCATGATCTGTTCGGCAACTTCCGCATTCACTTTTCCATACACCACTTTGGGCTGGTCGCCAAATATCACTTGCAGGATCGGTTCCTGCTCGCACATGCCGATGCACCCGGTCTGGGTCACGGTTACGCCGCTCAAGCTGTTTGTCTCAATGAAGTTCAATACACTTTTCATGGTGTCGCGCGCGCCGGCGGCAATTCCGCAGGTGCCCATCGCAACGATCACCTGCACGTTGCCCGGGGCGGCCTTCATTTTCTTTTTTTGCAGCGCCTCTTCGCGTACACGTTTTAACTCTTCCAGTGATTTAATTGCAGGCATGGTTTTCTCCTTTTTCTAAGCCGTGGTTTGCAGCGCGGATGCTTGAATGCCTTCTTCTATCAATCCGCGCACAAACATTAATATTTCTGGTTCAGTGATCGGCATATCGCCTAATTCATTCTTTAATTCAGTATCGTCAAATTCAAAATTATCCACGTTTCCATTTTTGTCGATGCCCTTATAAATGAACACCCAATGGATTTTTGGATGGGATACCAGCAGCGCCAGGAACGTGGATGCCAGGTCGCCAAGCGGCATACGGTCGATGTGACTGTGACGAAAGCGCGCTTCGACTCTTGCGCCTTTGCCTGCTTCTGTGACCAGGCTTAATCCACCCCCAGACATTTCCGCGGCCAGCTTCAAGAGCGGGATTCCCAGCCCCACTTTGCGGGTCGTGCGCGTGGTGTAAAACGGATCGAGCACACGTTGGGCAGTCTCCGCATCCATGCCGCGCCCATCATCCGTGACGCTGGCCGTGAGCAGGTCGCTTTGCAAATCTTCATGGACTTCGATGCAAATATTCCGTCCCTCGGCGGCGGCGCTGTTTTCGGCAATATCCATCAGGTGCAGGGCGATCTCTCTCATGACGGCTTTTGCACCTTCCTTAAAACTTGCGGGAATTTATTTGGTTTCAAACGCCCCTGAACTTCATCGTCCACCACCACCACGGGAGCCTGGCTGCAAGCGCCCACACAGCGGCATTCCTCCAATGTGATCTCGCCATCGGGTGTGGTTTCTCCCAAATCAATATCCAACATTTGCTTGGCTTTTTCGATCAACTGCGGAACGCCAGCCACGTAACAAGCCGTTCCCAGGCAAAACTTGATGGTGTGTTTACCGCGCGGCTTTGTTTTGAAGAAGGAATAGAAAGTGACAACCCCATGCACCTGCCCCAGCGGTACATTTAATTTATGTGCAATGTAGGCCTGCATGGAAGGGGAGACGTGTCCGATCCTGCCCTGTACTTCGTTGAGCACCAGCATGACCGCACCGGGCCGTTCCTTGTTTTCTGCAATCGCCGTATCGATGATCAGTTTTTGTTCCGCAATGCTGAGTGGGTCGGTGGCGGAGATTTCTTTAAGTAATCGCGTCATTTGGTTTACCTTTTATAAGAATTGTGATAAATTTCACAAATATAGTTTATCATACTGTTTTATATCGTCAATGACCAATGTCATAGGATGATGGGTGTACGTTGTCAGTCAATTTATGACGGTTCAATATGGACGGTTCGCAGTTTTTCGCCTTTGAAAGCCATTTTGATTTCTGCAAGCGTAGGCTCCGCAAGGGTGAAGATTGTTGTTCCCAAAAATTGATCCAGTTGATGCACGTCGCCGCTTTGGATGAGCGGAATCCCTCTCATAGTGGGGAAGATGTTGACTGCCTTCTCGGGGGTAAGATGGCGGGAAATTTCCAAAGCGAGGATCGGCCATTGGTCAGCGAGCAGGCCCAAAGTCGGGAAGAGACCGTTGCTGCTTCGGTCCACATGCGCGGGAATGACGAGTCCTCCCAATGCGTTGGCTTGCTCAAAGATTTCATCAATCGAAAAGCAGGTGGATGTGATCCGCATACGCGGCTCAGTGCGGATGAATTCGCCGTTCTCATCCACCACGAATTGTTCGCCAAAAAGATCGGCATTGTTTTGCATATCTGGCAAAGATTCATCCACGGCAGATTGCCAGGTTACGAGGGTTTCCAAATTTTCAAACAGACAAAGGAGATGCACCTCCTCGCGAGATTGCACTTCCATGCCGCCCAGTACTTTTAACGGGTGACCCAGCGCGGCTTTTTGCACAGCCAGGACATTGGCGCTGGCATTGTGATCTGTGATGGCAATGATGTCGATCTGGCGTTCGAGCGCTTCCCGCACGATCAGCGGTGGGATCATTTCCACTTCTGCGCAGGGCGAAAGTACGGTGTGAACGTGCAGGTCGGCGCGGAATTCCTTCATTCTTTGCCGGTATTAATTGTGAAGTCCCATTTCCCAAAGCTTTCCGTCCACTTCAAAATTCGGCATGGATGTGGAAAGCAGAGTCACTCCCTGCTCATTGGCTTTTGCAATGGTGGCGTGGTCGGGATGTGCGTTCTCGGTGATGATGACCGCCGCAATATCCAACAAAGCCGCAACGGCCACGATATTCAGGTGCGACTGCAAAGTGACCCAGATATATTTGCTTTTTGCGCCAGCCATCACGCAGGATAGCAGGTCGGAGGTGTAGCCGCCCCTCGGGTGAACGGATGTAAAATCGCGCGAATCAGTTAGAACGTTAAGCTCGAGGCGTTCGATGATTTGTTGAAGGTCCATGGATTTATTCCTCCTTGCGTCCACTTAAATTTTCAGTCGGAATGTGGATGCGCATGATAAGTTTTGTGCCTTTGCTGACTGTTGATTCAATATCCATACTATCCACGCAGCGTTTGATGTTGACCAACCCCATGCCTGCGCCGAACCCCAGCTCGCGGACCTGGTCGGTGGCGGTGGAATACCCGGGCTGAAGCACTTGTTCGATATCGGGTATGCCAGGTCCATCATCCGTAGTGGACATGGTGATGCGGTGCGGCTCCACTTCCAGTTTTAAAATGCCGCCGCGCGTGGTGTGGATGATGAGATTCATTTCAGCTTCGTACACCGCAATTCCGCAGCGGCGCGCAATTTGCGGGTCTGCACCGAGGCGCAGCAAAGCTCGTTTGATGTGGCTGGATGCGGTGCCGCCGTGTGTGAAATTCTGGGCTTTGATGTTATATCTCAGCACCAGCGTGGTGCGGTCGGAGATGATGTCTTCAAAAAGATGGCTGGCCCTGTAACGGCGTACTTCCTCTTCCTTGTAATCTTTTTGAAGCGCCAGCAAAATGCCGCGCGTGATGTCACCTTTGGTAATCATCCCCACGAGTTTATTTTCCTCATTCACCACAGGCAGGCGTCCCACGCGGCTTTCCGCGAAAGTCCGCATGGCTTTGACGATGGTGTCGTAACTTGCCACGGTAACGAGTCTGCGCGTCATGTATTGCCCGACGGTTTCCATCAGGTCGTTTTTCCCCATGGCGCGCACAATATCTTCAATGCTTAGCACGCCAGCCAGTTGACCGTCTTCGACAACGGGGACTCCCGAAATGCGGTTGATGCGCAAAATTTCCAGCACATCAGAGAGTGACATTTCCGGGCTGGCGGTATGCAACTTTTTTGTCATCACCTCATGGATTTTTAAATCATATGACAGCTCTTCCACGCGGTTGATTTCATGGGCATCCTGGTCTGTGATGGGGCGGCCGCGGCGTCCATTGATTTCCTGCTCGGTGCGAACTCTATTGGGACACATTTGATTCGAAACTCGGTAATCCAGCTTTGTGTAATCGCCCGCATAATTCGAACATCCCAAGCGGACTGGTGATCAACGGTATGTTTTCCTGGCTGGCAAGCTCCAGGGTTTCATGTTGAGGCTGTTTGCCGCGTACAAAAATAATGGCGCGAAAATCCGCCATTTGTGCGGTGCGCACCACTTGTGGGTTGGTAAGCCCTGTCAACAATACTGCATTCGGCTGGCTTGCGGCCAGCACGTCGCTCATCAGGTCCGCGCCGTATCCGCCGTGGATGTTGATGTTCAGGTTAAGCTCCGGGGTTAATATCGTTCCGTCTACAAATTTTATAATCTCATGCAATTTCATAATAAAGTACTATCCTTTCAATGTTTCGTTGTTTGCCATTAATAAGCTTGCGATTCAATTATTCCCTACCTTATCTGTTTTGGTAAGTTTCATTGCTCATGCTTTGCAGGGATGTATGTCCCATCTGTTTAGTGACAAATTTCACAATCAAGTATAACAGAAAAAAGCCACCTCAAAAGGTGGTTGAAATTATTTGTGGCCTTTGCGGTATTGAGGTATTTTCTCTTCCCGCTTTTTTGAAGATGGTAGTGGTATTGAATAAGTGATGAATTTGCGTAGTAACGACTTCAGTCGTGTTTTACGGGGCAAAAGCGACTAAAGTCGCCACTACGATGTTCTACTGATTATTTGTAGTCTTTACGTCGTTCTGAGCGTTTTTTATCTTTCCGTTTTGAATGAGTCTCATTCTCTGTGTTCTGAAATTCCAAAGTTTTTACTGAGCGGAAAGCGATAATTGCTATTATTCCAAGCATAATCACTACAAGCCATAAAGGCGAGGCATATAGGCGGCTTACGATAAGTAAAATGCCAAGCGCAATAGCCATGAGCATGAAGAATCCAGCAATAACCAGTTCAGAATGGTTGGAGTTTGTTTTGTATTTCCAATTTGGCTGGTTAATTGGGACAGGAACTCTTGGTCCTTTTCCTCCAAGGCTGGCTGTGGGAATATAAAACTCGATAGGCGTGCCATCTTTTTTGTTGCCCTTCTTTGCCATGCTTATAAACCAACCCTTTCTCCATTTGAATACACATTGAAGCGATGTTTTCTTGCGTAGCCGATCAGCGTAATTCCATAACGCTCGGCCATCTCAATCGAAAGCGACGATGGGGAGGTGCGTGAGATCAAAATCGGCGCATTCAGCGCGGCGGCCTTTTGCAGCATCTCGGAGCTGATGCGCCCCGTGGTAATGAGGACGCGATGTTCAGGCCAGATGTTTTTCATCAAACACAAGCCTGCGATTTTATCGAGCGTGTTGTGGCGGCCAATGTCATCGGCGGCGACCAAAACTTTTTCGCCGTCGCTTAATGCGGAGGTGTGCACGCCGCCCGTATCGCGATACAGTTCCTGCGACTCGAATAATTTCTCCACCATTTCCATAATCGCCTCCGGCTGGACCTGGAACCTGTTCTTTCCAAAATCGACATTCGGCTTCGCTAAAAGATCAACCGCCGTCACGCCGCCCGTACAGCCTGATGTCCTGCGCCAGTTGGTCGGCTGCTCCGCGTCATGATTCAGCCATACATCCACATTGTCGCCATGCTCGCAGACGCGCGCATCCGCGACCTCGTCCATGCCCTGGATGATGCCTTCGTTATACAAAAAACCCAGGGATAATGCCTCCAACTGAATGGGTGTACACATGAATGTAATCCATACATCGCCATTCACCGTCAGGGACACGGGAGTCTCGACGATGGTTTTGGCATCGTGGTGCTCCCATTTTTTGAATTCAAACCTGTCATAAGCGATCGTTTTTCGCGGGGAAATCATTTCAACCTCTTCTCGCCGTACATATCTTTCGTAAGAAACCCTAAAGGTCTTCTTTATCAACAGGGTTCTACGAATGCCAGGCAGACCTTTAGGGTTTGCATGTACGGCAACAAATCAACCTCTAAATTTCTTCCCAGTTTACCGGTAATTTGGGAAGCGTCCAGTTTGGGTCTGGCTGCCAGTTTAGCCAGGAATTATCAAATGGATATTCGCGTTTCTCAAGTCTATCAAGGATTTCGCCTTTTGCCGTCTCGATTTCATCGACCCATTCCGGCAGGATGACTCCGGTCTCGATCCCCTTTTCGTAATCATCCAAATCCTTCCACTCGAACGAGAAATCGGGCTTGACGATGATATCAAGATCCAAATCCAAAGTGTCTACACTGCAATGATTTCGCTTGAATGGAAGCTGGAAGTTTATGTAATAGCACAGGAATTCGTTGCGGGCATCGTTCCAGAAAAGTATCGGCGAATAGAATTTTTCAGGTTCAAGGATCATCAACAGACGGTTGGTGTGCCAGGTGAAATTTTCAAGCTTCCAATCTTCGGTCTTGTAATCCCAGCGGCGTTTGCCATTTTTCTTGCCTTTGGGGTATTGCTCCTCCACCATGCACTCGGCTCCGGGAAAAATTGCCAAAATGATTTCCTGCGGCGTATCTTTTACAACGACGGTTGACATGGCGTGCCAGATACGTTCTCGGTAAATACCCCTCCATGTAACGATCTCACCTGGTTTCCACATGCGATTTATTCTTCTCCGAATTTCTGTGTACTTTGCAAAAAATATCAGGATCTGCTAAAAACGCGCCCAGGCAGGCTTCTGTGCAAAGGATAATCCTCCGCCCGCGGTGCTCGGCGCAGGGAAAATATTGCGGGTCGGCATCGCGGTAGATTCGTCCACACAGGGTGGCGAATGGTTTGGGCTTGGGCTTCTCTTCACTCACGATTGATTTCCGTGATGAACACTTCAAACGGGCTGACCTTGAATTTCGGGTTGATTTCACCCGTCCGTCTTTCGGCGCTGGAGAAGATGGATTTCATTTTTGCGTTCTTGAATTCCTGGGTGAAATCCAACTCCAGCGTATTTTCAGAGAAATTCAGCACAACCAAAACAGTCTGCTCGTCCGATTGGCGCAGGAAGGCTACGTAATCTTTTGCGCTTTCGTGCAGGGAAACTTGCTCTCCCTCCCTCAGCGCATGAGACTCGCGGCGGACTCGCAAAAGGTGCTTGTAATAATTCAGGAGGGAACTTGGGTTTTTCTCCTGATCCATCACATTGATACCGTCCCTGTAATTCGGGTTGACGGGCAGCCAGGTGTTGACATGTGCGGGTGAAAATCCGCTGTTCGGGCCGTTGAGCCATTGCATGGGCGTACGGTTTTTATCGCGTGTCATTTCAGCGGTGCGGACCATGGCTTCGTCGGGGTGCACACCCATGTCTGTGACGATGGCGTGGTAATACCAGGAACCCATCGTATCCTTCACTTGTGAAATATCCGTCAGCATGTAGTCGGTCATGCCGATCTCTTCGCCGTTATAAAGGAAGGGCGTGCCTTTCAAGGTCAGCACGAGCGCGGCGTGCAGGCGTGCCAGTTCGGGTCCATGCAGTTTGCTGCCAAAGCGGGTGTAGACGCGGGAGCAATCATGGTTGCCCAGGGTGTTGCAAGGCCAGCCCGGTACTTTGGAAAGAGCCGCCAACTGCTTTAATCTTTCTTCTTGATTCCTGCGGATATGTTCCGGTGTGAGCCGTTCTGTCCGCATCAGGGGGAAGTTGAAAACGAGGTGAAGTTCATCGTTGCCGTTACCGATGTAGTCAATGTTGTCGTCTTCGCCGACCAGCATACGGTCGCCGTCATACTCATCGAGGATGCCGCGCAGTTCCTTCATCAACTCATGGACGCCGCCCTGCCCCCATTGATTTTTGAACATATCTTCCCAGTACTTATCTTTCAGTTTGAGGTCTTCGGGCGTTTGAGCCAGTTCAGAGAAGCGGCGCAGTTCCGCCAAATTCATGGGAACAGTATGCGGCGTAAGATCCGGGTCTTCAAAGATGGTGCCAATGGCATCCAGGCGGTAGCCGTCCACGCCTATATCCAGCCAGAAGCGGACCGCGTCCCACATGGCTTTCTTCACTTTGGGGTTGTGCCAGTTCAGGTCTGGCTGCTGCTTCATAAAATAGTGATAATAAAATTGATCTCGCTCGGGGGAGTACGTCCAGGCTTCGCCGTCGAAACAGGATTGCCAATTATTTGGAGGAGTGTCGGCCCAGACGTACCAGTCCGCTTTGGGGTTGTCGCGGCTGGACTTTGACTCAATGAACCACGGATGCTCATCGGAGGTGTGATTCAGCACCAGGTCCAGAATGACGCGGATGTTGCGTTTGTGCGATTCATCCAGGAAGGTTTTGAAATCCTGCAAGGTGCCGTATTCGGGCGCGACGTTGCGATAATCCGAAATATCGTAGCCGCAATCCCAATTGGGGGAGGGGAAGTGCGGGGAAAGCCAGATCGCATCCACGCCGAGGGCGACGAGATAATCGAGCTTTTCGGTTGCGCCTTTGAAATCGCCGATGCCGTCGCCATTGCCATCCGCAAAGGAGCGCGGATAGATTTGATAGAAAACCGCTGTCTGCCACCATTTTAAGTTTGACATGTTCAGAAAAATCCTTTAGGAAAATTTGTCAGGGTCTTCGTACAAGCGCCCTTTTTTGTGTCACCCTGAGCGACAGCGAAGGGTCTCTACCTCGGCATTAGAGATTCTTCGCTCACTTGCACCGCACTGCGTTCGGTGCAGTGCGGTGTCGCTCAGAATGACATGCGAAAGTCTCGTTTATATTTCTTCGAGCCTGCCGAGAATTTTAACGCAATCGTGCTGGAAGACAATTTCACCATGCGGCGCTTCGGGCAGTTCGCTGGTGAGGTCCTGCCCGGGGAAGTGCAAATTTTCGTGCAGATCCAGCCGCCATTTGGGACAATCGGTTACATCATATACGATGCCTTTGAAAGCGATAAGTTTACGCGCGCCGCGTTCGCCTGTGCCGCGTTTGAGTTCGATGTGCGAAATAACCCGATCGGGGATCATGATATTTTAAATGTCATTCCTTCGGGTAAATAATGTTCGATGTATTTCAGGAGCGAATAGATAATGAGAGAACAGCCGATGTATTCGATGGATTCTTCCAGGCTGGCGACCACGGCGTAGGTGAAATTTTTCTGGCCGATGCTCGAAGCGTAATACCCGCTGACCATCTCGCCACCGATCACGCCACTGATATAAACGCCGAGCGAAAGCAGGAACAGGATTTTGAATTTATTTTCCAGGTGCAGGAAGAACATCAGATAAACCAGCCCGAAGGCTGCGACAATGACCATGCCGGGGATGACCCACGCGAAGTAGAAGAAGCCCTCCGCGCCGACGATGGCGCGCATGGGCTTGATCATGCTTTCGTGGATGACGGCGGCTTCGTCAATGGAAAGAAAAAGAAAGATCAACGCCAGCCCGATCCAGTGAAATCTGAATTTGTCTTTGACTGTAATTTTCCACATGCCAATGACAGTGAGCAAAAGAGAGGGGATGAATAAGAGCAGGGCGTTGACGAAGGTGGTGACATTTCCCTCGGCGTCGAGGTAAAAATTTTGCATGAGCTGGTCAAGCAGGAATTCGTGCCACGGGCCGCGGATATCGGCCACGCCGAAGAAGCGGATTTTTTGTCCGTAAATACTTAAGGCTACGATGGCCGCCACCAGTAGAAGCAGACCAATCAGGATGTACTTTGGAGAGAGTTTTATTGTTGGAATTTCGCCGGTCATGAAGTGAGTCCCTTTCGGGGGGAGATTATATCGTTGAAACGGGATTGCTCCTTGCGCCGAGGACGGCGGCTTGAGCTTTTACAGGGGGAGATTATATTGTCGAAACAGAATCAAACGTCCGCTTGAAGTGAGGCGGGAGCGCCGTCGAGGACGGCGGCTGAGCGTTAGGCAGGGACAATGACGGTGCGCACGTCACTGCTGAATTTTTCCAGATCATCCAACACCGCGTTGACCGCGTCCGCATCCAGTGGGATGGTTTTGGTGACGATGTGCGACGTATCTAGAATTTTTTTACGCGCCATTTCCACCAGCAACGGAAGCTCCTGCAAATGATGGTCGTTCGAGCCAATCAGTTCCACTTCGTTGCCGAGCAGTTCGTTGTAGGTATCAATTTCGAGCGGCTTGTTTGAAAGGCCCACGATGACCACACGCGCCAACACGCCCGCCACCTGAATCGCCTGCTTCATGGTCTGCGGCAGCCCGATCATCTCGATGGCGACATCCGCACCCTTGCCGTTTGTGAATTTTTTGATTTCATCCACAGCGTTGACCTGCTTCGCGTTCACGGGGATCGCGCCATATCGTTTTGCGAGATTTAATTTATCTGCGTTGATGTCCACTGCGTAGACTTCCAATGCGCCGAATGCTTTTGCCAGTTGAATGGCAGACTGACCGAGTCCACCCGCGCCGAAAATTGCCACTCGTTCCCCGCCTTTGATTCGGCTCTTGCGGAGCGCATGAAAGGCGGTGGCCGATGCGCACATCAGCGTCGCGCCCTGCTCGAAGGGAATTTCATCGGGCTGAAGAATCGCATTACGCGCAGGCACGGAGATATATTCCGCGTAGCCGCCGTTTGTGTAGTGACCGAGCATCAGGACTTTTTCACAAAACTGATCGTTGCCCGTGGAGCAATGATAGCAATCGCCGCAGGAGAGGTTGTAATGCAGGCAGACCCGATCCCCGATTTTCAGGCTCGTCACCTGTGCGCCAATTTTTTCGACCACACCTGCCACCTCATGCCCGAGTGTGAGCGGAACGGGTCGCACAGGAGAAATCCCTGCGCGATAATGCGCGTCAGAGTGACATATCCCCGCGGCTTTGACCTTCACCAAAATATCCCTTACGCCGATTTCGGGAATGGGAATCTCCTGCATTTCAAGTGGTTGTTTAACGCCAACAAAACGAATGGCTTTCATAAGTTCTCCTTTGGTTTCGCGATTATACAAGGGAAAATAAAAATCTCCCGAGCCATCGGGAGAAAGGAATCCACTAATTTGTGCCTAAGTGACAGTCACCTCGCAGGTGACTGTCACTTTACATTGGATTAAATCTGCACCCCAATATCAAACACGGATGTGTGGCCTGCGCCATTTTGCGTCACATTCAACAGCAGTTGACTTCCGCCGTTGCCATAAATTCCGTCTCGTTCATTGCGAGGATTGCGTTCGCCGCGCTGATTGTACGGCTCCTGCAAGTAGACCTGATCCGTAAAGGCATCGTCAAAGAATAATTGCGAGGTGAACTCATAATTGTCCTTGCGGATTTTAAAGTGGATATGAACCGTGCGGCCCGGATACCAGCCCGGGTAGATGGTCACGAACTTTGCCTGCCCGTTCGCGTCAGTGAGTTGATAGCCGCGCAGGAATTTTTTGCCCTGCGAGTTTTCCACATCTGAGTACACGCCGAACGCATCGCAATGCCAGATGTCCACCTGAGCGCCTTCGAGCGGGACACATCCATTCGAGCCGACTTGTGAAACGTTGAAAGTCAGATCGAATTGTGCGCCTTGTGAGACGGCGCCATCCGTAGGATCCTGGCGGATGTCTGAGCGGTTGAGCATCTCGTCCACGAAGTACGGACCTTCGGTCAACTCGGGGCGCACCACACAGGCAGGGATGGCTCCGCTCGTGGCCGTCGCTGGGACTGCCTGCGTCGCAGATGTAGTTGTTGGGATGGAAGTTGGGAATAAAGTCTCCGTAATTTCTGGAGCACAGGATGCCAATAAAGTCGCTGCACTGCCAAGCCCTAATATTTTTAACACATCCCTGCGGCTGAGAATTGTTCCTACGGGTTTATCGTCGTTATCCATGAGTCTCTCCTATTCTAAAGTTGGATTCTCTACCGTTTACTAAAACCCTAAAGGTCTGTTTGACATTCGTAAAAGTCCGATACATGAAAAGACCTTTAGGGTTTCTTGTGCAGTCTGTAGAGCAACAAGAAGTTGACTCAGTTTATACACCCACCTTAATGGAGAGGTGAAAAAATTGTGTTGATATTGTGGCGGCTTAATCCGTCTCCCAATACTTCCCATGCTCAAGCCGCCGTCCTCGGCGGCGTAATCGGATAGATTCTTAATCCATCCCCCAATAATTCTTCATCAATTCCGTCGCCCATTCCGGCTGACGGATTTCCTCGCGCGGCAGGAATTCCCTCATCACAGGCTTGATGTCCAGCACCGGCGTGCCGTCAATTGCATCCAACCCCTGCACAAAGAGCTGACGTCCCTCGCGTTTGATCACTTTGCAAATCGTCGCACCCAGGCGGTTCGGTCGGTTCTTTCCACGCTGGGCAAAAATGCCCACCTTCGGCCACTCCATGTTATTGCGCGGATGCCTTGCGCCCCTCTCGATCTTTGCATCTTCCACCAGATGAAAAATGAAGAAGACCTCCACGTGCGAGAAACTTTCAATTTGAAAGAGGGCCTCCTCGCCAAAAGAAGGATCGAGTTCGATGATGGAAACGATATCACCCCAGTTGTCGTCTTCAATTTCCCTGCGGATATTTTTCACAGCGGCGATGGGTGCGAGTGTGAACATATTACAGCTTCTTTACGATGTCGCCCGTTCGGATGGTTCCCGCCTGTATCACTTTTGCATTGACCCCGCGCAAATGAAGTTCCTTCCCCAAAGGTGAGTTGACAAATTTCATGGCTTCCAACCCAAAGCGTTCGGTGAATTTTTTACAACCCGAATGCGGGACGGGCGTCACTTCCAGGATGGCTTCACCGATGGATAATTTTGTGCCAGCGGGCAGGTTTTCAATGCTCAAGTCCATGTCAATATAAAGCTGGTCGCCTGCCAGTTGCCAGCGCTCTTTTTCCTGCGCCAGCAGGCCGATCACGCGCGAGTTCATAATGTTGATCTGCATTTCAGGGTGCGCAGATTTATCCGGTGTGCTTGAACTTCCGCGAGCTTTCCAGTTATCGCCTTCCAACCCTTCGACCAGATCGAGCCTGCCTTCAGTGATGACCTCCCTTTCCTCCACTCGCGGTCTGCGTACGATCATGTCCAGTACGCTGTTGTCCTTCGGCGATTGACGAATGTTTTCCAGCCCTGCTTCCAATTCAACGGTTGTTAAATGTTTTACCATGCCAGCTCTCTTTCCAGAATAATTTATTCAGGACCTACGCAGAATGGTATTTTCGTCCGCTAATCTTCACGAATTTTCGCTAATCTTTTAAAAATTCGCGCAGATTGGCGTAGACCTGTCCTGAGCTTGTCGAAGGGTTAGCGGATTCTGTTGGAGTTTTGCGGAAGTCCTATTATTGCTAAAACTTCCACCAGCCATTCTTAAATTCCTTTTTGGCTTTTGCCTTGTAATCCTTCAAGTAATACCAATTGATGCCCACATAATCCTGTTCCCTTGTCAGCACTTTATCCCACTCGGTGAGGGTGTTGCGCGCAGTGAAGGTGCGGGTTTGGGCGTTCGTGTTCGTGGCAGGCTCTTTCAAAATTTCCTGCAATATCGTCTTATGCCAGTTCACCCACTCTTCCACGGCTTGCCCTGGGGTTTGCTCGATCAACGCATGAAGCTCTTTTTTCAACTCCGCCGCTTCGCTCATCTTTTTTGCGATCGTTTCCTGTGCTGCTTTCAACTGACTTGCATTCGGCTTTCCGTAGTCAATATAGTCGGAAGAATCTCCCGCGGCAAATTCGGCGTTCTCGATCTGTTGGCGCAGACGTTCGAGTTCGATGGTTTCTTTAAGCATGGCGCTCCTATTTATATTTTTCGATGATCTTACGCAGGGTGGTGATGTTACGGGTCGTCGCTTCCACTTTCAAAATCTTTTCGATGAAATTATTGCTGAAAATGGATTTATCACGGTCGCGGCGCAGATTATACACTTCACTGCCTTTGATGACAAAATCATCCGCCTCACTCCCAAGGGACAGCAGATTCTGCTCCGATTTTTTATCCACACTCTGACGGCTCCGCAGGAAGACCACATGCAGGGTTTCATCGCCTTGCGGTTCAAAGGCTGGCTTGCCCGCGATTTTTTTAACTTCATCCATCGTCCGCAGAAAAGTTTCCACTTTATAACCCAACGCTTTTTCGAGATGCTTCTCGATCTTCGCCTCCAACCCAGCGGACTCCTTTGCCTCAAAAATGACATTCCCGCTTTGAATATACGTCTGCACATTGGACAAGCCAAACGACTCGAACATTTTCCTCAAATCATCCATTTTGATGATCTTTGTCCCGCCCACGTTGATGGCGCGCAGGAAAGCAACAAATTTTGTCATACAGGGGATTCCTCCAGATAGAGTGTGTAATCAGTAGATCACGAAAATGTAGTAACGACTAAGCCCTGTGGGTCAGTCGTTCGAGTAAAAAGCGACTAAAGTCGCCACTACGAGTGCCTTTCGTGAAGTACTGACTATCAGTAGATCACGAAAACGTAGTAACGACTAAGCCCTGTGGGTTAGTCGTTCGGGCAAAAAGCGACTAATGGTTTTTGACGTATTAAACGGGTGATCCTTTGCTCTCGGCGGCTGGAGCAGGGATGTTATTACCCAATTAAGTTGTCAAAGACCATAAGTCGCCAATACGAAACTCTTTCGTAAAGTACTGACTATGCAGTTTCAATCCCGTAGGGATGAAAGGATTATAGAGAGAGATGAAGCACAAGAATCCTAAATCCCGTAGGGATGAAATGGATTTTACGACACCAATTCCACAGATAACCCAAGAAATTTACCAAAACGATTTGCGGCTTCTACAACCGCTTGATATTCGGTCTTCGATAGTTTCGTGATCAAGCTCAATTCAACGAGGACGGAATCCTTTTTCAGCGTCCGCTTCCAGCCGCCGACGACCTGCCCGTTCAAAACGATGACGTGGGCGATAAAAGCGGGGTTGTTCTCTTCAAGTTTTTCACGCCGAATCACTTCCGCAAAGGCGCTGCGGTCTTTGAAGCCGATGAAATATTCGTCGTAATTCGGGAGCAGATAAGCAGTTGGGGACTTTAATTTTGTCTGCGCATTGGATTCATCGAGCCAATAGGTTTGTCCGTTTATCGTCTCACTCACGAATTGCGGTCTGACCATTTCAATGCCCACTTTGGCATCCGCCACCGTCAACCCAGACCACCAGGCAAAATCTTGCAAAGTGGCGGGGCCGCGCGTGGAAAAATATCGCCGTACGAGTTCCGCCAACGCTTCGTCTCGCTTCATGGGTTTGGCGGGTGGCACACGTTCTTCCAGCAGGGCATAGGTGAATTGTTTGCCGCGCCGCGCGCCACTGCAAATCAATCCTTCCAGTTCGGCGTACATCACCAGGTAGGTTAATCGCAGGTCCGCGTCTGTTGGAATACCAGCTTTCTGAAGCGCGGATGCGAGTTCATTGCGGGTTAATTGCCTGCCTCCCTTAAGTGCTTTCGCAATGGCGGAATTGCTCTTCTTAAAAGTGGCCGCATCGAGGCCGCTTTTGCGATAGTAATAATTACTTATCGCATGGACTCGCGGCGCGGTGAGCATCAGCATCCAGCGGATATCTTTGGGCGTAACAAAATGCCAGGTGGGGCGCATAACATGGGTGCGCAGAATTTTCCCCTCTATAAATGCCCGTTCGACAGCTTCATCGGTAAGCCCGTTTGCGCGTAGTGCGACTGCCCATTTCGCTCCCGCATAATCCTGAGCCTGAACCGCCCCAAGCCATGCCACTACCTCGCCCGGGGTTTTAAATGCAGTTGTGAGTAATCGTTGATTGTGTAACCGATAAAGTGGGATGTTTAAAGTGTCCATGTCTAATTATATACTTAGCGGCGAGTATCGGAGCCGCGCGATTTTTGCCGTTTTGTTCGGAGGGGCCATCCAGCCCATAGAATTGGGCAAACAGGCCAAAGGTCAGGCAAAGAAGCGTTACAGTCAGACTGAGAAAAATTCAACCGCAAGAAAGGAGTCCATTTTTTGATTTCATTACGCGAGCATCTTTTTCAATTCCATCATGTTCGCAAATGGAATCGCGCCTGCCTGCCGCAGAGTTTCCGCTGGTGTGCACGCCGCGTGGCCGTAGACCTTCATCCCCGCGCGCACGGCTGCTGTTACGCCGGGCACGCTGTCTTCAATGACGATGCACCTGGATGGATGGACGTTGAAGGCGTTTGCCGCGGCCAGATAAACATCGGGCGCGGGCTTGGGGTGGGGGACCTCCAGCCCGCTAAAAACCGCTTCGCCGAAATATTGAGACAGGCGGGCGATTTTTAACCGCAGCATTACCTCGCTGCGGCCTCCATTGGATGCGATGCACATGGGGGTGGATAAACTTTCGACCAGCGCATGGATGCCTTCCACAGGTTTGAGTTCTTTTTCTGTCAATGACGAAAGGCGTTTGTTGAAGACAGGGTAAAAATCTGTCGGTGGATTCCAATTCAATTGTTTTGACGTGACTTCCAGCCTGGTGAAGATGGCTGCGCCGGAGAATCTCCGAAGGTATTCCTCGCGATTTACCGTAAAACCGTACTCCGCGAGCATTTGGACATAGACTCGGTTGGCGAGCGGTTCACTATCCACCAGCACACCGTCGCAATCGAAGATGACGAGATCATAGGATGTTTTATTCATAGAAGCGGGATTATACATGAACCTGAAACAAAAATCTCCCGCGGTTCGGGAGATTTGGCCGTGCGGTACGTTGACCCACAATCAGCGGATGGTGAACATCTTGTCGAACCCGGCGATTTCAAATATCTCACGGATGGGATGACCGCAGTTCAAAAGCACAAGCGATTTCCCACCTGCGCTGGCCTTCTTTTGCAGCAACAATAACTCGCGGATGCCGGAAGAATCCAGAAAGGTTACATCGGCAAGGTTAACCTGAATTTCCTTGATATGTTCGGCGGTCAACACCTGATCGTTTCCCAGCTTAAGTTCATCCTGAGTGGAATAATCAATGCTGCCCGATAGGATAATTTTGGCTATGGTTCCCTCGAATTCAACCACAATGGACATGATAGCCTCTTTCTGTTGAGCCTTCGTTCTGCCGTCTCGCTTATCGACCCTAAAGATAGAAATTCTCTATTTGACGGTGTGTTGATTTTAATACAAGAAACCCCATTCTCAGGGACAGGGTACGTACCAAAAAACTCTCCCGTCCTAAGCGGGAGAGTTTTCGTTTTACCATCTTTGTTTGTTATTGCCGCCCCTGGGTTTGCGTTTACGGTCATTGTTGAACCGATTGCCACCGCCGCCGTCGCGATTCCCACCCCCGAAACCGCTCCGTTCTTCACGCGGACGGGCAATGCTTACCGCGAGCGAACGGTCCTTAAAGTCTTTGCCGTTGAGCAGGGTGATGGCGTTTTGCATATCCTGCTGGTTTTCCATTTCGACAAAGGCAAAACCCTTGGATTGACCTGAAAACTTGTCTTTGATCAACACCACAGACTTGACCGCGCCCGCCTCGGCGAACAACGTCTGTAGATCCGTCTCGCTGACCGAGTAGGCAAGGTTCCCGACATAAAGTTTGTATTCCATTTTTCTCTCCTGAATGTGAGCAATGCGCCGAAAGGGTCGCATCCCTGCACAAATACTCTGCCCGACGTTCATTGACCTCGAACAGGTGAAACGATTGTGCATGATAAGTTGATCTGCAAACATCCAGGCGTTGAGATGAAGAAGCGTCCTTCCGTTTGATGGCCCACCTTTATCCATGCATATACTGGCATTGTATCACACTAGGCGTGGACAGTTTCGCGACGCAGTACGACAAGATTTATCTTGTCGATGAGTTTGCTCCCTTCGCCGTCCTCGGCGAAGGCTTTACTCACGGGACGCCGCCGAGGACGGCGGCTTTGAGCCAAGCTACAACAAACTTTGAGTGCTCCCGTACGACAAGATTTTGCACTTTTACAAATTATTCCAGCAATAAAATTTTTCGCGCTGAGCGGAGCGTCCTTCGACTGCGTTCGTCGCAACGAGCACTCCTCACTCCGCTCAGGACGAATTTTCTTTAGAAAAGAGCGAAGTCGAAGCGCAGGGATTGCTAGGTTTAATTGTTAATC
>JACPVB010000300.1 GCA_016191985.1 Chloroflexota bacterium | reverse complement strand
CGTAGCCACAGAAGGGGATGAGCTTGTTCAAGGCATGGCTGACCACGTGCTCTGGGTTCCCGAAACGCCGTGGATGCTCTCACCCATCATCACAGTCTTCCCGCTGCAAATGCTGGCCTATCACATTGCGGCCATCCGCGGACTGGACGTTGACCAGCCGCGCAATCTTGCAAAAAGTGTGACCGTAGAATAACAAAAACGACCCCTACAGCATTTACCCTGTAGGGGTCGTTTTAAATTTTAGTCTGTTCAACCCATGGATACAGCCATTACATCATAATAGGTGCCTGCTCCAAAACCGTCGAATAGAATATGGTCGCCGGGATAAATATTGTGCAACTGGCGCAGGAAAGCAATGATATTCGAAGCGGCGCTCACGTTTCCGAAATCATTTAACAGCCAGGGCATGGGGAATTGAATCCCAAGTTTCGAGAGATGCTTGGCTTTCAGGGTATTGATCTTAAAGTTGGCGTGATGAACAATGCCCAGCTTAATAGGTTTACCGGGTTCTCCCAGCCTGTCCATAAGCTCCTGGTAATCCTTGAATACGTCCGCAACGACCTGCACGCCAGTGCGCACAAACAGCTTTACCATTCCCATCAGTCCGGCCATCTCAATGGAAGCGCCATCTCGCGGTTCGTTCATCAACCCGGCCACACGAATGTGATCGGTATCCTCCTGTACGACATCAACCAGGGAATCTTTCGAAACATCCGAGGGGGAATGAGGGTAATACATCCGCACCGCCAACAGGCCTTCCGTGTCGTAATTTTCGTAACTTCTGCCGACAAGGAATTTCATGTTTTCACCCGGCACAACCCCAATCACCCCCATGCCATTTCCAAATAATTGCAGGGCGTTCTTATCTTTTGCCCCGCAGGTAAAACGACTCAAACCTTCGATGCCGCCAACCAATACCTTCTTTCCCCGGAAATACTCAGCAATATTCAATTGTCCCGGCTTTGAAAGGCCCGGATTCAGGGACAAATGCAGCGCACCCATGGACCCATCACAGGCCTTATGCACGCTGACCTTCAACGCGTTTTCCGAAATCCCAGCCATGCGCGAAATCTGCGAGACGTAATCATGGGAAACAGGTCCGCTCATACCGATCAAAACACCCTCAACCTCCGAGGCGTTCCATCCACAAACCTCCAATGCCTTTCGAAGCAGGCGGGCGCCGACCTCCAATTCCAACTCGAGATTCTGGGCATCATCCAAATCGGGGATATGTTGTCGATAATCAAAACCCAATTCGGATAAATTTAGAACATCGTCCACGTTCAGCGGCGCACCCAATCGCCGCTCCACAAAGGAAGGCAGGCGCGAATTGTTATAACACTCTCCCCATGAACCATATACGCCCCCAATCCCCAATTCACGGCTGTATATCCCCTCCAACCCAATAGGAACCCCGCCTGCAACCGGGATCACGGCTTTCTCCACGTTGGGGCGGTTGTAAAACGATAAAGTATCAGTATCTACAGACATGGCAA
Source organism: Chloroflexota bacterium (assembly GCA_016191985.1). Classification (GTDB taxonomy): domain Bacteria; phylum Chloroflexota; class Anaerolineae; order Anaerolineales; family Villigracilaceae; genus Villigracilis. The sequence continues at coordinate 12,938 of JACPVB010000300.1, read as the reverse complement.
CAAACTCCTTTTTCATTAAAACCCTGCAAAGCGCAAAAGGCTACTCCCACAGGGATTGCAAAGGGTACAATTGCGCCAATTAAATCACAAACTGGAGATATTCACCCATGCGCCCCGATTGGGATTCCTATTTTATGAAAATCGCCTATGCCGTTTCCGAAAGAAGCACCTGTGACCGCGCCTTTGTCGGCTGTGTGCTTGTACTGGAAAAACGCATCCTCACCACAGGCTTCAACGGCTCACCCGCCGGGCAGGAGCATTGCGACGAAGTCGGTCACCTCATGGTGGATGGGCACTGCGTCCGCACCATTCACGCCGAGACCAACGCCATTATCCAGGCCGCGCTGCATGGCATTTCCACAAAAGGTTCCACCTGCTACGTTACACACCTGCCATGTATCAACTGCACCAAGGCCCTCATCAACGCAGGCATCGTCAAAATCGTGTACAGCACCGCCTATCGCACCGACGAAAACGCCATGACCTTTTTGAAAAGCGCAAATATCGAACTCGCGCAAAAGGAATTCAAGCCAGAATAAAATTGGGAACCTTTCACAAAAAGGTTCGTCTTTCAGGGTGGAGAAAAAATGAAAAAGACGAACCTTTTATTGTTTATTTTGATTGCTTCGCTATCGGCAGCTTGTACCCCTCCGATATTGTCTACGCCCACACAGATTCCCACCCACGAACAGACGCCTCTTCCCGCGCCCGCAACTGATTCTGCTCCAACAACAGAATCCAACGCCCAGTCCCCTTCCTCCGCATGGAAAGAAATCCGCGACCCACGTTTCGGATTCGGCCTCGCCGTCCCCTGCTGGTGGATTGTGAACCCCATGCCTGCCGAAGGATACATCGCCAGCATGGGCATTCGCAGTTATGACGACGCCTTCTTCGCCGCCAACTCTGAAAAAGGATTCTGGAAAAACAGCGTCGTCCCACAAGGCGCCGTCAGCATGGACATCACCGCCGCCACAGGCATTGACCCATCCCTCAGCATGGTCGAAGCCTACATGCAATTCGTGGACACAACTTCATCCGCCTTTGTCTCGAGCGAAGAACGTCAAGTTGGCAACCATATTATGACTTTGATCACGCTTCAAAATCTGCTTAACCCCGCCGAACCAAATACAACTGTGTATGTTGTTGGGCTTGCACCCGATGCAATTCTTATCTTCAACACCTACCCCGCAAATGCCATAAACTCAAGCGATGTGCAAGCCATTCTTGCATCTTTCGCGGGCGTACAAGATGAATCAGTGACGTTGCCAACTGTGCAGCCATCACCAGCACTGACCGATCCATCCTGCTCTCAATAATAAAGCTCCGAGGAGTATCTCCTCGGAGTTCGTATTTTACGCAATCTTCTCGAACGACATAATCAACTCGATTTGTCCAATCTTACAATAGTAAATACGATACTTCGAGCCTTCGGGAAATTCATAGCTCATATCATCGGGAAAGCTAAAACGCTTTTTGCCAAAATAAACATAATACGTTCTAAAACCTCCGCTCGAAGAATAATCTGAATCGTGGGAAATAATACCCTCTGCTGAAAGTATCGGCGCACCTTCCAGCTTGGCAGCCTGCCTGCGTGAAAGGAAAATACTCAGGACAGTTATCCCAAAAACTGCAAACACTGTAAAGCACAATCCCACTGCCAGTTGCGGGCCTAAGGTTTGCAATCTTTGCATATCCACATTTTGCAGGAATAATGCCAGCATAATGCAGATGCCAAGGGCCAGGAAAAAGAGAATGACCCACACGCCGCTTTTCGAACTTGCGCGGATGCCATGTGCCATGGATTTCAGCACACCCTTTTGTCTTTGGCTGAGAATCCCTTTTTTATTTAGCTGTAACTCCTCGTTCGTAAAATCAAATTTTGTCATAAACTCCTCAACCGACCTGAAATAAAAAGGGACATAATCCCCGCGGCCCAACCTCTTTCTTTTGCAGGCGAGTGACAGACCGCTCCAAAGCAATATCCAGCAAGGCTTCGTCCATTTTACACAGCTCGGGATGTTTCTCAATCACCTTTGCGTACGGGCAGCGCCCAAACACCACCCGTGGACCTTCCGCTCCCGCCTCCCAATGTGCCTGGTAATTCATTTCATTCAACTTCTCCACCAGAAAAGCCAGCCGCCTTGCCATCGGTTGATTTGGCGCCGACTGAGTCAGCCCCTGTGACTGGGCAATGCTCCTCCCAACTTTCCCAGAGTCAATTTTTTCGCTTAGCAATGCATCTACTAAAACCGGCAAATTATCTCCCAGGGCGGCCTGGGAAAGAGAAAATATCTTTTCAGGCCGGCCTCGTCCCTCGCGGTTATTGACCGAAACAAATTCCACCCGCCCATCCGAGCGAAGGACGGAGAGGTGATGCCGAACATTCGGCGCGGACATTTTCAGGGCGCGCGCAATTTCACGGGCAGAAGCGGAACGTGTCTTTTTCAGGTGAGCGAGAACTTTTTGTCTGGCGGTAATCATAGGAATCTCCAGTCCGCTTTAGTGGGGTTTGTAAATGTAGCGCGGGGGTTTATCCCCGTGCGGGCAATAGGGGGAAAATGTCTCTCGAAACAGAATCAAGTATCGGCTAGGAAAGAGACGGGGATTGTCATCCAGCCAGCATGATTATACTCACTTCTTTATTTTTGCAAATATATTTTTGCATAATTCAATTGACTTGTCATACCTCCCTGATATAATCCACTTTGTAATAAAACGCACTGACTTCTGGTAACTGATGACTTTATCCTGGGAATCCACTTACGCCATCGCCATGGAACTTCGCCGACAGCACAAAGATGTGAATATCGAAGAAGTTTCGCTTCAACAAATTTACGCGTGGACGATTGAACTTTCGGAATTTGAGGATGACCCCGCTCTCGCGAACGACGACATCCTTTACGCAATCTATCAAGACTGGTTCGAGGAGAACATTCATGGAAAATGAAAAATTAAGTTTACCGAACTACAACATCCCCGAAGACCTGGAACATGTTGTAGCCATCACAACGATTGACCGCCTGTATAACTGGGGTCGTCGTTCATCGGTGTGGCCGCTGATGTTTGGCCTGGCGTGTTGCGCCATAGAAATGATCGCCGCGCAGACCGCCCGCTACGATATGGCCCGCTTCGGCATGGAAGTGATGCGCCCCACGCCGCGTCAGGCCGACATGATGCTGGTGTCTGGCACGGTTACAAAGAAAATGCTGCCCGCCATCATCCGCCTGTATAACCAAATGCCTGAGCCGAAATATGTGGTGGCAATGGGCGCGTGCGCCTCGAGCGGCGGGCCTTTTAAGGAAGGCTATAACGTGGTGGCTGGCATCGATAAATTTTTACCCGTCGATGTGTATATCCCCGGCTGCCCTCCCACCCCACAAGCTCTGATCGCCGGCATGATCAAATTGCAGGAAAAAATCGACAAGCAGTCCATCAAGAAAGTGCGCTGGTATCAAAAGGGCCGTGAAGACGCAAACTACGTGCCCATGCCAATTTTGGGACCCGACTTGATCGACGTGCGACGCAATGCGGAAATTAAACAAGCTGCCGCAGTAAAGGAAGGTGCTTAATGGCAACGCCTCTCACTGCGACTGTTGACCTGGTTGCCCGTTTCCCAGACAGTGTCTCCGCTGATGCACGTCCCGGATACACAGGCTTTATCGTCAAAAAGGAAAATCTCGTGGAAGTAGCCACCGCTATCCGTGACGAATTTGGCTACGATCTGCTCACCGCCGTCACTGGCGTGGATTACCTCGCCGAAAACAAAATGGAAGTGGTTTACCACGCCTACAAGACAACCGGCGGCACAGGGCTTATTTTTAAAGTACAGGTTGACCGCGTTGATCCTGTGGAAGTCCCTTCTCTCTATGATATTTGGGCCGGTGTGGATTTTCAAGAACGCGAAGCCTACGACCTGCTCGGCATCCGCTTTACCGGCCACCCCGACCTGCGCCGCATTTTGATGTGGGAAGGTTATGACGGCCATCCCCTGCGCAAGGATTGGAAGGAACCCTTCTTTGAAGAGGAAGCCAAGCCCTTCAAAAGCCGCTGGCCCGATGGACAGCACACCTTTGCTGAGAACAAGAATCCCTTCCGCGATAATTTAAGTTTCCCTGCAGGGTTCGACCCCGAAGCCTACCAACCTGAAAATGAAGATGACCTGTACGCATCCCTTGAACGCTTTAGATCAAAGGGTGCAGACGACGCATTGAAGACCGATCACATCGTCGTGAACATGGGCCCGCACCATCCGTCTACGCACGGCGTGCTGCGTGTGGCCATCACCCTGGATGGCGAGACCATCACCGGCCTCAAACCCGTGATGGGCTACCTGCATCGCAACCACGACAAGATCGGCGAACGCAACACCTATTTGCAAATCATCCCCTACACCGACCGCCTCGATTATTTCAACTCAATGAGCAACAACTTCGGTTATGTAACCACGGTTGAAAAATTGATGAAGATCCCCGTTGCCGAACGCGCGGAATATATCCGCGTCATTATGGCAGAGTTGAGCCGTATCCAGAACCATCTCATCTTCATCGGCATGTTGATGAACGACCTCGGCACGATGTACACCCCATCGCTCTACGCTTTTGAAGAACGCGAATTGGTGCTCGATATTTTCGAGGCCGTCTCCGGCGCGCGTATGATGTGCAACTACTTCCGCTTTGGCGGCGTAGTGCGCGATATTCCCGATTTCGCCTTGCAGAAGATCAAAGACCTGGTCTATGAACGCCTGCCCTCCAAGACCGATGAAATGGAACGCTTCCTGAATGAAAACGAAGTTTTGGTGGCGCGTTTGAATGGCATGCACGTGTTGAACGCCGAAGACGCAATCCGCTATTCGGTGACAGGACCCGTTCTGCGCGCTGCTGGTGTGCCGTATGATCTGCGCCGCGCCGACCCCTATTCCATTTACGACCGCTTTGATTTTGATGTGGCCGTCCGCTACAACGGCGATATGATGGACAATTATCTCATCCGCTTCGATGAGATTCGCCAGTCCCTGCGAATTTTAGAGCAGGCTCTCAAGCAAATGCCCGAGGGACCGATCAACTCGCAGAAACCGCAGTACCAGGTGCGGGTCCCGGCAGGTGAGGCGTATGGCCGCATTGAGTCGCCCAAAGGCGAGTTGGGATTCTACGTCGTTTCAAACGGCAAACCGAATCCGTATCGCTATCATGTGCGCCCGGCATCCTTCGTCAACCTGCAAGCCGTTGAGAAAATGTGCGTCGGCGCAAAGATCGCAGATTTCGTTGCCCTCCTTGCAATGCTTGATATTGTGATGGGCGAACTGGATCGCTAAACAGGAGAATCAACTTATGTATGGTAAAGGCATTCTTAAAGGATTAAGCGTCACCTGGAAGCGATTCTGGGATACGTACACGGAAGATATTTCCTGGGTGTTGCGCGGCAAAAAACGCTATAACACAACCGAGGGCATCGCTCATCGCTCCAGCAAGGATACAAAGGGCATCTTCACGGTGCAATATCCTGAAGAGCAATTGATCGTGCCGGAAGAAATGCGCTATGTGCCGTTTCTCGTTTACGATGAAGCGGAGGAAGGCAAGAAGGAAGTCCGCTGCACCTCGTGTGGAATTTGCGCGAAGGTCTGCCCGCCGCAATGTATCTGGATCGTGCGGACAAACGATCCCGCTACGGGCCGGCCTGTTCCTGTCCCGACCGAGTTTTACATCGATATGGACATCTGCATGAATTGCGGCTTCTGCGCGGAATATTGTCCGTTTGATGCCATCAAGATGGACCACGATTTCGATATCGCCGCCTACGACCGCAGCGTCTACAATTTGGAAAAATTGCTTAAACCCGCATCGTATTACGCCAGCATCCGCCCCGAGAACGCGGCCCGTGAAGACGAAGCCCGCCGGGCAAAGGAAGCCGCCAAGGCCGCCAAAGCAGAAGTAAAGCCAGCGGCGTAATAAGTAAATACATACACAGGTAGACAGGGAAACAAGGATGTGCACTTTTTTGTTTCCGTGTTTACCTGTCTACATTTCTACAGTTCTTAATAGGTAAAACAAATGACAATTACAAAAGAATCCGTGCTCGCTGCATTGGGCAAAGTGCAGGAACCTGACCTCGGCCAGGACCTGGTTACACTGAACATGATTCGCGCCCTTGAAATCGATGGAGACAAGGTTGCGTTTTCGATCATGCTCACCACGCCCGCCTGTCCTTTCCGCGGAAAGATCGAAAAGGACGCGAAAGCTGCGGTGTTGGCCATAGCGGGCGTGAAGACTGTCGAAGTCAAAATGGACTCAGACGTTCCCAACGATGGCCGTATGCGCGGGCTGGTCAACATGCCCATCCGCAATGCGATTGCAGTCGGTTCAGGCAAGGGCGGCGTTGGCAAGTCTACGGTCGCTGTCAATGTGGCGGTGGCTTTAGCGATGGCAGGAGCACGCGTCGGCTTGCTGGATGCGGATATTTATGGCCCTAACACGCCTACCATGCTGGGTGTGGAAAAACTTCCCCCGCCCAACGGACAGAAACTCATCCCCGCCCAGGCCTATGGACTGAAAATGATCTCGATGGGTCTGCTCGTCAAACCCGGTCAACCTCTTATTTGGCGCGGACCCATGCTCAACTCTGCCATCCGCCAGTTTTTGGGAGATGTGGAATGGGGCGAGTTGGATTACCTGATCGTTGACCTGCCCCCTGGCACAGGCGATGCCGCATTGTCACTGGCGCAGGCACTCCCCCTGAGCGGCGCAGTCGTGGTGACTTTGCCTCAACTCGTCTCGCTCGAAGACGCGGGGCGTGGACTCAACATGTTCAAACAGTTGGAAGTGCCGATTCTTGGGGTGATCGAAAACATGTCCTTTCTTGATTTGCCAGATGGCACGCGCATGGATATTTTTGGCTCCGGCGGCGGCGAACAATTGGCGCAGGCCACAGAGACAACTTTCCTTGGCAAACTGCCCATTGACCAAAACGTCCGCATCGGCGGTGACAGCGGCAAACCAATTGTAGTTTCATTTCCTGATTCAGCAGTGGCACAGGCCTTTACAGAAATTTCACAGAGGATCGCGGCAAAGGTATCTGTTGCGGCACTCGGTGTAAACAACAGCCTCCCGATCAATATTGTTGAGTAACTCCCCTTGCGCAGTACCGCTGGAGTTCAGAAGACCCGATGGCGCTCGTATCCATCGGGTCTTTTTTTATTCTTATTTGATTCTTAAAAAAACAATTTTCACCCCTTACCCTGGTTGGATTAAAGAATTAATTTTTACTAAACTTGCACTCGCGTTCAGTCTTAAATAGACAGGATTAATAGAATTTGGTTAGAAACCAGCCATTTGTGATGATTTAGTTCCACAAGTGCCTATAATGATAGTAGAGGGTACAACTGCTTTGTATGATCTGCGCTATTGGTGGGTTCCATAATGGCAATTCAGCATCGATTGAGATTCGAGTTTGAGATAAGTCGTCACTCTCTGAGTGTGATTTAAAGGAACGATAATACCAACCTTATAAACAAAATCAGCCGACATCATCACTCGAATACAGTATACAAAGCCCGTGTCATGTTGTACTCCGTACAGTTCATAGTCGAATGAAAGGAGACTAATCATGAACGTAATACTTAACCAAGACGTCCTTGCCGGTAAATGGAAACAAGCGCGAGGCATGGCCAAGCAATGGTGGGGAAAACTGACCGACGATGATCTCACGCGCATCAACGGTCGTATTGAAGAGCTGATCGGCAAAGTGCAGGAGCGCTACGGCTATACCAAAGAACAGGCAGAACAGGAAGTCGCAAGGTTTATGAACCAATTTAAGGAGTAGGCCCGCCTCAAAACCGTTGTTGTAGAAAGGAGATAGACATGACTCTGATAGATTTCTTAATCCTGGCAGTTGTAGCTGCCGTCTGCGGCATGATCGGTCAGTCTCTGATAGGCTACTCAGTTGGAGGTTGTCTCGTCTCCGCCGTAATAGGCTACATTGGCGCATTTATCGGTCTGTGGGTGGCGCGCCAGTTCGGCCTGCCGGAGTTGTTTACAGTAGCCGTTGGAGGCCAGGCAATCCCGGTCGTGTGGTCGATCATCGGTTCGGCGCTCTTGGTCGGAGGTCTGGCCGTGATTCGACGAGCGACGCTCTAATCTTGCCGCGGATCTAACTGCTTCTGATATCAATGGCGGCGGTATGGGGAATGGAATCCATGAACCCGTACCGCCGCCAAACTATTTTTTCTGGAGGTACAAATGAATATCTTAGTATGGATCATTTTTGGCGCCCTCGCCGGATGGATCGCAAGCCTTATTATGGGAACAGATGCCCAAATGGGAGCTTTGGCCAACATCATCGTGGGCATCGTAGGTGCCCTAATTGGGGGCCTTCTGATGAACGCATTCGGCGCGCAAGGAGTAACGGGCTTTAATTTCACCAGTTTGATTGTCGCTATACTGGGCTCGGTCGTGTTCCTATCTACGGCGCGGCTATTCCGCAGCGTGTGATAGCGCTTGTCCTCCCTGATCAAGTTGGATGAATGAGCATAAAAGCTTGGCGGCGCACTAAAAGTGCGCTGCCAAGTAAAAATATCTCTGCAAGAGGAGAAGAACATGATAACCAGACAGCTAGCCCTTAAAGACGGAATACCTGTTAACGCCGTAAACATCTCTGATAACAAAGGTATTCAGAATGCAATCAAGGAATTAGGGATTCCATGTCCAAAATCGGTGATAGTTCTGGTAGGTGGTGCGGGAGGGATCGCACGGCTGGATAAGTCTGCGATGCGAAAAGCCATCGGTATTGTTGCAAAGCTGGCTGAAGAGACACAATCCGTTGTGATCGATGGAGGCACTCAGGCAGGCATTATGACCGAAATTGGAAAACAAAGAAAACAAAATAATTTTTCCTTTCCCCTGATCGGGGTCGTTTTTGACAGCCTGCTGATGAAGGAGGACCCACCATCCATTTTGGAACCCAATCACACCCATTTCTTTCTGATCCCAGGGGACGATTGGGGGGATGAATCTGCGTGGATCTCGAAAATCGCAACCAGCATTGCCGGGGACAGTAAATCCATAACCGTGCTTGTGAACGGCGGGAAAATATCGAGGACGGATATTGACTATAGTCTTTTGGAAAACCGCCCAGCCTACATCATGCGCGGCACCGGCCGCCTTGCCGATGAGATCACCCTGACAGGTAAAGTTATTGCGATTGACACTTCTCGAAAGGCCGAAGAAATTCTGGAATTCTTGAAATCAAAACTTTGATAAGCATTCACTACAGATACCCGAAACGACCTGGCAGGCACATTTGTCAGGTCGTTTCGATTATTGTATACGGTATAATTCGGCTCATGAACCCTAATATTATCGGTGTACGATTTACCAAAATTGGCAAGATCTATCACTTCAACTCCAACGCCGTGCCCGATGTGGGCGTCGGCGAGCATGTTATCGTGGATACTTCACGCGGCAAACACCTCGGCGAAGTGGTGCAACGAGTGCAGGAAACGCCTCCGCAACCCGAAGGCGGCTGGAAATCCGTCGAGAGGCGCGCCACCCCGCGCGACCTGCTCCTCCAGCAATCATGGCAGAACAAACAGACCGAAGCCATGATCAACTGCCGCGCCCGCGCCGCTGAAATTGGCCTTACTGACATTAAGATCATTGCCGCCGAATACAACTACGATGGCTCGCGCCTCGCCTTCCTCTTTAGCACTGAGAGCGAAGACAAAGTGGATTTGAAATCCCTCAAGAAGGATATGCACGAGCTGTACCCAACCACGCATATCGAGATGCGGCAGATCGGTCCGCGCGATGTGGCGAAACTGCTTGGCGGCATGGGTGCTTGCGGAATTGAAACCCGCTGCTGCTCCAAATTCCTGACGGATTTCTCCCCCATCTCCATCAAGATGGCGAAGGAACAGGGCATCTCGCTCACGCCAAACGAGATCACCGGCATGTGTGGACGCCTGCGTTGCTGTCTCATCTATGAATACGAGCAATATGTGGAAGCGCGCAAGACCCTGCCCAAGCGCAATAAACGCGTGGTCACTCCCAAAGGCGAAGGCAAAGTGATTGATGTCCTGCCGATGAACGACAAGGTGATGGTGCTCATTGAAGTGGAAGGCAGCCGCCCACAGCAATTCACCTTCACCCGCGAAGAGATTCAGCCCTGGGATGAACTCGAAGCCCTGCGAAGAAAATCCGAAGCGCCGTGTGACCGTCACGAAGGCGGCGGATGTACGTGCGGAAAAGCCCGCAATAACAAAAATTAATCTTACGGATTACGAATTACAGATTATACGATTCGTAATCCGTAATTCGTAAAAGCCATGACCCTCCTCCCCGAAAACTGGACATCTCCCCAAAATATCCTGGTCATCCTCGCTCATCCCGATGACCCAGAATTTTTTTGCGGCGCTACCCTTGCACGCTGGGCACGTGCCGGGCACAACATCACGTATGTTCTTCTGACTTGCGGCGACAAAGGTTTCAACCCCACCACTCACCCGGAAATGACTCCCGAAAGTTTATGCGGGATCAGACACACGGAGCAATCCAATGCGGCCAAAGTGATTGGAGCAAATCCGCCTCTTTTTCTGGACCTGCCAGATGGCTACCTCGTCCCAAGCCTTGATCTCCGCCGTGACATTGTCCGCGAAATTCGCAGGCACAAGCCTGATATCCTCGTCACCTGCGACCCGCAAAATCTGTTCGCCACCTACGGCATCAACCACCCCGATCACCGCGCCTGTGGACAGGTCGTGCTAGACGCCGTCTTCCCCGCCGCTGGCAATCTCGTTTACTTCCCTGAATTGCTCGCACAGGGCTTCCAGCCGCACACGCCAAAGGAAGTCTGGTGCTCGCTTACCAACCAGCCCAACACCACCATTGACGTAACCGAAACCTGGGGCATCAAAGTCAAAGCCGTTCTCGAACATAAAACCCAGGTGCAGGATGTCGAAAAACTCATCGAACGCATGAAATCGCGCCGCGCCGAAGACAGCACCGAAGAAAACCCAAGATATGAAGAGAAATTTAGAGTTGTGAAATATTCGTAGGCACCAAGGGATATCGGGAGAACAGCTATTTCAGCCTGCAAAGGGGGAATAGTGACAAACATCATGATTGACTTTGAAAATGCCGGGGGGTATCGTATAAAAGGACATGGATGCCGCAACTTCCAGTTATTATGCGATTTCTGTATTGCACAGGGTGCTGATCTATTCGCCATTACAGAGAATAACTGCATTAACCAATGGAAGCGCCGCTCAAACGCTTCGAAGATGTCTGGAAACCGGAGGGGCCGTCCCACGCCAAATTCAATCCCTCTACAAATCTTTGAAGGAAACTCCATCCGCGCTTCCAGCCGCCCAGCAGAATCATGGAATTGCCCCGCTTTTTCTGGGAATCATCCCAACCCGGTCGTGTAGTCTGCAATGCGTATACTGCGACTTTATCACCGACCAATCCGCAGGAAGCGCCATGTCCCTGCCGATGGTGAAACAGGTTATAGACGCTTATTTCGAAATCTTGGACGAAGAGAAAAGCGAGCGTGCAGATATTCAGTTCTTTGGGGGCGAGCCGTTTTATTCACCTGAAGTCGTTTATTTTTCAGTTGTATATGCCCGGCGGAAAGCTGAAGAACGCGCAATGGACATCCATTTTGAAGTCACAACGAATGGAATTTTCAGCGCAGACGTCGCCGCTTGGGTGGCTGACCACTTCGATGCCGTCATCCTGTCATTGGATGGCCCGATGGACATTCAGGAAAGCCAGCGTCCCGCTAGAAACGGCAAGCCCGTATTCCCAATTGTTTACAACAACGCGAAGATAATTTCATCCGGTTCAGCGGATCTGATCCTCCGTTCCTGCATCAGCCAAAAGACCGCGCGTCGCATAATGGAAATCACGGCTTGGATCGTCGAAGAGTTCCATCCGAAGGCTGTCTGTTTTGAGAGCGTACATCCCACCGGGCAATCCAAAAAAGCGGGTTTATTCCCGCCCGGCCCCGTCGAATTCGCTCGCCAGTTTCATGCTTCAGCGCGAATCCTGGAGGCGCACGGCATAGCGGCGGTTCATTCCACCACGGATGTTTCCATCTGCCGCACAACGATCTGCCCGGTGGGCAGGAACGCGCTCATCATCTCGCCGGATGGCGCGGTGGATGCCTGCTACCTTCCAGAGAAGGCGTGGAGAGACGCGGGCCTGGAGTTCCGGTTGGGGAAAGTCCGCGCCGGGAAATTCGACATCAACGAAAACGTATTGCAGGGCATCCGCAGACTTGCCAACGGGGACAAACCGAGCTGTGTCAATTGCCTATGCCGCTACCACTGCGCAGGCGGGTGTCACGTCCGGCAGAACGGAAACCGTTCCATCGGCAGGTATGACAATACTTGTATGCAGACGAGATTGGTGACGATTACCAATCTTTTGCGGCGACTGAACGAGAACGATCTGGCAACCGAATGGCTGACAGACGAAGCCGCCATGGCACGGTTTGCATGCCAGTCATCCGATCACATAAGCGAAATGGCATGAACGACGAATCCCAACTCAGGCAGACGACGCCCTCTGTACGATTACACACGACCAGGAACCTGTATTGGGTCCGGGATGCGAATTTCACATTGGTCATTGAAGAAGAGAAAGACGTTACAAAGCGATTGGAAGGGGACGCCGCCGCGCTTTGGGGCTGGCTATCCATGGGTCTTTCGTTGTCGCAATGCGTCCGCCTACTGAGCGCGATGAATAACATGCCCTCCGCTGAAGCCGCTTCGGAAATCAATCAACACCTGCGCGCGTGGCAGGAAGCGGGTTTACTGGAAGACGGCAGTCAAACGCAATGAGCAATCTGGTGATCTCCCGAGTCTGCAATATGAACTGTCCCTACTGCTTTGCCGCAGGGTTCATGCAGTCCGGTAGACAATCGGACGATCAGCGCTTCATATCCCG
>JACPVB010000295.1 GCA_016191985.1 Chloroflexota bacterium | reverse complement strand
GTACGCTGAAAAAAGCGATATAACCACCGTCAGTCGTCAAAAGTTACGCTCTGCGGATTCTATCCCCCGTTGATGCCTGCCAAAAATACAGCGGACGGGTGGGACGGTCCGCAGGCGGAAAAAGCCTGGGGGTCGGAATTTGTAGCCATAGACGATCAATCCACAGATCGTTTTTCTTGTTGCATGTCGTGATCTAGATTGTCAGCCTATTACATCCTAAACCATCATCAACTTTGGTCTGTACTGCAACGCCTCCGCCAGATGTGGAGATTGAATCTCTTCGCTGCCCGCCAGATCGGCAATGGTGCGCGCCAGTTTCAGGATGCGATGATAGGCACGTGCCGACAAGTTGAGTTGACTCATCGCCGCCCGCATCAAGCTCTGACCTTCGGGCTGTAACTTGCAAAATTGCCTTACCTCCCCGATACGCATGTCCGCGTTGCAGAGTACATCGGTAGATTGGGAATTGGTAAATCGATTGTGTTGAATGTCCCGTGCGGTTTGAACGCGCTTACGAATCGCTTCACTTGATTCCCCAAGTCTGTCTCCGCTGAGTTTTTCGTAATCGACTCGGGAGACTTCAATGTGGATGTCAATACGGTCAAGCAATGGACCGGAGATGCGCTTTTGATATTTGGTCACAACCGCAGGCGCGCAGGTGCAGGGTTTTTGGGAATCTCCGTGATATCCACATGGGCAGGGGTGTACACAATCGGACATTTTTTTCGTGTTCGACGAATAACAAAAGGCTGACTTTGAGAGCATATTTCACGACTTTATATCAGATATAGGGTAAAACAACCTAATCTGGATGAGAATAATTTTCTAATCGACAATCCACGGCTTTCGAAATGGGATAAACACGTAGGGCTGGAGTATTCCGAATCTGCCCGCATCGATATTCAGGACCGACTGTTTGTCGCCTACGCCGAACACGCTTTTTACAGTGATTGCGACCACCGCGTGCTGGATTTCTTCGATTCCCATCCCTGATTTTCATCCCATCCTTCCATTCAATTACCTGACAACCTACTCTATTAAATTAGAGTAAGGAGTCTCTACGCTTGCGGCCATGATCGTCCTACAATGAGATCAACTTCAAATCAAAAGGAGAACACTAATGAGCACAAATGATCTATGGACAACCACACACGGCATGGTCTTCGGCTTTATCTTCCTGCTCGGTTTTGCAGGCGCCCTGGTTGGCGTGTATATGATGAAGGCTGAATGGCTAACCACGGAAGGTGCCAATGCCAACGTTAGCCGCCTTCGAATATTCCTGTGGCTATTGGCCGCCGCAGTTTGGGCGGCGGTCTTCACGGGCACATACATTGTCTACCCGTGGTATCGCGCCGCCCCGCCCGAAGGCCTCACCGACCTGGCGAATTTTCCCCGCTACCTACTGCTTGCCAACGAAAGCACCGCCTTCTGGCATAAGTTCGGCATGGAATGGAAAGAGCATGTCGCCTTTATTTCGCCGATGGCCGCCACGGTGGTCGCATTTGTAGTGCAATACTATGGCGCAGCACTGGCCAAGAAACCTGAAATTCGCCGCTGGGTGATGATCTTCTTCACCGTCGCTTTCTTCGCCGCTTCCGTCGCTGGCATGTTCGGCGCTTTCATCACCAAAGCCGCCCCAATCCGCTGAGCCTGGTAAATCTGAAAAGGAGTATAAGTCATGGCTACTATTGAAACCAACAAACCCAACGGTCCCGTTGCCGCCGCCCTGCTCGCAGGTGGAATCGGCTCCGCTGTGCTCGGACTCGTTACATTTGCTGTTGAGGCCAGCGAAGTGGTGAAAACATCAATGAATTGGTATAAACCCGTCGGACCCCTAATGGGTAAATCCAGCCTGGGCATCATCGCTTTCTTCCTGTCCTGGGTGATTCTGACCTACGTCTGGCAGGGCAAAGAGACGAACTTCAATCGCATTGCTACCATTGCAATCGTGCTGGTTGCCGTCGGTTTGATCTTCACCTTCCCGCCCGTCTGGGGAATCCTGCTCGGCGGCGAATAGATAACCGCTGATACATAAAACGACCTCCTGCAAATTGCGCAGGAGGTCGTTTTATTCTTTTGCCAGCCGATCTGAGAGATGATGCTCCACTGCATAGGTTGCCAGCTCGATGCGATTGGTTAGATGAAGTTTTTGGAGAATCGTGCTGACGTAATTCCCAACTGTCCTGTCGCTCAGGTTCAGGCTTTTCGCAATTTCAGGATTCGTTTTGCCCTTCGCCACCAGGTTAAGCACATCCAATTCGCGCTCGGATAAATCACGGAAGGCATCCTCATCGCCTTTGTGTTCAGCCTCCCGCATACGCGCGATCAACTTCGAGGTTACAGATGGATCGAGGGCCGCCTCACCGCGTGCCGCCACGGTGACTGCCCGCAGCAGTTCCTCATCCTCAACCTGTTTCAAAACGTATCCGACAGCCCCGGCGCTGATGGCGCGAAAGATCATGCTGTCGTCCGCGAAGGAGGTAAGCATCACTACTTTCGAGTGTGGGAATCGTTTGGCAATCTGGCTCGCGGCTTCGATGCCGCTCTCGCCCGGCAGGCGAATATCCATCAACACCACATCGGGTTTGAGCCGCTCCACTTCGCGTAGAGCGTCCGTTGCATTGCCGGCTTCGCCTACCACTTCCATCCCCAGCTGGTCATTGATGATGGTCATCAATCCCATCCGAACAATGTGGTGGTCGTCAACAATCAATACGCGTATCTTTTTCATCGCTAATCTACCCAGGGGATTTCAAGTGTGATCGTTGTGCCCTTACCGGGTTTTGTTTCGGTCTCGAGCGAGCCATTAAGCAGGCGGGCGCGGTCGCGCATGTTACGCAGCCCATAACCGGAGGGGCTTCCCGGCGTAAAACCAACTCCATCGTCTTTGATCCTGATCTTCAGCAATTTGTCTTTTCCTTCCGCGCTGATAAGAACATTGCACGCCCGCGCGTGACGCAGAATATTTGCCAGGGCTTCGTTGATGATCGCCATAATGTGACCGCTTCGTACTGCCGAGAGACTGGCATCAGGCGGAAGGCTTGTTTCCAGTTTGATGTTGACCATCGTGGTATAGTGCGGGTCGGCAGCCACTGTATTCAACAGATATACCAGAGGCTGAACCGGGATGGATTTCCCTTTGTGTAAAGCCTCCAGATTGCTCCTCAAATCGACTACTGCATCGCGGAGCGCCGCAACCGCTCGTTCGGTACGCTGCGAAATTTCGCTTTGAGGCTCTGCCAGCTTAGAGATGGAGCGGACCAGCAGTCCCGCAGTATAAACCTTTTGGATCGCGCCATCATGCAGGTCCCGCGCGATACGTTCTCGTTCCGCATTGACAATTGAATCACGTTCCAACGCCTCGATCCGCCGTTCCGTTTCGATCTTGAATACTTCCAATGCGCGGATCGTGGAGACAGCCAGCACAAGCCCTATCAGCGCGCGAAAAGCCAGGGGCGGTATGCCGATCCACATTCCGATTGTCTCTGCATTGATAATGTTTCCCGGCCAGAATGGAATTGACGGGGGGATCAATCCCCCCAGGATGGCATAACCGCCGAGCGCGATACCGCTGACTCGCAAGGCATTGTAGATTGCAGGGACTTTGAGTGGCAGGATGCGTCGCCTGGCGTGTTCGCGGAGGCTGTATGCCGCCAGAAGCCCGCCTGGAAAAGCGATGAAATAACGCGCCAGCGCATTCGAAACATGATGCCAGGTGATTTGGTCTTGATAGATCGTGGTCAACACAAAGAATGTGATAAACACCCACACAACGAGCAGGGTGGTGGGCGCAGCGGAGAGCCATCCAAGTTTGCCAGACGGTTTCATCAAAGAGACACCGAACGCAAACAGGGATGTAAACGAAAGCGCCAGCAGGATCAGTTGAATTACGTAAAGAAGATTCACGAACGGGGTGGAAAGATACGTCGCCTGGATGGGAATGAAAAGATCGCCCCACTCATTCAATCCGTGCAGAATGCCAAAGCCAGCCAGCCAGTTCAAACTGCGCGCTAACTCGAGCCGCGAGGATTGGCGGCTTTGCAACGCCACCACCAGCCCCATGATAAAAAAAGCCAGCCCGTAAGCGAAGAAGATAATGGCCTGGTTGATTTCAAAAAAAGCGGTAAGGAAATTCATGGCTTCAGCTTGACATGACACCCACTTCATCCATCAATTCGCGCACCTTTATAATTGCTTCCTTGAGGGCCGTCCTGCCGTCTTTGGTAATGTAATAATTCTTGCGGATTTTGCCATCCACGACTTGTTTTTCTGAACGTAGAAAACCATCCCGTTCCATGCCATGCAAAATCGGGTAAAGCGTACCTGGGCTGAGTTGGTACCCATGTGTGGCGAGCTCGCGGATCATATCCAATCCGAAGATGGCATCCTGCGATGCATGGTATAGGATATGAAGGCGAATGAAGCCCAGGAAAAAATCGCGTGTAAGAGTGTTGGTTTTTGCTGCTGGCATATTAGCAATCACGATCCTTCAGCTGAGGCACATCGAGAAGAAAATAAACAAATACGGCCCGCCACCGTTCGTTGTGGGAAGCATAACAGATAAATCAATTATAGCGGAAATTTGTGGATGTAGTCGCAAATAAGAGATGGTCATCATGCAGGTGAAGCCCGCATGATAACCATCTGCTCTATTTCGAAGGTATATCAGCCGAGAAGACTGTTACTGATGGATCTCACCTTCGGTTACGGTTTCTGGCGCTCCAACCGCATTGCCAGCAAAGTGACATTTCGTGCATTGAATTTCGAGGGTCAGGTTGTGTGAAGGCCAGCTTTCTTCAAGGTTATGCTTCAATGCCATCGGATACACTATTC
>JACPVB010000289.1 GCA_016191985.1 Chloroflexota bacterium | reverse complement strand
ATTGCAATGGCAAATCCAAACCTCGCGGCGCAGGCGCTCGAAGCAGGCGCGAGCGATGTTCAATTCATTGGCTGTCCGCCGGAAGATTGCGCGAATCGCGAAGGAAATGTTTGGTTGAATGAGCGTGTCACGGGCGAGCGGCTTCCAAAGCTCAAGCAAAATTTCATCCCGCTCGTGCACACGGCCTGGGCTGCGCCGAATGATTTTGGCAAGGCAATCAACTCACAGATTAAGTCTGAGTCGAATGCGTTTTCATTCACGCCAAATAAATCGCATCTGCGTTTTGTCATCCCATTGCTTGGCGTGATGGCAATTGTCACCGCTTTTCAAATCTGGCTGAGTGATTGGCCGACCAAATTCTTCAATGCGGATTCCGCCACCGTTGCCATTCAGATGACTCATCACAGCGGCTATGCCATCCACGACGTGACGCCTCCCACCGCGCTCGAGCCTGATCTCCACCATCCAACACGCCTCACGCTGGAAGTGGATCACAAACTCGTCTTCGACGAAACCTACACCGCCAGGGACAATCACATCAACCAGGGCGCGCGAATTTTTGAACAGATTCAATTGCCTGTCGGGCGGCATCGCATCACCATCAAAATGTATGACCGGCCCGATGCCAGCATTGAGCAGATCCTGTTTGACAAAACCATCACCCTCGAACCACGCCAGGCGCTGACCATTAACTTTAGAGACATGCACATCCCCGACCCAAAGATGGGCGAAAAAATATATTATGAAACCGCCGCGGGTGTGAATGCAGGCTGCCGCATTTGTCACTCCCTTGAAAAAGGCGAGACCATCATCGGCCCATCTTTTTACGGCATCGCAAACCGCGCCGACCAGCGCGTGCCCGGACTGACAGCGGAAGAATATCTCCATCAATCCATCGTCGAACCCAACGCCTTCGTCGTCCCGGGCTTCCCCAAAGGACAGATGATCCAAAACTTTGGGCAAATCCTTACCGAAGAACAAATCGAGGACTTGATCGCATTTTTGATGACGATGGAAGAAGATTAAACTGTACCGTAAGATTTATCTTGCGAGTTGTTGGCTTGTCACCCAATACAGGCGCAAAATGAATTTTGCGGTACATAAAACAGAGGAACCATGAAACGAATCAGCATCATAATTTTATTGCTCGCCATCAGCCTTTCGGCTTGCAGGGGCAAACCCGCCCCACTCAGCGCGGACGCGCCCGTTGACAATGTGCCAAATATCATTGGCAACTACGCGGTCAATGCAGTTGACCCCACAGGCGAACAATACGGCGGTTCACTTTTCATCACCGCCGGTGAAAAACCCAACGAATACAAATTACAATGGCTGGTCTCTGGCGGCATTCATGAAGGCACAGGCATTCTGGAAGGAAATCAACTCACCTTCACCTGGAAAAGCCTTTCCGAAACCGATCAGCAGGTTTCCGGCGCTGGGGTCTACACGGTCACCATCAACGGTGAACTTTACGGAACCCGCTCCATTGACGGTGTGGAAAAGCCCGGCACAGAAAGTATCTATCCCAACCCGAATTAGCAAAATTAAGTATTTGGGCCGCAACTATCAGCAACATTTGCTGTATGATTAGATTGAAAGAACAATTACAAACAAGCCCAATTTAATATGAGCCGATAGCCAAATACCGAGAGACGGTCATCACTTTATCATTCGATGGACGTCGTGAATTCCACATCATGTTTTGGATGAGGATTTATTCACCTTGACTCGCTGGCAAAAAAACCTGGCACATTTGTTTTTTTCATGTAACGCATGGATTCTCTCCGCGCGTGTGTTTGCTTCGGCTACGTTCGTCAACAAGACAGGCAGCATCCTGGGATGCTGCCTGTCTTGATTTTTAACTTCCAGAGGAGGAAGAGAACATGGCAAAAGTTGTTGTAATAGGGGCAGGGTTCGCAGGTCACACTGCGGCATTGTATCTGGGGAGCCGAATCGGGAGGAAGCACGAGGTCACGGTCATCAGTAACCGTGATGTATTCGGCTATGTTCCCTCGTGGGTTTGGGTGGGCGTCGGGCATATGAAGCCGGAAAAAACCATCTTTAAACTCAAACCCGTTTATGACAAGATGAATGTCAAATTCATCCACGCTGCAGCAAAGGAAATTCATCCCGACGCCGGCAACCAGTATGTGCTGGGCGATGAAGTCGGCACAGGCAAAGAGGTTCGTCTGGATTATGACTATCTTGTGATCGCGCCCGGGCCGCTGCTGAATTTTGCAGGGATGCCCGGCCTCGGCCCGGAAAATGGATTCACCCATTCCATCTGCTCGCTTCCTCATGCTATCAAAACACGGGACGCCTACCTCGCCCTGTGCGAGCGCATGAAAAAAGGCGAGAAGGTCAAGATCGTCATTGGCACGGGCCATCCCGCCGCAACCTGTCAGGGCGCGGCTTTTGAATACATCGTCAATGTCCACAAAGACCTCGTCAAAAAAGGACTGCGTGACAAGGCGGATATTCTCTGGCTTTCCAACGAACCCGCTGTCGGTGATTTCGGGGTCAATGGGGTACAGATCAAGCGCAACGGTCATCTGATGCGAAGCGAGGAATTTCTCACCTCCGTCTTCAACGATCACGGCATCCGCTATCAGGTGAAGACCGGCGTCACAAAAGTCGAAGAAGGCAAAAGCCATTGGCAGAATTATGAAGGCGAGGAAGGCGTCACCGAATTCGATTTCTCGATGCTCATTCCGCAGTTCAAAGGACAGCCGTTCAAGTACATCGGCAAGGATGGTGAAGATATTTCATCGAAGATGGTCAACCCTGCCGGCTTTGTTCTTGTGGATGGGAAATACGGTCTTCCCTACCCCGAGCTTGCTCAAACACCTGACGCATGGCCTGCCCGATATCAGAATCCCGCGTACAAAAACGTCTTCGCGGCGGGCATTGCCTTTGCCCCTCCCGGCCCCATTTCCAAGCCGTTCACCAACAAAAACAACCTGGCGATTGCCCCCGCCCCGCCGCGCACCGGCATGGTCAGTGGGATGATCGGACGTGTGGTTGCCTTGAACATTGCCGACCTGATCGAAAAAGGCGAGATGACCCACAGCGAACCGATGACCGAAATGGTCGCTGCCTGTATCGCCAGCATGGGCGACTCACTCTGGGACGGCAATGCTGTGACCATCGTTATGCGCCCCGTCGTTCCCGACCGCAAGACCTACCAAAACGAGTTCGGGCGCGACTTGTTCACCTCCCATCTTGAAATGGGCGTCAGCGGCGCGTGGATGAAGTTCATGCTCCATCACACCTTCATCTGGAAGTTCAAAGCCCGCCCCGGCTGGACCATCATCCCTGAATAGGAGAAACGAAATGCAAACCTCACAGGAATTCTCAAAAGCTGAAAAGTTCTGGATGAACTTTAAACTCTATCAATTCTGGCGGTTCATTGTGTTGAACCTGAAAATTTTGGCGGCAGTGTATCAAAGCAAACGCTCGTAGACAGAGTTACCAAAAGGTCAAATCAAAAAGCATCGGTTGTCATCAAACCGATGCTTTTTGATTTTTCGAGACATCCCGGACACGTTACCTCTTTTATAGAAGAGTTGTTCAATTCCACCTTTTAAGTCCTATAATAAATAAAGTACATACATAATTTATGTATTACATTAATCAACTTTGTTTGTGACAATATTCACGTTACAATAGCGCCTACAATATTTACAATAACAGTAATCGTTTACCAATTTGGTCAAGGTTTTTTCCAATTTGGATAAAGTTTTCCCTATTTGATTTTCGTTCGGAGGCAAATACATGGATCCAATCACTCTCTCTCGGTGGCAATTCGGCCTCACAACCGTTTACCACTTCCTCTTTGTCCCCCTCACCCTTGGGCTTTCCTGGTTCGTAGCGCACTTCGCCACCCGCTACTATCAGACCAAGGACGAGGCGTTCCATAAAATGTCAAAATTCTGGGGCAAGCTCTTCCTCATCAATTTTGCCATTGGTGTGGTGACTGGCATTGTGCAGGAATTCCAGTTCGGTATGAACTGGTCTGAATATTCCCGCTTCGTCGGTGACATCTTTGGTGCTCCGCTTGCGGTGGAAGCGCTCATGGCGTTCTTCCTCGAATCCACCTTCCTTGGTGTGTGGATCTTTGGCGAAGGCAAAGTGCCTGAAAAAGTACATCTCGCCTCGATCTGGCTTGCGGCCATCGGCTCGAACCTCTCCGCGTTGTGGATTCTGCTCGCCAACGGCTGGATGCAGCATCCAGTTGGCTTCGTCATCAATGAAGTGACGGGGCGCGCCGAACTGGTGGATTTCTTTGCGTTGGTCACCAACCCCAAGGGTTGGCTGTTCTTCTGGCACACCATTGCGGCAGGACTCACCACCGCCAGTTTCTTCAT
>JACPVB010000288.1 GCA_016191985.1 Chloroflexota bacterium | reverse complement strand
TCCAAACCAGCCATCCCTTTGGATGCACATCGATTCGCGAGATTGCTAAAGACGACTCCCGCTTCACACCGCACTGTGGGGCTGTCACCCGTTTCGAAGCGCACTTCCTTCGCCTTATTCAAAACCACCACCCCACGCACGCCTTTGTCGCTGACGAGAACGTTCGAGCCTCCGCCCAGCATGTAATAGGGAAACTCATGTTCCCAAAGCAATTGCACAGCAGCCGCAAGTTCATCCGCTGATTTAACCGTGACAAGTACATCTGCCGGGCCGCCGATGCGCGCGGACGTATACGGCGCAAGAGAAATATTCTCCTGCACGGCATCGCCAAACTGCTGGCGCAACACATCCACGGCATGTACGGAACTGGTCATAACCATCACGATGAATCTTTCTTTTCCAAATGTTCGATAATTTTCTTCAACGCCTGTGTCTGCACACGTTCCTGCGGCTCGGCGGATTTGATGACAGCCGTCAGCGCATTCTCGCGTTCGTCCTTTGCGTGGACGAGGACCATCTTCAACGGGGGCAGGGCAATTACCTCGGTCCGTTCTTGAGGCGCATGTTTCTCGTCAGCCATGTCTGCCTCACAGTTCTCTCAACAGGTCGGAGCTGATCTGGTCCGCATCCCCTGCGGAGAGCACGATGACAACATCGCCAGAGTGAACGTGTTCCAGTAAATATTTTTTCGTGTCATCCAACGAGCCTGTAAAGCGCGCGGATGGATGCGGCATGGCGCTGACCACTTCAGCGGAAGAGAAACCCTGTTGTGCTTCGCGCGAGGCATAAATTTCAGTAACGAGCACTTCGTCGGCATCGGCAAAGGCGCGCGAGAATTCAAAGAACAGGGTCTGCGTGCGGGAATAGGTATGCGGCTGCCAGACCGCCCAAATGCGATGATCTGGATATCGCGTCTTTGCACCGGCCAACGTGGCGCGGATTTCGGTGGGATGATGAGCATAATCGTCGATCACAACCACGCCGTTGTGTTCGCCGCGCACTTCAAAACGGCGACCCGTGCCGGTGAATTCACTCAATGCTTCCGCCACTTCCTGTAAGGGAAGGCCGAGCGTTGCCGCAACCGACAGCACAGCCAGCGCATTGCGGACATTATGCTCGCCCGGCACCTGCAAGGAAACCTGGATAGACGAAGCGGATAATGAGCCGATATTCGTCATGGCAGAAAAATCAAAGCCGCCGCGATCATTGGGTTTGATGGTGCGCGCCTGCATCCATTGCGGGCTGTTGATGGTCATCTCACCCTGCACGCTGTAAGAGACAACGTTCAATCCCTTGCGGCGCGCATGAGACAGCAACGTCACCGCGCCTTCATCCTCCGCACAAACGATCAACGAACCGTCGGGTGGAAGCAAATCTACAAAACTTTGAAAAGCCAAATACATATCTTCGAATTTTGGAAAGATATCTGGATGGTCATGTTCGAGGTTGGTCACAACTTCAATTTGCGGCTTGAGGCCGAGGAACATGCGGTCATATTCATCCGCTTCGATCACGAATAAATCGCCTTTACCCGCATGGGCGTTGACTTTTAAATTGTTCAACGTGCCGCCCACAATGAAGGAAGGGTCGCGTTTCATCGCGTACAAGACCCATGCAATCATGGCAGTGGTGGTGGTCTTGCCGTGTGTGCCAGCGATGGCAATGCCTGTTTTCTCGGACATTAACTGGCCCAGAAAGTCTGAGCGTTTGTAAACCGGGATTCCAGCGTGCTTCGCCGCTTTCACTTCGGGGTTGTCATCGCCAATGGCGGAGGAGCGGATCACCAGATCCGCGCCGCCCACATTGCGTGGATGATGCCCGATATAAATGGCAATGCCTTCATTTTGCAAATCCATGGCAAATTGGGAAAGGACACGGTCCGAACCTGTCACTTCATAGCCGCTTTCCTTGAGCAGGCGCGCGATGGCAGAAAGCCCCGAACCGCCAATGCCGATGAAGTGAATTCGTTTCATAATTAAGCTCCTAGCTGTTGGTGATTAGCAGTTAGCTAAAAGCTAATCGCCAATTGCTAATCGCTAGATGTACACCACAATAATAAAAATAAGGATGATGATGACGGCAAAGTAAATGCCCGGCTCGCCTAAAAAGCGCGGGGGCATGTAATTCATCATCCTTTCAATGACTTCCGCAATAGCGGGGTCTGAAGCGCGACTGATAACATCGCTGTAAGGATAGTTTGCCACATGGTTGTAGTACAAGACGGTTCCTGCAATGAAATAGCCATTCAAACCGCCCAGCACCGCGCCGAATAACGCATCCTGCAAACGCTCTCGCGCCGCCTTGGATGCAAGCCGTGGAAGCGATACCGTTTGATATCCAAAATAAACCAGGGCGATCAAAATGATGACGCGGATCCAAAAGACAGAGGTGCTGGCTTTATCCAGGTCGCGGACGAGGGGGATGTATTTCTCCAAAAGCAAATTGACCGCCAGCGACGTGATGACGCTGAACGCAACCAGCAATTCCTTTGCCCACCCGCGCATGGCGCCAATCACCGCAAAAAGCAGGACGTACATCCAAAAGAGATAAACAATGCTCATCATAGGGGTTGTTCTCCTGCCAGTTTAACCAACTGGCTGGCGATCACTTTCGCCGCATTGGGGTTGGATAATTTTTTCAGCGCGGCCCGCATGGCTTCCCGTTTGTTTTCATTCATCAATATATCTTTCACCACGGGCAGGAGCCTATCTTCCAACAATTCATCCTGCAAGATGACGGCGGCGTTCTGTTCGGCAAGATAATCGGCATTGACTTTTTGATAGCGCCAGGCATACGGATATGGCACAAGCACGGCGGGCAGCCCAAAGAAGGGATATTCACCCAGCGTGGATGCGCCCGCGCGCGAAACAACCAGGTCCGCTGCGGCCAGGGTGGCGCCCATTTCATGAGAATATGGCATGGCATGATATTGAGACTTCAACTGCACGGGCAAAGCCTGCGCGGCTTTTTCAACAACGGGCCAATCCAATGAACCTGTGAGATGAATGATCTGTGCAATATTCAAAAGTTCTTCAAGATGATTCAAGACGGCCATGTTGATGGAGCGCGCGCCTTTGCTTCCGCCAGTGACCAGCAGGGTGGGTTTGGTAGCGTCCAGCCCAAAGTGTTGAGTCGCTTTTTCGCGGGACCAGCTTGAAAGGTCGGCACGAAGCGGGTAGCCGGTGACGGTGATTCTCTCAGGGCGTGAAAAATATTTCTTCGAGTCGGGCGCGGTCACCGTGACGACATCCGAAAAATTGGAAAGGAATTTGAGCGCAAGGCCCGGCTCGATATCGGGCACGTACAATACGGTTGGAATATTTCGGCCAGCCACCGCCATGGGCGCTGCCACGAACCCGCCGGTGAAGAAAAGCACATCGGGTTTGAAATCGCGCAGAATGCGGCGCGATTCAAGTACCCCGCGGGTGAGTTTGGCAATATTGCCAGGCAGGGCGCGCAGGCCAACGCCATGCACGCCCGCAGCCGGAACAGAACAATAGGAAATGCCTTCGCGTTTCACGAGTTCCTCTTCCATGCCGCCTTCACCGCCGACCCACAGAGTTTGCAGGCTGGCAGGTTGGAAGGTTGAAGGTTGAAGGTTAACAACGTTGGAACTTGCAATTTGTAAACCTTCAACTTGCAGCTTTTTCAGCGCTTCGAGAACGGCGAGTGCGGGATACACCCCGCCGCCCGTTCCACCAGCGCAAATTAGCAACCGCACTGTAGGACCTCCATTCTTCATCTGAAATCGTGCCATCGCCAGCCTGGCGTGAAATATTAAAGAGAATGCCCAGCGCCGCAAGCGTAGTGACAAGGTTTGAACCGCCCGCGCTGACAAACGGCAAAGCGTTACCCGCGAAGGGCATGAGGCCAACCATCACGGTCATGTTGATGAGCGCTTCCATGCCGATCCAAATCACCAAACCGGAAGCGAGCAATGTGCCGAGCATGTCCGGTGCGCGGCGGGCGATCACCAGTCCGCGCCAGACGAGAAAACCATACAAACAAATTAATGCAACAGAACCAAACCAGCCAAGTTCTTCAACAACGACCGCAAAAATGCTGTCCGTGGGCGGCACAGGCAAACCTGTCAACTTAGATTGGGACTGCCCCAGCCCCATGCCAAACCAGCCGCCGTTGACAATGGCTTCAAACGAACGGCGCACATGATACGAAGCCTGCAATGGGTCTTTGATGCCCGCCAGAAAATCACCCACGCGTTGCTGACCCGTAAGACTGATGGATGCCACCAACCACGCAGCGACGGATGCCACAATCAACAAACCGCCGATCTGTTTCAAATCACCGCCTGCCAAAAAGAAAAGCAAACCTCCCAACACAAGCACGGTCGCGGCGGCGCTCA
The DNA here is from genome assembly GCA_016191985.1 of Chloroflexota bacterium. Lineage (GTDB taxonomy): Bacteria > Chloroflexota > Anaerolineae > Anaerolineales > Villigracilaceae > Villigracilis. The sequence goes on along the minus strand of JACPVB010000288.1, from coordinate 1,438 downwards.
GGTCGGGCTGCTGGTAGATCAACCCACCCACCACACCGAGGATCACACCCAGAGGAATTAATCCAAAGGAAATATCGTGTAACTGCTGGCGCTTCGCATACAACCAAACTGCGAGATATAAAATCGAAATCAACTTCGCCAATTCGGAAGGCTGCACTGAACCAGAAATGAAAGAGCGTTTCGCGCCGAAACGAATTTCATTCATCAGCAACACACCCATCAACAAAACAACGGTCAATGCCATGGCGGGCACAACCAGCCTGCGCCAGTTGTGATAATCAAAGAACGCAAGAAAAATCGCAACGGCCAAACCAAGCCCAAGCCATGTCAATTGGCGGCTGAACATATACATCGGGTCGTCATATGCGCCGAGAGAAAAATCCCACGAGGCGGAGTACAGCATCAACAACCCAAAGACCACCAGCGCCACCACCGAGACAAGCAGCGGCATATCAAAGCCGCGCAGGAATCCAGCGGGGCTGTGAGACGAATACGATTGTCTTTCCTTTACTAAAGTTCCAGTACCCATTTTCTAAAAAATTCTCCTCTCTCCGCAAAATCCTTGAACGCATCATAACTTGTGCCACCCGGCGATAATAGGACAACATCACCGGCGTTGGCGACTTCCGCGGCAAGAGCGACTGCTTCTTTAAGAGTCTCCGCGCGATGAATGTCCACGCCTCTCTCTCCGCTGACGCTTGCCACGGTTTTCTGAATCATATCCCCAGCCTCGCCGAAAACCACCAAATGATCCACACGTTCACAAATCAATTTTGCAATGTCGCCCCACGGCAGATTCTTGTCTCGTCCGCCGAGCATGAGCACGATGGGCTCCTCAAACGCATGGATGGCGGCCATGGCACGTTCAGGTGCGGTTGCAATCGAGTCGTTGTACCAACGCACGCCGTTCAATTCACGAACAAGCTCCAGCCTGTGCGGCACGCCGCGAAATTCCTCCACGGCTTCGAGCATGTCATCCAATTTAAATCCTGCGGCATGTCCAATTGTGAACGCGGCCAGCACGTTGGCTACATTATGGTCGCCGCGCAATTGAATCTTTTCACGCAGCAATAAAGGCAGGTAGGCGTTTCCATCACGTAGATTCAACAATCCGTCCTGTAAATATGCACCGTTCAAACCTTCATCCAACTCATGCAGACTGAAAGTTAACAAATTGCCTTTAACTTTATTGCGTAAACTCCACGCGCCCTTGTCGTCTCTGCTGAGAATGGCCGTATCTTTTTCCATTTGGAATTCAAGGATGCGTGCCTTGGCATTCGTGTACGCTTCCATCGTGCCGTGACGGTCCAGGTGAGTGGGCGGAATAGTCAAAACGGCGGCGATGTTTGGCGAGATGGTCATCTGTTCCAATTGAAAGGAAGATAATTCAAGGATGGCGATATCAGCCGCTTTCATCTCGTCCACGTAGTTGATGAGC
>JACPVB010000287.1 GCA_016191985.1 Chloroflexota bacterium | reverse complement strand
AGAATGCCTATCAGCCTTTCGAGATCGGTTCATCTTTTATTTACCCGCCAACCGCACTACTGGTCTTTGCCCCATTACAGAAAACGAAACACCCCATCGAGATATGGACAGCAATCAACATCATTAGCTTGTTGCTCTCCGTACTACTTATCTTCAAGCTTTCCCCAAATCAAATCGGCCAACCCGCAATGAAATACCTCGCCGTTGGAACAATATTCTATGCGCCTTTTTGGGAACAACTTACGATTGGACAGGTCAACTCTCTGGTGTTGCTTGGAATCGCACTGTTCATTCTGGGCGTCTCTGATCCCCGCTACAACTGGATCGGAGATTTCGGATTAGCTGCCGCCATTTCAATCAAAATCTCGCCTATACTGCTGGTCGCTTATCCCCTCCTCCGCAGTGATTGGCAGCGCTTAATTCGAATATCCCTTTACCTGTTGTTTCTAGCAACACTTTCAATTTTCCTTTTTGGTCTCCCAACCTGGTTTGATTTCCTGAAAATCCTGCCCGAGGTCACCAGGGGTTATCCGGGCATGAATAACCAGACCATTGATACTCTGGTCAAATGGCTGGCAGGCAGTGACATTGAGTGGATCAGGCCTTTGTTTTCCACGTTCGCACTTGTTTTCTGGATTGTGGCGCTTGTCCACTCTCGAAAGCACGTCAATGCTACTGCGGCCCTCAACTTCGGCATTGTAACAATGACAATCAGTTCCAGTTTGATCTGGTATCACCACCATGTCTTTTTGCTGGCACCAATCGTATACCTGTTGCTTTCAACACAGAAAGAGAGTGACGTTGGGTATGCAATCCTTTTCCTCACTCTTTCAGGGACAGCTTTAATTAACTCCAACCGAGTATTTGAATACTTGTTGAATATCCCGCCTATCACCGCAATTTTAGGTTACTTAATGATTTACCTGGCTTCGGCGTTAAATCTGTTTTATATTCCCGATAAAAATCAAAAATTGAGTGTAAACCCAATCGAAGTATAGACCCACAATTAAAAAAGCGGCGAGGCTGGCAGCCTTGCCGCTGGTTTTCCAATAAACCAATCTATCCCTTGAAGAAATTTGAAACAAAGAACCAGATATTGGCAGGGCGTTCCGCAAGACGCCTCATAAAATATGGATACCAATGCGTCCCAAACGGGACGTACACCCGCACAGGATACCCTTCCTTTGCCAGTGATTCCTGCAAATCGCGGCGGATGCCGTAGAGCATTTGGAATTCCAATCCATTTTTGGGCAGACCTGCTTTTTCAGCATAGGATTTTGCAAAGGCGATGCGTTTTTCATCGTGAGATGCAATCGCAGGGATGGGCGGCACGCGTCCGTCGTTTGATAATTTGGTGTCATTCGCAAGGGATGCGTCGATCAGAATCTTTGCGAGCAGGTCATAGTTGGCATCCACGTCTGCTTTTTTGGGGAAGGCTTTATCGGGCGGCTCTTTGTACGCGCCCTTCACCAAACGGATGGGGGTCGCATCCTGCGCCATGCGGCGTGTGTCCGCTTCGGCGCGATATAAATAGGATTGAACCGCCATGCCGACATTTTCATATCCCTTTTCCCGCAAGGCGTAATATATGTTAATGGTTTTGTCGGTGTAGGGCGTGTCTTCAATATCGATGCGGACGAAGGTGTTGTTTTGCTTTGCGCGGGCAAGGATGCGCTCCAGGTTCTGGGCGCACAGGCTTTCGTCGAGGCCGAGGCCGATCTGAGTCAGCTTGATGGAGACATTGCCCCTCGCAGCAGAATCAGCTCCCAGCGCGTCCAGAGTCGCGAAGATGTCGTCTGTGGCCTGCTGGGCTTCTTCCGGGGTATTCGTATGTTCACCGAGATGGTCGAGAGTCGCATTGATCCCCTTTGCATTTAATTCGCGAACAACGCGCATGGCTTCTTCGAGTTTTGTCCCCGCGATGAAGCGGGATGCGGTACGCCATGCAAACCCCCAGTTTGTTACAAGTTTTTGCGCCCAGGCGGCTTTGGAAAGATAGATGAGAAAAGAGCGTAACATATCCATCCTTTGAGGAGAGATGTGCCAGCGTACCGGCAGAGCTATTCTAGCACAGGCGTCATTTTTGGTGTGTTATACTTTTTATGTGATTTTCATCATAATTTCGGAGGCCGCGTGAGAAACCGCAATACCAACACCATCCTTCGGGGTGTATCCATTTTATTCCTGACCGTCGCGCTCGTACTTACAATCCTTTCCCTCATCAATTACAGTCGTCAAAGAAACAACTACCCCGCCGGTATGACCATTGCCGGCATTACTGTTGGCGGCTTGTCACCCGCCCAGGCATCTCAAAGATTGCTTGAAGTGTACACATCCCCCATTGAAGCTCAGTATGGTGACGCGGTCATCCACATCGACCCGGGCACGGTCGGTTTTGAAATTGATGTGGAGACCATGCTCGCCGCCGCCGACCTCAGCCGCACTGGCGGCCCATTTTGGGGCGGGTTTTGGGATTTCATTTGGAATCGCACGCCATCTGAGACGCAAATCCCATTAAGCTCCAGAATTTCCGAGGAACGTTTGCGCGAATATCTGCAAAATGAGATTGCGCTGCGCTATGACCAGCCTCCTGCCCCTGCACAGCCGGTTCCGGGCGGGACCTCGTTCCTGCCCGGCGCGCCCGGGCAGACTCTCGACCTTGACCGCGCCGTCCTGCTGATTACAGATGCCTTGAGATCGCCAACAAACCGTTCGATTGCGCTCTCGTTTACGCGTAGTTCCGCGGCAAGGCCAACCATTGAAAACCTCGAAATCCTGCTCAAACAAATCGTTACCGTTTCCGATTTCGATGGGTTGATCGGCTTTTACATGCGCGATTTGCAAAACGGGCAGGAGATCCACTTTGCGATGAATAACAAGCAGGAAATTTCAACGGAGCCAGATATTGCCTTCACGGCTTCCAGTACCATTAAAGTGCCAATCGTCGCATCCTATCTGATCAACCGCGGCAGTAATCTCGACGCCGCCACAACGGATGTCATCTCCCGCGTTTTGGCAAAGTCGGATAACTCCGCTACAGACCAGGTGCTTGAACGCATTGACAAAAATAACGGTCCCGTCATCGTCACCCAAAACATGGAACAGCTTGGCTTGAACAGCACGTTTCTCGGAGGGATGTTCTTCCTCGGTGCGCCAAACCTTTTGCCAGGACGCCAAACCCCCGGCAATACAAGGACCGATGTTTTTGTTGACCCAGACCCCTACTCCCAAACCACGCCCGCTGAAATGGGCTCCCTGCTTGCGGATATTTATCAATGTGCGCAAAGCGGCGGCGGCGCGCTGGTGGCAGCATTCCCGGATAAGGTCAACCCCGCCACCTGTCAATTGCTGATTGATTTCATGGCACAGGACAAGCTCGGCTCCCTCATCCAGGGCGGCGTCCCGGACGGGACTCTCGTACCGCACAAGCATGGTTACGTGCTCTCCAGGGATGGCATCATGCATGATACAAGCGATGTTGGCATTGTATATTCCTCTGGTGGAAACTTCGTCCTTGCCATTTACACCTATCATCCCGTTCAAAACATCTGGGACAACACAAATCCGCTATTTGTAAACCTGACCCAGGCTGTATACAACTACTTCAACATTACAACTCAATAATTAACCAGACCCTGTTTTCGCCAAAGACGCAAAAACAGGGTCTTTTTTTCGCACATCGTATATAATTCAAAGTATGAGCGCCTCATTGGGACTTTTCCGACTGCAGCAGGTAGATCGTCAAATAGACCGCGCCCGTACCCAACTGGAGACAATCCGCAAAACACTTGAAAATGATGTTGAACTAAAAGCAGCATTGAGCCGCACCGAAACCGCTCAAGCCGACCATCACCGCGCCAGCCACGAAATGAAAATCGCGGAAGCGGAAGTGGATGCCCAGAAAATAAAGATCGAAAACGCCGAATCAAGTCTATATGGCGGCAATATAAAAAACCCAAAAGAATTGCAAGACCTGCAAAAAGATATTGTTTCCTTAAAAAAATACCTGGTCACATTGGAGGAACGCCAACTCGAAGCCATGTTAAAGGTGGAGACTGAGGAAAACGAACTGCAATCTGCAAAAACCGACCTGGAGAAAATCCAGGCACGTTTGGGAAGCGAGCATGGAAAATTGATCGAGGAACAATCAGCGATCATCAAACAGCTCGAAAGGCTTACAGAGGAACGCGAGGCGGCCCTTGCTCCCATCGAAAGCAGCCAGCTTCAAATTTATGAAGGGCTTCGCCAGCAAAAACGCGGCGTGGCCGTGGCAGAGATCAACGACAATGCCTGCACATCCTGCGGCACCACACTGAATGCCTCCGTGCAACAAAATGCCCGCTCCCAAAAACAACTGGTGAACTGTCCCTCCTGCGGACGTATCCTGTTCGCGAACTAAACGACGACCATGTTCCAAATCGAGATTTATCCCTTTTCATTTTTTCTTGGCTTTATTTCCGCGACCATTTTCTGGCTGCTGGCTTCGCGGGCGCGTCCATTATGGGAGGAAATGCGCGCCAATTTAAAGGAACAACGCGAAGCCGCCGAGAGCCGCAAAACGAATACTGTTGAAGAGAATCACCGCCGTATCACATTACGCCGCGCACAAGGGATGCATCTCGCCGCGCAGCTCTTCGCACTGGATGAAATCCTCCAGGAACCCATGCTGATTGCCCCGCCGCAAAATGTGGAGCCCGGCATGCCGCCAAAGTTTGAGGATGTGATCTCGCAGACATTGCCCTACCTGCCAGCCTGGCCGGAGATTGCCGCCGTATATCTGCCCCAGGCCCTCACCCTTCCACAGGCAATTTCTGGAAACGCCAACATCGTCATCGTCGGCCAACCCGGCGTCGGCAAGACAGTGGCCCTCGCGCGCCTCGCATCTCTGGCCGCGAATCGAAGCGAAAATCTCGAAGCGTTGAAAGGCCACATCCCGTTCCTGTTTCATGTGGCAGATTTAAAACTTCCAATCGCAGATCCGAAAGATGCGCTCAATCCCTTGATCGAAGCCGCCTCGGAACATGCACCCATATTCGACCTTGGAAAACTGCCGGACTTTTTCAAGAACACATTCAAAAACGGTCTCGCCCTTTTGCTCGTGGATGGATTTGACGAAATCCCCCCGGAGAGCCAGCAGGTCATTTCAGAATATTTTAAAATCGTTCTCCAGAACTATCCGCAGACGCGCATTGTCACCACCGGCGCTCCTGAATATTTGGATGGTTTGATTCCAATCGGGTTTGCCCCACTCACCCTTTGTACCTGGTCGCGCCATCAAAATGAAAAATTCATGGAACAATGGGGACAGCTTTGGTCGCAGACGGTTGCGATGGAAGCCTGGGCACAGACTGGGCCTGACCAGGTGGACCCGCTCCTGCTTAACGTTTGGCTGAGTGCCGACAACGCGCATTTGACTCCCCTTGAAATAACCCTCAAAGCCTGGGGCGCGTATGCCGGCGACAGTTTAGGCCCGCACGTGTTGGAAGTGATCGCCACTCACATTCGGCGCATAGCTCCCGCCAACACACCATTGGCGGCGTTGGAAACCCTCGGTATGCAAGTGATGACAAACTCAACACCCGTGTTCGATCCGCGCAAAGCGCGCGCCTGGGTGAAGTCGTTTGAAATCGCGGAAGAGACCCCGGAAGGTGAAGCTTCTGAACAACTTGAAGAAAAAGAAGCGGAAGCAATAAAAGAAGATACGAAACCCAAAAAGGGGAAGAAAATCGAAAAAGTGGTCGCCACGCCAACCTCCGGTTTACTTGGGAAAATGGCGGCCAGTGGATTATTGATTAATCATCCCAACAATAAAATGCGTTTCGTGCACGCGGTTTTTGCCGGATACTTAGCCGGACATGCGCTCACCTATTACAACGCCGAAGAGACAATCCTCAACCAACCGGATTGGTCCGGTAAATACCTTGCCATGCGATACTTCGCCGCGCATGGTGATGCCAGCAAACTGGTGCAATCTCTGTTGGAATTTTCACGCCTGCCGATGCACCGTCCGCTTTTTGCGGCGGCACGTTGGCTGAGGGATGCGCCCAAAAACGCTCCCTGGCGCGGAAAATTATTCGGCACGCTGGCGGCCATCCTGCAAAGCGAAGGGATTCCTCTCAGCCTGCGCGGGCAAGCCATGGCTGCATTTGTCCTCAGCAATGATCCAAGCGCCGCAACTTTATTCCGTCAATTTTCCACATCGCTTTCATTTGAACTCGTCCAGCTTGCTGTGCTTGGAGTGGGGGCCATGCGCGATGCCAAATCGATCCGCGCACTGGAAAACGTGATGGATGCCCCCAGCCTGTCGGTGCGGCGGGCGGCTTGCATGGCGCTGGTTGCCATTGGCACGAATGAATCGCTTGAGATCGTCGCACAAACCCTGCTGACCGGCGATGAAGATATTCGCCGCGCCGCGGGTGAAGCGCTTGCAAACGACAGCAGCGAAGGCTACGATATGCTCCGTGACGGTATCACGATCAATGATATTCTCCTACGCCGTGCAGTTGTCTACGGGCTTGGACGTGTACACCACGCCTGGGCTTTGGATGCGTTGAAAAGATTGCAAGTGGAAGATGAACAATGGGTCGTTCGTAACGCCGCTACCGAAGTGTTGGATGCGAAAACAAATATTAATTTGCTTGCGCCAAACAAGCTCCGCGCGCCCGCAGACACACCCTGGCTGATCGAATTTGCCGGCAAGAACGGCACGGGCATTTCGCCCGGCGTCCCCGCCACAGATATTCTCCTGCTCGCACTTAAGAGCGACGATCCCGATGCGCGCATGGCTGCCCTGCCCTTCCTGAAATATACGCCCACCGAAGGTGTGCTCATCCAACTCTATGACGCCATGTACAAAGACGATCCCGAACTGCGGGAGGCCGCATACAACATCTTATGGGAAATCGGTCTGTCCGGCGTCAAACTCCCACATCCCAGCCAATATGGATTCGGCTAACCATGCTCATAACAAACGCAAACATCATCACCTGGGAAACTCCCAATCGCATCCTGCAAAACCATGCGCTCTACCTTGAAGGCGACCGCATCAAAGAGGTTGGCACCACCAAGGCGCTGACTGCCAAATACCCAAAATCAAAACCCAGCGACGCGAACGGACAATACATCATGCCCGGCGGCATCTGCGCACACACCCATTTCTACGGGGCCTTCGCACGCGGTATGGCAATCCCTGGCCCCGCACCGAAGGATTTTCCAGAAATCCTGAAAAAATTGTGGTGGCCGTT
>JACPVB010000283.1 GCA_016191985.1 Chloroflexota bacterium | reverse complement strand
CTCAGGATGTGAAAGTCAACGCCGATTTTGGCGGGATCAATTTGGAAAAGATCAATGGCAGGGACATTACCATCAACTCGAACAGCGGCTCGCTCACTTTTACAAATGTCCGTGCTACGGGAGACTTCTTCGCAAAGTCCGACTTCGGCGCTACCTCCTTCGAGAACGGCTCCGCCGCATCGGTCACGGTTGAATCCCAAAGCGGCAAGGTGAGCATCACCAAGGTCAACATCCGCGGCGCGTTGAGCATCACCAGCGACTTCGGCGAGATCGAGTTGAATCAAGCAATGGCTGGCTCGTATGACCTCGACTCAAACAGCGGCGGCATCGCCATTGACGGCGCGAAAGGAAATCTCAAGGCGCATACCGACTTTGGAAGCATCACGATTGAGAACGCGCAGAACGCCACGCTCGATCTCACGTCAAACAGCGGCGGCATCGAGTTCAGCGGCTCGCTGGGCGAAGGTCCGCACCTCGTCAAATCGGATTTCGGTGAAATCGATCTAACCCTGCCCGCCGATTCAAAATTGAACGTGGATCTAAAGACTGATTTCGGAAGTATCAACTCCGACCTCCCCATTACGGTCACATTGAGCGGAGACACAAGCACGGATAAAAATCATGTCGTGGGAATAATCAACGACGGCGGTGACACGCTCACCGTCCAAACGAACAGCGGCGGCATTGACATCAACGTCATCAAGTAAAATTACAGGGCTTGGAGAAATTCCAAGCCCTGAATTTTTCAAAAGGACTTTCCATGAATGACATAATCCCCTGCCTTGGCGTTGTCGGTATCCTCCTTATTATCTTTGGCTTTCTAGCCTTCCTGCGCTACATGAATTACAGGGAGACCATTGCCCTCGCCGAAAAGGGATTGACCCGCCCTGAGAAAAAATCTGGCAAAGGTCTGCTGCGTTGGGGGATTGTCATCACTGCGCTTGGATTTGCCCTCTCATTGGGACTCTACCCATTAGGCTTTGACTCTGGTCAAAATTATCCGCTTCACTTCGGACCGTGGATGCTGGGCGGCTTCGTCCCGCTTTTTCTCGGCCTCGGCTTGATCCTGATCTATTATTTGACGGAGAAGGAATAGTCGGTGGTGAACAGTAATCAGTGATCAGTTTGGGTGAGATTGATTTCAGTATCGTTCAGTTTCAAAATGTTTCCGTTTATTTCAACTGAATCGCTTTCAAGACCGAAGAATGTCCAGAAGCAGGCGTGGGGTTGATTCGCTTCGAGCAAAAGGGATATTGCGGGTTCTTTATGGCCGTAGTAGCGCGAGCGCCATCCGCGCGTGGAGTTGGGGTCAGCGCGGACGATGGAGAATTTCGCTTCGCCATCTACCAAGCCCGTTTGGATTTTAATTTTGGAGTCGAATGGCTTGCCGTTCGGATAATTTATAAATACTTCGTATGCAGGAGCGAGCTCCTGCACTCCATATTCTCCGTCACTTAGCAACCAGTGAAGCGTGTATTGATGAGGCTCATTTGCTTCGAGATCATCAACAACCAGCCAACGATCCCCTTCCAGTGACATGACCTTGCGCTTGTGAGTGACGGGTTTGTAACCGTCGTGCTCCCCCACCCAGCTATTTTCACCATGCTGTAGAACTTTGCCCTTTGCCCAATTCGTCCACGTGAAGCGGCTGGCCATGGACATTTGATCTTTTCCATCAATTGTCACCGTGTTGTGTGCGGACGTGCGCGCCAGTCCATTGCGCCAGATGCCTTCACCAGAGTAGAGGTAGGTTCCAGCGTCGCAGGCAATGTCCTGACCGCGAATCCATAAGTCCACGTGGAGTTGGTCAGCGTGCGAGGGACGGGAGCGAAAGTCTGTACAGCGGATGATGGCGCGGCTGTTTGCGCTGTTGAGAATGTAGATGCCGCCTTGAGGGAAGGACACCAACTTGCTGGTCTCGATATGCCCCGCAAAACCGTGCGGGGCTGCTCGACCAGCGGAGTCTCCACATAACCAAAAGACATCTTCATCCCACTCTCCTTCCTCAAACATGCGCTCGCCCGTGGTAATGACCGAACCCAATTGCAACAGTGGACGATAATCGGTGAAGTCGCAATTGTTGAGTGGTAGGACGAGTGCGCCGTCATTTGAGCCGTAGACGGGCATTTGTCCCGTGGATGGGTTGATGAGATGGGAGAGGAAAGAGATGGAGTTGGAGAGAGCAGAGATTAGATGATTAGAGAATGGAGATTGGTTGATTTTGCCAAGTTGGATGGCGTAGAGGTAGAGGTGAAGGATGAAGCGATGGTAGTTGAGGGAGTACATGGAGTAACTGCCATCGGGGAAGATTTGTTTGGCGGCTTGATCTTCAAGTAATACCTGCCCAAAGAAAAGATATTTATATGAATCTTTGAGTTCGGGAAAAAGCAGACTGACCATCCACAGGCCGAAGGCTTCGCTAATGGTGTGATTGCTGCGGGTGGAGATGGCATAGCCGATGTTTTTATAGATGCGCTCGGCTTGGGCGGCGACGTATTGAGTGAATTGGGAAATCTGTTGGGGCGTGGTGGACGGGGAATGGATGAAGGCGTAGAAACCAAATGTCCATGCCATGAGACGCAGGGCAATCTCCTGTCCGTCTTTCCAGTTGGCGCCAGTGTTGGGTGGATTGTGTTCTGCCCAGTCTTGAATCAATTGCCAGAAGGCTTGGGGATATTTTTCGTCATTCGTAACGGCGTAGGCACGGACGAGGGTGTAGACGAAGGCGAAGCGATTCGGCTCCCAGATGAATTTGATATCACCATGTCGTTGCGAGGCGCTCTTGGTTTTAGCCGAAGCAACTTCCCCATTCATGGAGATTGCTTCGTCGGGAAGAACAAGAGTCCTCCTCGCAATGACATAATCGTCGGAGATTTGGGACCAGTGTTTATTTTTGTCATTCTGAGGGAGCGTTCTTTGCGACCGAAGAATCTCTGATGACATTGGTAGAGATCCTTCGCTATCGCTCAGGATGACATCATTCCAGCAAGGTGGAAAACCAACTTGATGATATTCGTGAGAGAAGTATTTTAGTTCACCGTTGAGGAGACGATTTGCATCTTCAATGGGTGGTCTTGATACGCGCGGGAAAACTGTCCGCGCTACTCGACCACCGGGGATATTATCAAAGAAAAATTTTGGTGCGTTGGCTTTGCGCCATTCGGCGTAGGCGGTTGGTTCGGAGGGGATGTTAGGTTTGAGCCACGTTCCCAGCGGACGGTCTGCCCATGCGTATTGCGGCATTTGCAGGCGGATGAGTCCGCTGCGGTGGCGAAATGCGTAGGCGAGGCGAAAGGCTGACCAACGCAGACCAAGTTCGAGGGAGAGAGAAGCGAGGGTTTTTATCCGATTGAGCATGAAAGGTATTTCGTGATTCGTAATCCGTAATTGAATTACTTCGTGTCCGTCTTGTTTGGCGAATCGTTTAATTGAGAAGCGTGACGATAGAGGACGACCCAGATGGCGGGCAGGCCGATGATGATGAGGACAGGAGCGATGACTGCGCCTTGCGACCATGCGAGCGTGAGCCGAACGGCGACGAAGGTGAGCACGATGAACATGAAGCTGATGGTGGCGTGGGAATATCCGCCCGCCACGAGCCGTTGATAAACATGCGTGCGGTGCGCGGCGAGAACATTTTCGCGGCGCATGGCGCGTTGAATGAACGTGACGCCCGCGTCCATGATGAAGGTCCACATCAGGAGCGTGCCGAGCATGAGCGCATCGCCGCCTTCATCGGCCGAGAGCAGCGGCAGAACCGCGAAGGTGTAGCCGAGGAAAGTGCTGGCAACATCGCCCATGAAAATTTTCGCGGGGTGCCAGTTATGCAAAAGAAAGCCAAGGCTGCTGGCAGAGATGGCGAGCGCAACCCAAAACGCGAAAGTGTTTTCCATGTTCACAGAAAGCAGCATCCAACCGATGCCGCCCGCAAACGCCACGCCGCCCGCAATGCCGTCGATGCCGTCCATAAAATTGTAGGCGTTGGTCAGGCCAACGATCCACAAAAAAGTGATGACCCAGCCCACCACGCCCAACTGCAATTGACCGAACAACGGAATGGTGACCGATTTGAAATATCCCAGCCCGAGCACAGAGACCAGCGCAACGAGGCTTTGCACGCCAAAACGCAAACGCGGCGAAAGCGAGTGCAGGTCGTCGCGCCAGCCAAGCCAGGCAATGATGATTCCACAAACAATATAAATCAATCCGCGATAAAACCCCGATTCATATACGGCCCATAAACCAGCCGCCGTCACGAACAGCACGATCATCAACCCACCGCCGCGCGGCGTGGGCGTGGAATGAGAACTGCGTTCGTTGGGATGATCCAAAATGCTGCGTTTTTCGGCATATCGGCGGATGATCCACACGCCGAGGTAAGAGAGGACAAAGATGAGGGGATATGCGATGGTCGGAGTCATTGGGGTTGATTCTACCGCTTGTCTCATTAATCATGAACTTTTTGAAAGGCCAAAAATCACGCTTCAACTTCACATAATTGTGCGGCACTCTGCGCTGTTGCAGGCAACGGATTGGATCCAAAAATGCGATTTGATTCTTGTATTTTCATCGCGCGTGAGTATACTGATTCTATACGACTAAAGGAGGTTGTAATGAAAAGAATTTCACCATTGTTTCTCTTTATAAGCCTATTGGTCATTGTTGGGTTGGCTTGCAGTGTAAGTGGAGGTGGTGAGGCCACCGCGCCGCCCGCGCAAGAGCAGCCTGCGGAACTGCCTCAAGCTACCGCCGTGCCCACAGAAGTTCCACCCACCGTAGCCCCATCACCTACACTAGTGCCCACTGAGCCACCCAATCTCCAATTCTTTAAAGAGGAATTCGACCAGGATCCAAAATGGAAATATTTCCTGACTCATGGGGATGAGGATGAGGCGGAAGTCACATTTGAAGACGGCCTGATGGTCTTCAATTTGACTGATACGGGAATTTATGCCTACTACCTCTATGAGGGGTTTGAATACGACGATGTTCGGCTTGATATCCGCGCCGAAAATCGCGGCAAAAATAACAACAACGTCAGCCTGGTCTGCCGCCATACCGATGAGGGCTGGTACGAATTCAGCACCGAAGGCGGAGGCATATGGTATCTGCTGGCAGGGCATATTGGCGGCAACGGAAATGTCAATTACGACACGCTCGTAAGCGGCGGTGCGCTGTCACTCAAACAGGGGAAGGAAGTCAATGAATACCGCATGATTTGTCAGGGGAACGAAATCCGTCTATATATCAACGATGTGGAAGTCAAGACTCTTAAGGAAAACAAGTATTCCTTCCGCAAAGGCAAAGTCGGTTTTAATATTTCATCGTTGAATGTGTATCCCATCATCCTCGAGGTGGATTGGTTCGAGATCAGCGAACCGTAACCCGCGGACGAGATTTAATCAACAAGACAGACACCAGATTTCAAGGTATCTGTCTTGTTTTTGATGACAGGATTCCATCAGTGAAATTCATGGGAGGGAATTCAAGACGAGCTTTCGCTTCTCTCTTAACTGGTTATTGACTCTGTTTCGAGGGAAAGTTCCCTCCCCGACATGTCCCACATATGTCAAATCATGAATAAGACCACGGCAGAGAGTTGGCCTAGAGCAGTGATAAAATAAAAACATGGCAATTACCTTAAGTCAATTACAAATGGAGTTTATCCAATCGCAGGAAAATCAGGAATCTAAAACTCCTGAACTTTCCAACGGTCGCGCTAATAAGTTAGCCGCCCAAGACCGCGCCTTTCACGATTGGTATCGATTTGTGCTGTCATTTCCACCGCATTTAGTTAGAGACTACATTACAAAATTTGACTTGAATGAAAAAAATACTGTGCTTGATCCATTTTGCGGGACTGGCACAACACTGGTTGAAGTCAAATTAGCAGGAATGAATGCTGTCGGTTTGGAAGGAAATCCATTTCCGCATTTTGCTTCATCTGTTAAAACAGACTGGAATTTAGACGCAGATTTGCTTTCCACACACGCTCAAAAAATAGCAAGCGAAGCATCAAGTATCTTGAAATCGCAGGGAATTGACGATGATTTCCCTTTTGAGAAAGAATACAAAAACTTAAAGGTGCTCTCGCCAGAAGCGGAAAAACTTATCCTGACAAACTCGATCAGCCCGTTTCCACTACACAAGTCATTGGTATTATTCGAGATTCTCAAACAACATAAGGATGAACCTTATTATCGTCATGCGCTTTTAGCTTTGGGAAATGCGTTGGTATTCAAGATCAGCAATTTACATTTTGGCCCTGAAGTTGGAGTGAAGAAGCCTAAAACTGATGTTCCTGTTATCTCCAACTGGCTGCTTGAAGTTGAAAAAATGACAAAAGACCTGCGCCAAATTGCAGGAAAAACATATCCAGACTCTAAAATTCATCTGACCGATGCCCGCAGTTTGGATGTACTGGAGTCGAGTTCCATTGACGCTGTCATTACATCCCCTCCCTATCCTAATGAGAAAGACTACACCCGAACTACAAGATTAGAGTCAGTATTACTTGGCTTTATTAATAACAAGGAGGAATTGCGAGAATTAAAGAAAACCCTTATCAGGTCAAATACACGTGGAATTTACAAAGGCGATGATGATGACCAATGGGTCGCCGATTTCCCAGAAATCCAACGCATTGCAGAGGAAATCGAAAAACGCCGTATTGAACTTGGAAAAGATTCAGGGTTTGAAAAGTTGTATTCAAAAGCTACAAAATTATATTTTGGCGGCATGGCAAAGCACTTATCCGATCTACGTCAGGCTCTTCGTCCTGGCGCGAAACTTGCTTATGTAGTCGGCGATCAAGCATCCTATTTGCGCGTGATGATAAGAACAGGTCAGATTTTAGGAGATATTGCCCAAAAGCTTGGATATGAACTTGTCAACATTGATCTATTCCGTACTAGGTTGGCAACTGCAACAAAGGAACAACTACGTGAAGAAGTCGTAATCTTGAAATGGAGAGGGTAAACTATGGAAATCAAAGAATCCAATCGTTATGCCAAAATTCTTGAGGCTATTTTTTCAAAGCGTTTCAAGAAAGGTATAGCTGAAATTGAATTTGAACGATCGGAATTCAGCAAGGTCGCAGACCAATTGGGAATAGTCCTTCCCAAGAATTTGGGTGATGTGCTTTATTCATTCAGGTACAGAACGAATCTACCAAAATCTATCACCTCAAAAGCGCCAAAAGGTTTTGAGTGGATTATCAGGCCAGCAGGCAAGGGTAAATACAAACTTGCACTTGCGCGACAATCAAACATCATTCCTTCAAGCATTCTGGCAGAGACAAAAATCCCAGATGCAACACCAGGTATTATTTCCGCTTACTCAATGAACGATGAGCAGTCCCTGCTTGCGAAACTTCGTTACAACCGCTTGATTGATATTTTCACTGGCGTCACTTGCTATTCCCTTCAAAATCATTTGAGAACAACCTTGCGCGACGGCTCGCAAGTGGAAACCGATGAAATCTACATTGGACTGGATAAACGCGGCGCACATTATGTAATGCCTGTTCAGGCAAAAGGCGGAAAGGACAGAATTGGAGTCGTACAAATCGAACAGGATTTTGAGTTGTGTTCAATGAAATTTCCGCGATTAATTTGCCGCCCTATTGCCGCGCAATTTATTGAAAATAACCTGATCGCTCTTTTTGAGTTTGAGCAATCAAAAGATGGAATAAAAGTCGCTTCCGAAAAACATTATCGATTGGTAAAACCTGACGAGTTATCACCAGAAGAATTGGAAAGCTATTCGGTAAGACAAAGTTGATACCGAAACCGTGACCCAAATCGAAGGTCACGGTTTTTCATTTAATAAGTCACTTACGCAGTACAGTGATTCCCTGAGCGGAGCGAAGGGTCTCTGAGATAGTCATAGAGTCCCTTCGCTGTCGCTCAGGGCGACACGACTGAAAACAAACAAAAGTGCGTAAGGTCAGTAATAAACGAAGGAAGTTTCTTTGCCGTAAAGCGCTCAACACGACATAATGACTCTGTTCTGTATCTTCTTGAATTGATTTTATTGTAAAAAGAGGGGAGGTTTTTCTGCTAACAAAACCTTGATTTTTAGTTAGCAATATGCTAACATTGCAACGTGTTCAAAATCTCCTACACCAAAGAAGCCGAGAAGTCACTGCTAAAGATGCCGCGCAACACTGCAAAGTTGATTCATGAGAAGCTGGACGTCATTGCCGCCGATCCTTTTGCAAACCATCCGAATGCAAAAAAATTACAAGGCAGGGAAGGCTATCGTCTGCGAATTGGAGATTGGCGAGTTATTTATAAAGTAGTGAATGAGCAACTGGTTATTATTGTGTTGAAGGTTGCTTCACGCGGAGAGGTTTACAAATGAAAGAAGATATCCAAATCATCGAACGAGACGGCAAGCCTGAATGGGCTGTGATCCCCTACGCTGAATATATTGAACTCATCGAACAGGCGGAACTACTTGAAGATGTCCGCGACTTCGATAGACTCAGTGCGGCAGTTGCAAACGGCGAGGAGGAATTGATCCCTTCTGAGGTGGTTTATGCCATTTTGGACGGTGAGAATCCCATTAAGGTTTGGCGGGAATATCGTAAGTTAACCCAACAGCAACTCGCGGATGCGGTAGGAATCAGCAAACCGTATCTCTCTCAGATCGAAACTGGAAAGCGCAAAGGTACAACAGATATCCTATCCGCAGTCGCGAAAGCACTACATGTGTCGCTGGATGATGTATATGAAGAACAAAATTAAATTGCCTGAAAGTAAAACTCGGAGATGAAAGTCTCCGAGTTTTTTATTTTAGCGTAGCTACTTCCGCCTTAATCCCCTCCTCAAATCCCCGTGGACTAAAGCCAAAGTCGCTTCCCGCTTCTTCGTAGGAGAATGCCTTGTCCTCGTTGAGTCTTAGCACCTGTTCGGCTTTGATGGGTAAATGAAGGCGCAGATGTTCGGTGAATTGCAGTATGTGGACAATGGGCATGAAGGGCAGGTGCAGTTTCCAGACACGTTTACCGAGAGTCGCCGCCACCGTGTCGATGACCTGGGTGTAGGTGAGCGGGTCTTTGCCTGCGATGTTGTAGCTTTTGCCGATGGTTACGTCCGTTTGCAGGGAGCGGAGCACGGCTTGGGCAACATCGTCCACGAAGATGGGCTGCTGGAGGGACTGGCCATCCCCGAAGATGGGCATGACGGGTGAAATGCGAAGCAAGCGAATCAGCCGCCACATGTTGCGGTCACGCGGACTGCCGTAGATCATGGTCGGGCGCAGGATGGTGAAGTCCAGTCCGCTGGATTGGATGGTGGTCTCTGCGGCGAGGCGGACGGATTTACTGCCCGCGTTCAACTGGGTGAAGATGGCGGTGGTGCTGATGAAGATTGCGCGTTTGATGCCTGCTGCTTTTGCGGACGCGATGATATTGTCCGCATGACCGAAGCCGAGGGAGGCGATGTTGACGAGGGCGTCCATGCCGCGCAGGGCGGAGGTCAATGAATCAGCGTGGGATAAATCTCCAGTTGCCCACTCAACTTGGAGCGGGGAAAGAGGCGAGCGGTCACTTGTCTCGCGACTCAAACAGCGGACCTGGTATCCATTTTCCAATAGCAGGGGAACGACGCGCGAACCTGTAAATCCCGTTGCGCCTGTGACTAGAACTTTCATAGACTCCTGGAGATTGTCACTCTGAGCGCCGTCGAAGAGTCTCATAGATAATCGTAGAGATGCTTCGCTACGCTCAGCATGACATTATTTCTTTACTAAATTTTCCAGCAAACCAAGCGTTTCATTTAACTTATCACGCCTATCTAAATTCTTGACAAGATACTCACGCGCGTTCGCGCCCATCTGTTTGACCTGCGCGGGGCTTTGAGCGAGTTCAAGAATTTTTTGTGCGAGCATCGCATCGTCCGCAGGGTGGACGTACACGCCGCCGTTCGACGACTCGATCAACTCGCGCGTAATACCGTCAATGACGATGATGCTGGCACGTCCTGCTGCCATGTAGTCGAAGACTTTGTTTGGGTAGGTGGTACGGAAAGCGGGAATATCTTGAAGAATTGCAAGACAGGCATTTGCCGAAGCGATAATGAGCGGCATATCCTTTTTGGGGCGCGTGCCTGCGAAAATGACATTTTGTAAATTCATGCGATGCGCTTTGGATTCGAGGCGCGTGCGTTCTTTGCCATCGCCAAATACGACAAAATGAATTTTGTCGTATTGGTTCAGCCGCTCCGCCGCGCGCAAGAGCGTGTCGATGTCGTTGGCCTGGCCGAGCGCGCCCGCATACAAGACCACGAATTTATCGTCCAAACCGAGTTCTTTGCGAATGGAGGAACCGTCAATGGACGGGTTGAACATATCGATATCTGTGCCATAAGCAATGTAAGTCACCTTGTTTTCGGGTACGCCTTTGGCGAGCATGTAATCGCGATACGCGGGCGAGTTTACTAAAATATGATTCGCACGTTTGTACAAAAATCTTTCCAGCCAGCGTGAGAGTGAAATAATGAGCGGATTTTTTAAAACGCCCATGCTGATGCCAAACTCGGGCCACAGGTCGCGCACTTCAAGCAGGAACGGTTTGCCACGCAAAGCCGCAACGACCAACGCTGAAACCGCCTGAAAGATCGGCGGCGTGGTGCCCATTACCAGGTCCACGTCTTTGACGCGCAGGGCCGTCCAAATGGAGCTGAACATAAAACTAAAGAACGCGATCACGCGCCAGAAGTAACTGCGATGAATGGCTGGAACCATATACGAACGCAAAACTCGGATGCCTTCAAAGTTTTGTTCAGCATATAACCCGCGCCGCTCCACGGTGCGTTGACCGGTTTGATAATTCAGGTCACTGGCGACAATGACAAGTTCATGCCCCCGCGTTTGCAAAAATTTCGCCATCTCGAAATGGCGTGTATGCCCCGGCTCTTCGGGCGAAACAAAGACTTGATTGATCAATAGGATTTTCATGCGATGGGAATTATAGCATTGGGGCGGGTGGGTGGACTGTGGATGGTAGTTTGGCTCAAGCCGCCGTCCTCGGCGGCGTTCTGCGAGTAAATCCTTTGCCGAGGACGGCGAAGGGAGCATCTCATCTACAAATTTTTAGCACACCCATTCTAATAAACATCTTGACAATATAGAACAACTGTTCTAAAATTCGCGCTATCCATCCAATCGACAAGGAGGTCGAAATGAGCACATACCGTCGTAATCCACTCGGAGATGGGCTGAGGAATTTGTGGAACAGCCTCGTCCATAATCGAAAATTCAACCGTGGTGCGGCCTGGGGCGCAATGATCATTGGCGCGCTGCTCGCTTTTGAAGTTTTTAACTTCAGCACCACCCAATATGCTCTGCACGATATGCTTGGCGACCTGAAGTTCGCAGGCTTGCGCTGGTCCACCATCCTCGCCATTGCCTTCTGCGGCATCGACTTTGCAGGTATCGCCCGCATCTTCACCCCGGAGCAGGGCCGTGACGAACCCGCTGAAGTTTATTATCTATTTGGCGCGTGGGTTTTGGCAGCAGGCTTCAACGCAACCCTCACCTGGTGGGGCGTATCAGTTGCCATCGTCAACAATGGCAACCTGCAATCCAGCGCTGTGTTAAGCGCAGCCACCCTTACCAAAGCTGTCCCCGTTTTTGTGGCCGTCATGGTCTGGCTGGTACGTTTGCTGATCATCGGCACATTCTCCCTCGCCGGTGACCGTCTCTTCACAACTGCACAAACTCATCAGAGCCAATCACAATATCAGAAGCCTCAATATCAAGCGCCGCGCCCAACCTACAATGCCCCGCAATCCCGCCCGGCTTCATCCTATCAGGCTCAACCGCAACGACCGGCTGTTAATCAACCTGTAAATCAACCCATTCTACGGCCCGCATCACAAATCAGCCGCCCCGCAAACTCCACAACCAACTTCCGCCCAGCGCCCAAGCCCGTCTCATCCCAACAGTCTTCGTTCATTCCGCCTGAACCAACCTATCACCCCGTCTCGTATGAAGCGCGCAATAATTCCGAAAACGGAGACCGACGCTACGACGCGTAAGTAAACTGCTGCTGGTCGAGTAGAGCAAGTGATCTTCTTGCTCGTATCGAGACCACATTTACAACTTCATAAAACTCATTTCGAGCCCGGGTCCTTTAGACGACCCAGAAAAGAGAAAATTTCCATGCCCCGCGCTCGCTCCAATAAAACAGTTCGGCAAACAGCCGCCACCCATTATGAACAAGGGAGCGGCTGTTTTTCCGGTTTTACCATCGTGCCGCTCACCGTCATCTTTGTCAGTGCTGTCCTCGCCTCCCTTGCCTGGAAAACCAACCCCATCCCGACAACGCAACTCCCCCCTGCAGATTCACTTGCCGTTGCAGCCCTTCCTGTGGATGTCCCGCCCGATTCCACTTCAACGGGCATTTCCCCCATCTTTAGAATGGAAGTCCAACATTGGGCTGACTCTATCTCTGAATGGGCGGCCGCTTCGAGTCTTAACCCAAACCTGGTTGCCACCATCATGCAGATCGAATCCTGTGGGGACCCGCGCGCGGTATCCAGCGCCGGCGCCATGGGACTCTTTCAGGTGATGCCGTTTCATTTTTACACGACCGACAATCCCTACAACCCAAATACCAACGCCGCCCGCGGACTCGCCTACCTCGTCCGCTCGCTCACAGCCGCAAACGGAGATGCACGCCTCGCCATGGCTGGCTACAACGGCGGCATCAGCATCATCCAGCGCGCTGAATGGAATTGGTCCGCACAGACGAAACGCTACGTGCAATACGGCGCACCTATTTATTATGATGCAGTCAATGGCGCAACTTCAAGTGATGCTTTAAACAATTGGTACTCACATTACGGCGTCAGCCTTTGCAGGCAGGCGCATCAACGCCTGGGCCTGCCATAGGGGTGCTGTAGGGGCAGCTTTTACAGTCGCCCTTTTGATTTAGGACAGGGGCACACCTGCACTGCACCGAACGCAGTGCGGTGCAAGTGAGCCCTATCCCTACTTCAATATCCCCAGCCAAATCACGAACGTGGTCCCCTTCCCCTCTTTTGACTCCACCTTGATCTGTCCGCCGTGGTGATCCACAATCCAATTCGCAATGGACAGTCCCAGCCCAAAGCCGCTGGTCTTTGAACGCGTGCGCGATTTCTCCGCGCGATAGAAACGGTCGAAGATGTGGGGCAAGTCCTCGGCGGGGATGCCCGGCCCGGTGTCCCGAACGATGATGCGTGCCTGATCGCCCAGCTTTGACATGCTCAGGAAGATATCCCCGCCCGGTGGCGTATATTGAATCGCGTTTGCAATCAGATTCAGGAAAACCTGCTTCAATCTGTCACGGTCTCCTTTGACCATCACCTGATCAATATCATTGAGATGCACATGCACTTTACTGCCTGCCAATACACGCATCTCGGTAAAGACCTCGGTCAACAAAAGATCCAATTCCACGGGCGCAAAATTAAGAGTGAGCTTGCCAGATTCCGCTTGTGCCAGCATGAGCAGCCCGCCCACCAAACGAGTGAGCCTGCCTGCTTCCTGGTCGATACTGCTTAGGGACTCTTCGTCCGCTTCCTTGATGCGGCGCATCAGATCCACATTGCCTTTGATGACCGTCAACGGCGTGCGCAGTTCGTGGCTGACATCCGCCAGAAAACGCTGCTGTGAAGTAAACAGAGATTCCAAACGTTCAAGAGTCTGATTGAATGAAACCACCATCTCGCCGATCTCATCATCCGTCTCATCCTGGTAGGGGATGCGCCGCGAAAGATCATCGGCGCGGTTGATCTGGTCCACTGTTTCGGTGATGGATTCAAGTGGGGATAACGCACGCCCCAGCACCACCCATGAACCGATTGCCGCCAATAAAACCGCTACCACCGAAATCACAACCATGGTCGAAAGCAGGTTGCCGCGCGTGGCATCCACAACGGCCAAACCAGCGCCCACTTGCAAGGTCCCAATCACACGTTCACCTAACCGAAGCGGGACACTCAACACCCGCAGATGGGCGCCGTCCAGGTAGGAATCTTCATAGATGGGTGTATCAGATGTCAGCCCGACTGGATCGAGGGGTTTGATCAATGTCCCAATGCTGGGAGATGTCGCCACGATCCGCCCATCCGGTCCCCAGACCTGCACATACGCATTCGAGGTCATATCCAACGGAGGCAGGCTGATGAGACTCAACTCCCCCACCGAGTTGACCTTGGTAACCTGTGTAATATCGCGCGCCACGCCTTCCAGCATGGTATCGACCTGATTGAGCAGGATCACGTTGACGAGAATATAAACCGCCGCGCCGAAGATAAGCAAAATTCCACCCATGAAAGTTGTGTATAACAACGTAAGGCGCAAACGCAATGACATAAAAAGAGTTTATCGGGGTGAGTTTAAGGCAACCTGAGAATTAAAACAAAAGCGGCAGAATACCTGCCGCTCGATTCGTTACGGATTTTCCCGAAGTACGTACCCCACACCGCGCACGGTATGGATGAGCCTCGCCTCACCGTCGCCTTCCAGTTTCTGGCGCAGGTAACGGATGTACACTTCCAGCACGTTGCTCTCGCCGCCAAAATCATATCCCCATACGCGGTCAAAGATCACTTCGCGGGTGAGCACCTGTTTCGGGTGGCGCAGGAATAACTCAAGCAATTCGTATTCCTTTGCGGTCAGCGCCACCACACGGTTTCCACGTGAAGCCTGGCGCGAACCGGTATCTAGCGAAAGGTCTGCAAATTTCAAAACGGGGATTCTTTCAGGCTGGGTACGGCGCAGCAAAGCGCGCACACGCGCAAGCAGTTCATCCAAATTAAATGGCTTCACCATGTAATCGTCCGCGCCTGCGTCCAGTCCCTGAATGCGGTCCTGCACGGTATCCTTCGCGGTCAACATCAGGATCGGGATCGAGCCGCCGGTCCGCAGGCGGTGGCACACTTCCAGGCCATCCATGCCGGGCAGCATCCAATCCAAAACCACAAGATCGGGTGTGTGATCGCGAGCCGCAATCAGACCCATGCGCCCATCAATGGCAGTGTCCACTGTGTAGCCTTCATAAGCCAAACCGCGCTGCAACAATTTCAGAATAGCCTGGTCATCTTCGATAATAAGGATTCGCTCATTCATGGCATTGCTCCTAACCAGAATATACCATAATTT
>JACPVB010000282.1 GCA_016191985.1 Chloroflexota bacterium | reverse complement strand
GTTGCTTCAACTCGTTGAGCTGGAGGAACACGCCAACAAACTGCCCGCTTTCATTTCTGGCGGACAGCAGCAGCGCGTTGCCATTGCGCGCGCGCTCGCCAACGATCCATCCATCCTCGTTGCGGATGAGCCGACGGGCAGTCTTGATTCCGTTACCGCCGATCACATCTTTGAGGTTTTCGAGCATCTCGTCACCGATCAGGGCAAGACCATTGTCATGGTCACGCACGACTCTGGCCTGACGAGCCGCTTTTCACGCAGCCTCAAAATTGCGGATGGGGAATTGGTGGATGAAATTGACTCTGCCGAAAAAATGGATAAAACGATTCGGAGGCGCAAGAAATGAAATCGCCTCTCGCTTCGCGGACAGTTGACTCCGTCCGAAGGGCATCTTCCTCCGCTGACGCCATGATCCAACTACATGGCGTCGTCAAACGCTTCTCCAACGCGGCGGGCGAGTTCACTGTCCTCAAAGGCGTGGACTTAACCATCAAACGCGGCGATTTCGTATCCATCGTTGGCAAATCGGGCAGCGGCAAATCCACACTGCTGAACATGGTCACAGGCATTGACCATCCCAGCGAGGGGCAGGTCGTTGTCAATGGCACGGATATTTATACAGGCGTCACGGAAAGTCAACGCTCGAAATGGCGCGGCAGAAATTTAGGTATTGTCTTCCAGTTCTTTCAATTATTGCCCATGCTCACATTGCTCGAAAACGTGATGCTCCCGATGGATTATGTGGACATGTACGATTTCGACGAACGCCCACAGCGTGCGATGGAATTGTTGAAACTGGTGGGTTTGGAAAAATTTGCAAATAAATTGCCCGTGCTGGTTTCCACGGGCCAGCAGCAACTGGCGGCGATTGCGCGTGCCATGGCCTGTGACCCACCCCTGCTCATCGCCGACGAACCGACAGGCAACCTCGATACCAAATCCGCAGATACGATTATTGGCTTGTTCCAGCATTTTGTAGAACAGGGCAAGACCATCGTCATGGTCACGCACGACCCGTCCCTCACGTCGCGCACACACCGCAATATCATCCTTTCCGATGGCGAATTGATTGATGAAACCATCGCAAGGTCATTGCCGCAGTTAAGGCACCGTCACATGCTGGAATTTACAAAACTGGTGGAGGAACGTTTTTACCAGCCGCACGAGACCATCATTTCACGGGACGAATCTGTGGATTATTTCTTCATGATCCGCAGTGGCGAGGTGGAGGTGATCCTTCAAAATAAGAGGCGTACCGAAGGAAAAAATGGGAACGTCATTTCACGCCTGAATGATGGCGAATTCTTCGGTGAAATGGAACTGCTGCGTGGTGGAAAGTCCATTGCGAATGTGCGGGCGGGAAGCAAACCCGTGGAAGTGCTGGCCTTGCCCCGTGCAGACTTTGTGCGCGTGATGAACGAATCCCCGATCACTGCCGAAGCCGTGGCGAAGACCGTGCAGAAGCGGCTGGAGAAGCACCGCGTTGCAGATTATAGGCAAGTGCAAAAGTAGACAGGTAAACAGGTAGACAAGTAGATAGGTAGACACGGAACACGCAACACGAATCTTTCCTCTTTCCTCTTTCCTCCTTCCTTCTTCATCCTTTCCCTCATGACCTCCGACCCACGCAAACTCCCCCAGGTGCTTTACATCGAAGACAGCGACGAATCCCGCGCGCTGGTGCGGCGCTTGCTTTCGGATAAGTATGTGGTGCTCGAAGCGGCTGACCCGTTGAATGGGTTACAGCTTGCCGAAGAGACAAACCCCAATTTGATTTTGCTCGACCATAACCTCCCGTATATGACGGGCAGTGAAGCGGCCACTCGTTTGAAGAAGATGCTGCCGAATACACCCATCGTCATCGTCTCCGCGGATACATCGCCCGGGGCGCGGGAACGTGCGCTTGCGGCGGGGGCGGTGGGATTCATCTCCAAGCCGATTGACGATGACTTTGAAGACCTGGTGGATGCGTATTTGCATGGCAGGGTGGAGAAGCTGGAACATGCCGAAATCCACCTGCAAGCCTATCAACAGGAGTTGGTGGAACGGCTCGAAGGCAATATCCGCCAATTGAGCAGTGCGCTGGAAAAAAACAAACATCTGCTTCAGCAAAATGAGCGCATGTTCTCCATGCTTGAGCGCAGGCATAGACTTTTGGAAACTGCCGCGCGCGTCGGGCAGATGGTTACGTCCATTTTGGATATGAACGAGTTGTTGAAGCACACCGTCAACATTATTTGCAGTGAGTTCCACTTTTATTATTCAGGAATCTTTCTCGTTTCGGAAGATCGTCAATGGGCGGTGCTGCGGGCAGGCTATGCGGAAGCAGGACGCAAAATGATGGCAGAGAATTACCGCCTGCCCGTGGATGAAAAGTCCATGATCGGGTCGGCCATCTTAAGCCAGGAGGCCAAGATCGCGCTGGATGCGGAGGGTGAGGAGTCGCGCTTTAAGAATCCATTTTTGCTGAATACCCGCTCTGAAATGGCGCTGCCCCTTGTAGTGGATGCTGTTGCGCTTGGCGCGTTGACCGTGCAAAGCGACCAGTTGAACGCATTCTCAGAGGATGATATCAATTCCCTGCAAGCCATGTCCGAACAGGTGGCGATTGCCATCAACAACGCGCAGTTGATGAATAAACTTGAAAACGCGAACGCTGAAATTTTACGAACGAAGACATTCGAAGCCATCGCCACAGCTACGGGCGAAGCCATCCACTGGGTAGGGAACAAGGCCGCGCCGATCCCGGGCAGTGTCAAACGGGTGCGCGAGGATATGCAATACCTGCTGGCTCTTGTTGGGCAAGTTAATGAATCAGCGTTGGAAAATGATTCTTTACGAGCTGCAGTTCAAACGGTCAGGGAAGAGGCGGACGCGCTGGGCATTGACCTGGACAAAGTCCTCGCGGAGATGTCTGCCATGAAGGCGAATCGTTTGCAGGCGTTGGTAAGCGTCGAATCTTTAATGGAAGATTTGGACATCGCCGAGAATAGCGCGGTGACGATTCTCAATATCAAGGAAGGTTTGATTGGGCCTGCGCGTCAACGCAACGATGAGGCGGTTTCGCTGCGTGAAATGATTTCAAACACGGTTGAAAATATGGGCCTGCCTGAAGGCGTGGTGGAGTTGACTTGGACGGACGATATGCCCGCCGCGCATGTGGATGCGAGGCAGATCGAGCAGGTCTTTAATAATTTAATAAAAAATGCGTGGGAGGCCATGGGGACGACTTCCGCGCCGAAGATTTTTGTGCATGGCCGCCGCGATGCCGACCCGAATTTTGTTTTGGTGACGATCAAAGATAACGGCCCTGGCATCCCGAAAGAGATTCAGGAAAAGATTTGGGTTTCATTTTTTACGACCAAAGGCGGCAGCGGCGGCACGGGGCTTGGGCTTTCCTCCGTGATGCAGATTGTGAACCAGCACGGTGGAAAGATTAGCTTGGAAAGTGAAGCAGGCAAGGGTGCGACTTTTTTTGTGCGCCTGCCTGTGGAGAAATAAATTTAATGGTGGAGTGCAGACTTTAGTCTGCCTATAGGTTGTGGCGGACTAAAGTCCGCACTCCGCTAATAATAATTTTGGAGGTTACATGACAACCGTACTTTTAGTGGACGATGAGAAGTTGATCCAGCGCAGTTTGGAGAAGACCTTATTGCGCGCGGGCTTCGATGTGTTGACTGCGTCCGATTGCCAGAGCGGAAGCGAGGTTTTTTCGCAAAACGCGGACGAGGTCAACATTGCCGTGTTGGATTTGAACATGCCGAGTTTCGACGGCACACCCAAAACAGGCGCAGGCTTCGACTTGCTCGATGATTTGAAAAAGAAGAAAGCCGACCTGCCTGTCATCATCCTGACCGCCTACGATGAAGTCAGCCGCGCAAAGGACGCCGTCTCGCACGGCGCGAGCGCGTTCTTCGTCAAAGGCCGCGAGCAGGGACTGGTGGAGTTGATCCAGAAGATATTGGGATAGATAAAACTCCGATGGTCGAGTAGAGCGGGCGTTTTTCCCGCTCGTACCGAGACCATCACATTATTGAAACCATGTGGTCTCGATACATTCCTCGCCACACCGCCCTGCGTTCGGTGCAGGGAAGAGCGGCTCGGAACTACTCGACCACCAATGTAATGAAAAAAAGGAAATTATTATGACAAACGATATTCACCGACACGCTACTTTATTGAAAGCCGCCGCGCGCGCCGCCAAGAACATCACCACCATCCTTGACCCGTATGAATTATTCCAACGCACCGTGGACATCATCTGCGATGAATTTGGTTTTTATTACGCGGGCGTGTTTTTGCTCGACGATAAAAAACAATATGCCGTGCTGCGCGCAGGCCGCGGCGAAGCGGGAAAGGCCATGATTACCGAGGGACATAAACTCGCTGTGGGTGGGAATTCGATGATCGGCGCTTCGATTGCAAATCGTCAAGGGCGCATCGCTCTGGATGTTGGGCATGAGGCGGTTTTCTTCGAGAATCCCCACCTCCCAGAGACTCGTTCTGAAATGGCGCTTCCGTTGATTGTGGGGGATGATGTCATCGGCGCGTTGACGGTGCAATCCACCGAGGAGGCCGCCTTCCACGATGAAGACATCGCCGCCTTGCAAACGATGGCAGACCAGCTCGCGATTGCTATTCAGAACTCCAACTTGCATCGCCAGGCCGAACGCCGCTCGCGTTTGCTCAAAGCCGCAAACCGTGTGGGCAAGGAAGTCACATCCATTCTCGATCTGGAAAAGCTCCTCCCGCAGACCGTCAACATCATTTGCGAATCCTACGGCTTATATTACGCGGGCGTTTTCCTTTTGGATGAAAAGGGCGAGTATGCTGTCCTGCGCTCTGGATATGGCAAGGCGGGCAAGGCCATGGTGGCGGATGGTCATAAATTAAAAATCGGCACGGATTCGATGATCGGCGCATGTATCGCAATGGGGGAGGCGCGTATTGCCCTTGATGTCGGTGAAGAGCGTGTGCATTTCAAGAATCCACATCTGCCACATACCCGTTCCGAGATGGCACTTCCCCTCATTTACGGCGGCAAGGCACTGGGCGCAGTGACCATTCAAAGCTCCGAAGAACGCGCGTTCAGCGAAGATGACATCACCACCTTGTTGACCATGGCCGAGCATCTCGCGGTTGCGATCAACAACGCCTATTTGATCGACGAACTCAAGGAAGCGCACAACGAAATTTTACGAAACAAAGTCTTTGAAGCGCTCACCACCGCCTCTACTGAAGCCATCCATTGGATCGGCAACAAAACGCTTCCCATCTCGCTGACGGTTGCCCGCCTGCGTGAGGAGATT
>JACPVB010000281.1 GCA_016191985.1 Chloroflexota bacterium | reverse complement strand
TCTTCATTTCTTAAAGAATTTTTGGTACACAGACGGCACGGATTTCATTAAGTTTCACGGAAGACCCCTTAAATAGCCGCTCTTATCCGCATGTTCCGTAAAACCCGTGTACAAAAAGAAGGCGATACGCCTTTGTGAAACGCTCTCTCAGGGTATGAGTTGCAGGAAACCTTACAAGGACCAACATCCCAATGCGCAGAACGAATTACCTGATGTCCGGACTTCCCCCCTTTCAACAAGGCGGGTTGGACTCGCTCTGCGGTTTATACAGCATCATCAACGCCGAACGCATCATCAACCATTCCACCGATGAAGAGACCCAGCAATTATTCGATGGACTCATCCATTACCTCGCACGCCGCGGCCTGTTGACCAAGTTCCTGATCGGCGGCATCATCCACACCGAGATGCTCGTCATCCTCAAAAAAGTGGGCGGCAGGAAACGCATCGCCAATGTGCAAATCCGCTGGCGCGGTGTGCCCAACCCAGACCTGACCACATTTTGGAAATCGATGCAAAACTTTTTGGACGGCACCCCCGGGCGCGCCATTATTTTGGGTTTGCAAGGCTACCACGATCATTGGACCGTGATCGAACGCATCACCAACCGCTCCATTTTGTTATACGATTCATCGCTCATCAAACGCCTGCCGCGTTCGCAATGCACCACCGTCTACGCCACCTGGAAGCGCAAACACCTCCTCCTCCCCGCGCAGACGTATTTCCTCTCCAACGAAGTGCTGGACGTTACGCAGTATGATACGTACACTTAATAACCCGTACGACAAGATTTATCTTGTCCCTATGAGGCAATGTGAACATTGCCGTACGAAACCAGGAGGCTCCCATGCAAGAAATTCTCTCCCAACTCGCAAAAGAAGAATACTGTTACCTCACCACCCGTGGACGCAAGACCGGCAAACCGCACGAGATCGAAATCTGGTTTGGGGCCAACGGGAATTCGATCTACCTGCTCTCCGGCGGCATGGACAAGTCCGACTGGGTGAGGAACCTGCTCAAAGAGCCGAACGTCACCGTGCGAATCGCAAAGCAAACCTTCAAAGCCATCGCCCGCCTCGTCACAGACAAGGACGAGGAATCGCAGGCGCGTGAAATCGTGGCGGACAAATACAAGGAACGTGAAAGGGACGGCTCCCTCAGCAAATGGGCGCGCACGGCGCTGGTAGTGGGGTTTGATATACAAAAGACCTGACAGGTTTTATCGTGGCGCGAGTCAATCAGATTTCTGTGAATGGGTTTGTACTCGGCGGATTATGGTTTCGTAAAAACCTGTCAGGTCTGGCAGCGGGTTTCCTTATTGGCTAAGTAATAAGACAAGAATGCCAATAATCACCCCGACGATAAAGGAACCAACGTAAATAACCAAAAATTTGAGAATACTGACGAACGCCTTTACGCCCCTGGTTTTGAATAAATAGAGTGGAATAACAAGCGGCCACCAAATGTATACGCCAACTGCCATCGTGGAACCCCATTTTTCCTCGCGTTTTAAATAATCTTCCTTGAGCCACCACCCCAGCAGCCATACCAGGCAAACATAGTAAATCCCGTCAGAGGCGGAGGAGATTGCCCTGCCTGAAATTATATAAAATGCAAGGGACGCGCTTGTAACAAGATAAAAGAACGTCATAAAAACCAGCGGCGGTGTGATGTTCAGTGTTTTTCCAAGTTTTTTTAGCATGATGAATTTCCCTATCCAATTGGTGTGTTTCGTGCTTCACCTGTCAAGTCGGCCCTGCATTCCAAGAGACCCTAAAGGTCTCCCTGCCTTATTTGCGTCCATGCGGGCAGGGTAGTCTTGCAGACCAGAATGAAGATTAATCGGAGAGACCTTTAGGGTCTACCCCTCCACAATCTTTTTCCTCGTCACTCAACTCATACAACCCATACACCAGCTTATCAATCACCGCACGTGTAGCGACAGGCTTGATCCGCCGCTCATAACCGTCCATCTCCCCTGCGTCAAAGACCTGACAGGTTTCCACGAGAAGCTTGATTGATCAACTACAACGCCATACAGAGAAGTCTAATTGACTCGCGTTACGATGAAACCTGTCAGGTCTGGTTCGTGATAATCTTTACCTCCTCTTCCGTCAACCCATACAACTCATACACCAGCGTATCAATGGACTCATCCACTGCGCGGATTTGACGCTCGTACACATCAATTTCAGCCTGCGTCCTCGCCCCTGCCTTGGACTTGTACAGCGCCACCATTTGCTCCACCAGTGAGACCATTTTCTCGTGCGCGGCTTTCTCGGCAGGGATGTTGAAGTCTATGGTGCGAATGGGGAGTTGTACCAAGAATTGTTTGTTTGCAGCAAAATATCCGCCATGAAAACTTGTACTCACCCTTTTCATGAACCAATCAAGTAATGTACTATTCAAGAGTCCAGTTACATATTTTGGACTTCCAAACTTTTCATCAAGAGTGACACCAAAGCCACCTGTAGTTACATTTACAAAATACATACTGTCTTCATCATAATAAGCTGACAACCGCGTAATCATGTATGGAAGCATAATCTTGGGCTGTTCCCAAGTATCTAAGTTTTTGGGATAAAGCTGATACCAACCAGTGTCTTTGAATTTACCATGCTCACGATCAGACAGTAATTTTTTATTTTCAACCAAATAATCCCAAGTCTTCGGGAAATTACTTTTGAGCTGAGTTTCAGAAATTAGCTTCGATTTACTATTGGATGTTTCATAAGGGAATATAACAAGCGCAGAAGGATTGGCCCAATATCGTCCAATCTCTCCACTTCGTATAACAGGCTTCAATAAACCAGTTTCAATCACTACTGTTTTATCAAGTTCTTTTGAATTTACGCTAATAGTTGGCTTTTTACTTTGAGGGGTATCTTTGAATAAAAAGACCGTATCGGCACTTGTTTGTAAACCAACAAAAATAGAAGCCACATCCCCCAACTTCACAGGCATTTGGCTCAACTTCTCGAACAAGCCCGCACCTTCACCAACGGTAAAGTTCCATTCGGCGGCAGTCACATTCACGGCGGGTATGCGCCCAGAGACTTCCGAGGTCTTTAAGACCTCGGAAGTCTGAATGTGAGCGGCCTGTTCGCGCCATGCGTCCAAATCCTGCACGCGCACCATTTCAAAATCATCATTGGCTTTCTTATCAAGAAACAGCAGGCAGGTGTAGGTCGTTGCACCGTCAAAAACCTGCTGGTCGCCGAAGTGAATCACCTTGCCGATGTGCTTTCCACTTGCGATCTGTCCACGCAAGCCCGCACCATATTGTGAGTTGAAGAATTTATGAGGCAGAATGTAGCCCATGCGCCCGCGCTCATTCAACAAGCTCAACGCCTTTTCCACAAAGACCACATAAATATCATAATTGCCCGCCTTCGCAGATTGATAGGCTTCTTTGTAAATCTCCACTTCCAATGGAGCCCATTCCTTCAAGGTTTGAATGCGAATGTAGGGAGGATTGCCAACGATGGCATCAAATCCCCCATTCTTCATAATTTCAGGGAACTCCAATTTCCAATCAAAGGCATTCACACGCTTCATTTCCACTGCATCCGCAAACATTTGCCCAGCGAAATACTCCGAACCGATCAACGAATTCCCATTCTTGATGTTCTGGCTCAGGTCAGGCAGAACCGTCTGGTGAAAGAGCGTGCGTTCCTCGGTCAGTTCGCCCTCGCGCAAATCCTCCAACGCCTTCAACGAAAGCGAGAAGCGCGTCACCTCCACGGCTTGCGGGTCAATATCCACACCGAAGAGATTGTTCTTCAAGATGTCGCGCTTGAGCTTGGCGGTCAGGCGAACGCCTCCGCTCTCGTCACGGTAGAAAGACTCACGGTCACGCTTCTCCTTGCCCGCCCGCGCAAAATAATCCTTGTGCCATTCGATCAACTTATCATACGCGCCCAGCAAAAACGAACCCGACCCGCACGAAGGGTCTAACACTTTCAGTCTGGCCGCGTCCGCTGGAGTTTTGCAATCCTTCAACAAACTACCCAGGGTATTTTCAACGATGTAATCCACAATGTACTGCGGCGTGTAATACACGCCGCCCGCCTTGCGTACCTCGGGCTTCTCTTCAATTTTGACCTGCTTCTCCGTCGTCCGCACCACGCGGCCCAGAAAACGCTCGTAGATCGTGCCGAGAATTTCCACAGGCAGCACCGCAAAGTTATACGGCGAGTTCTCAGGCTGCAAGTCTGTGATCACAGCTTGAACCACTTTATTCGAAACAGAAACATTTTCCAGTTCAGGACGAGGCGCGAAGATACTGCCGTTATAAAAGTTATTCAATTCTTCAAAGATCGTCTTGCAGGATGAAAACCAGCCCGCATCACGCTGCGCGGCCCCCAAGCCTGCCTCTGTCACCCGAGCCTTTATCTCGCTGAGATAGTCCCTATCCACCTCGCGATCCGAAAGCGCCTTGATAAAGATCAAACGGTCGATCAGCAATTGCACCGCCGCAGTGATTAACTCCCCATCGGCAAAAGGATTTAGCCTCTTCATGTCCTTTGCCAGCAGCACGCGCCAGCCATCCTTCTCATCGTCCATTTGAGCCAGGAAGGCTTTATCAGGCGCAACACGGTTGGCCTTCACCTTCTGCGGGGAAAGATAACGAGACCATAATCCGCGCTCTTCGTCCTGAGCGGAGCCGCCCGTCTTTGGCGGCGAAGTCGAAGGACGACTGTCATCCATCACATGATTCCGCTCAAACAACTCCCACAACTCATCGAACTTATCCACATAATCCGTATACTTCCAATCGATCACACGGAAGTTATTCACCGCCTCAGGCTTCGCCGCGAAAAGCGTACAGTCCAAAACGATGAACTCCTGAAAGTCGGTCAGAATGGCAAAGTCCATCTTTTCCGAAGGCTTGCTGTTCTGCGTCGAATACGCGTAGGAATACACCTGATACAGCCAGCGCGGGTCTTTCATCGAATACTTGACCTGCTTGGCATCCATCACCAACACATCACGCCCGTCCAGGTTCAGGATGTAATCGGGGCGCAGTCCCTTCTTATTGGTCACCTGCACTTTGAATTCATAATGCGCGTGCGAAAGCCCCTCATTCTCCGTGTTCCAATTCAAATAACGGAACAACGGACGAATAAAGTTATTCTCGATCTGCGCCTCCGCCGCCTTTTCAAGCGTCGCTTCGTGCGTGCGAAAATCCTCAACGAGCTTTGCAATTTTGGCGCGGGCTTCTTCTTTGGTGTACGTCATAAGTGGGGACTCCCCGGTCTGGGTGTTGGTTCTGTTATTTTACAACAAAAGACAGCCCTAAGTGACCTCACCTCCCATGTCTCCCATAGGGTGCGCTAAAAGGTTGTAAATGAGTTTGCTCCCTTCGCCGTCCCCGGCGAAGGGGTTCCCGTAGAACGCCGCCGCCTACAGGGTGCTCCGCAAGGGACAGCGGCTTGAGCTTATTTACCAACAAACTTTGAGCGCTCCTTCCATGACCTTTGGTTACTTCTTCAATTGATAATTGCGATTAAAATGCATCAATCATGTCATCCTGAGGAAGTGCGTTCTTCGCGACCGAAGGATCACTACGATAATCTAAGAGATGCTTCGGGGCACACCGTCCTGCGTTCGGTGTAGGGAAGAACGCCCCTCAGCATGACATCGCACAAAATGAATAGCACAGAAGAGAGAGAGCAGCATGGGCGTGATGATGCAAACTTTTTATTGGGATTGTCCTAAAGACGATAAGAAAGAATTTCAAT
>JACPVB010000018.1 GCA_016191985.1 Chloroflexota bacterium | reverse complement strand
GAAAATAGGCGCTGAAGGTGATGGTCAGCAAGAGGGTGGTGAAGGCAAGGCGAAGGATATCGGTCATGTGAAGGCTCCTGGGATTGTCATGCTGAGCGATAGCGAAGCATCTCTTATGATGGGCGTAGAGACCCTTCGCTCAGGGTGACATTAATTACGATTTTGATTTCTCAACAACAACCCGTTTCCAAAGATCCAAAAGATGGAAACGACGGCGAGCGCGATGAGGAGGGTGGACATTTCCATGATGGGAAGCGATAAGGGTTCGAGTTCTGGAAAGTGGAAAGTGGAAAGCATATCCAATAATGCGCTCCATTGGGTTTGAAGTTGAATGAATAAGTTTGTAAACGATGGTGTTTCGATTTGAGGCAACATTGTTGAAACAAATGGAATAGCAACGGTCAACGCAACCAGCGCGGCAGCGGCTTGCAGAAACGCTGTCAGCGTGAGCCAGCGCGGGAGTTGGGGAACCAGGCTTGGGCGGGGAATGAACGGCGCGGCGAGGGATTTGGTCAATGCCAGTTCGGGAAGGGAATCCAATTCGGCAAATAAATTTTGAAGCGTGGATAATCTCGCCGCGCATTCATCACATGCGGAAAGATGCGATTCTAGTGCCGCGCGATCAGCGGATTCGTTGTCCAAATATTCGTTGAGTTCCTGGTCAGTCTGGTGCATGGAGTTTCTCCGCGAGAAGTTTGCGGGCGCGGAAGAGATGACTCTTCACGTCGCTGAGGGGGAGTTGCAGTTCGGCTGCGATCTCATCGTAGGAGAGGTCTTGATAATGCCGCAGTTCGACGACGATACGATAATGCGACGGCAGGGATGCGAGCGCGGCGCGGATTTGCTCGCTTCGTTCTTTGACCTCAACCTGTTCGCCCGGACTTTGAGTTTTGTCTTCGTCCCGTTCTTCATCGAGCATGGCGGACGGTTTGTGTGAGTCAAGGTGGTTCAGGCACAAGTTGGCAGCGACGCGGCGAATCCACGGACTGAATTCACGTTCGAGGTCGAAGGTGTGCAGACGATCATAGGCGCGGATGAAAGTCTCCTGGGCGAGGTCTTCGGCGTCGCCGCGGTTGTGGAGGATGCGATAACAGACGTTGAATACGCCCGTCTGATACCGCGTGACGAGTTCGCCATAGGCCTCAGAGTCACCGCGACGGGCGCGCAGGATCAGGTCGCGGTCGGTGGGCGCATTCATGGCTAGAGTGTAATACAGGCGGGGAGGGGGAAAAGTTGCAGGTTGGGGGCTGGTGGAAAGTAAAAAGTGGGAAGTGGAAAATCTGAAATTCAGATGGTGTAGTATAATGAATTTATGAAAATTCAGCGGTTACTCCTTGAAGAAATTCAGAAAAACCTGATTCGAGGCAAGGTTTTAGTGCTTTATGGCCCGCGCCAGGCTGGGAAAACCACGCTTGCCAAAGAATTGCTTGCCTCCATTTCCCTGCGGACGAAGTTTGTGAATGCTGACGAATTGCTCTACCGCGAAGCACTGGCAAGCCAAAATTTGAAAACATTAAATGAAGTTTTGGGCAATGCTGAACTGCTGGTTATAGACGAAGCCCAGCGTGTGCCTGAAATTGGTTTGAATCTCAAAATCCTGATTGACAATAATCCCAATGTAACCATCCTTGCAACAGGGTCGGCTTCGTTCGAACTTGCGAATAAGATCAACGAACCGCTGACAGGGCGCAAGTTAACCTTCACGTTGTATCCACTCAGTTACACGGAATTGAGCAAAACGCTTGGCGCGCTGGAAACCCGTAATCAACTGGAGCAATGGATGGTTTGGGGCGGGTATCCCGTCATTGCAACCACGAACGATCTTGTTTTACGCGAACGCTTATTGGGTGAATTGGTCGGTTCCTATTTATATCGTGATCTTTTAGAACTGGAAGGAATCCGCCGCCCCGAAAAAATCGTTGACCTGTTACGTTTGCTGGCCTTCCAGATCGGGCAGGAAGTTTCGTTGGCGGAACTTGCCACCAGCCTTGGATTAAGCCGCGATACTGTGGAGCGGTATTTAGATTTGCTCGAAAAGGTGTTTGTGATTTTTCGGGTGGGCGGGTTTTCGCGCAACCTCCGCAAGGAAGTGACCAAGAACTCGCGTTATTACTTCTTTGATAACGGCGTGCGAAACAGCCTGATCCAAAATCTAAATCCCATTTCTGTGCGAAACGATGCGGGACAATTGTGGGAAAACTTCCTGATGGTGGAACGCCGTAAGGCGAATCAACTGGCGGGGCGTTCTGTGAATGCTTATTTCTGGCGGACATATGACCAGAAGGAAATTGATTACATCGAGGAACATGCGGGGCGTTTGGATGCGTATGAATTTAAGTGGGGGGATGGGGAGATCAAAGCCGCTACACGACGGATGTTTTTAGAAGCGTATCCAGATGCGAAAGTTCAAGTTGTAAATCGGGAGAGTTTTGAAGATTTTGTGAAGTAACCTCAAAATCAGGTCGCGGTCGGTGGGCGGATTCATGGCTAAAGTGTAATACAGGCGGGGAGGGGAAAAGTTACAGGTATAATCTACATTATGAAATCTGTAGAAACAAAACTAATGTTAGGCGATTGTCACACAGAACTAGCCAAGCTACCTGACAATTCTATTGACTTAATATTTACATCTCCTCCATACGCAGATAGTAGAAAGAATACCTATGGCGGAGTCAGTCCAGATAAATATGTAGAATGGTTTCTTCCAATCTCCTCAGAATTACTTCGAGTATTAAAGCCTACGGGAACTTTTGTTTTAAATATAAAAGAAAAAGTTGAAAATGGAGAGCGCCACACCTACGTGATTGAACTTATTTTAGAAATGCGCAAACAGGGATGGCTCTGGACAGAAGAATTTATTTGGCATAAAAAGAACTCCTATCCTGGGAAATGGCCCAATCGTTTCCGTGATTCTTGGGAAAGATTATTGCAATTCAACAAAAACAGAAAATTTCATATGTACCAAGAAGAAGTAATGGTACCGATGGGAAATTGGGCTAATAGCCGTTTAAAAAATTTAAGTGAAACAGACAAGGTGCGAGATCCCTCGCGTGTTGGCAGCGGTTTTGGCAAAAAAATTGCAAATTGGATAGGACGAGAAAAAGCTTATCCAACAAACGTCTTGCATATGGCTACTGAAACCAAGAACAGAAATCATAGTGCAGTTTTCCCGGAAGATTTACCTGAATGGTTTATTAAGCTATTCACAAAAAGAGGTGACTGCGTACTTGATCCCTTTATGGGTTCGGGAACAACTATTACTGTTGCCAACAAGCTAGGGAGAAATTCTGTTGGCATTGAAATTTTGCCTGAATACTATGACCTTGTCAAAAATTCTATTCAACCGTTAAATGATGTACGTCCAGCCCAATTGGCTCTATTGGAAAGGAAGGGAAAATATGCAACCAATAAGACTAAACGAAGTTAATGAATTTATTCAAAACAACATAGGGGAGTTTCATGAAAGAAGGGATGCAAGCCTGCAAACTCTAAGATTGCAGAAAGTGTTGAGTAAAAAGAATCCCTATCTATTCAAAGCCAAGAACATCAATGACGCACACGATTTAGTGAAACTTCTTTTCGATGCCCACTTGTCTTCACAGGAAGAAACAATATTCGGGGATTTTCTCGAAAAATTGGCGATTTTTGTTTGCGGAAAAGTCTTTAGAGGGGCAAAATCAGCAGCGGAAGGGATAGATTTAGAATTTACACGCGACAGTGTTCGATATATCGTCGCCGTCAAATCTGGACCGAATTGGGGAAACAGCAGCCAAATCAAACGAATGGTTGACAACTTTAGACAAGCAAAAAAGATTTTAAGAACGGGGAATAATCAGTTGAATATTCAGGCTATTAATGGCTGTTGCTACGGACGCACGGAAAAACCTGACAAGGGCGATTACATGAAAATTTGTGGCCAGGAATTTTGGGAGTTTATTTCCGCAAATGATCGAATATTTGTGGATATTATCGAACCTATCGGGTATCAGGCGAAAGAACGTACCGAAAAATTTCACGTTGAATATGCAAGAGTATTAAATTTGTTCACACATGAGTTTATGGAGGAATTCTGTATTGATGGCAGAATTGACTGGGATAAATTAGTCAGGTTTAATTCGGAAAAAAGAATCAGGCGAAAGAAGAAAGACTAGGATTGTGAACAACCTCTGATAATATTTAAAGATTGTTCTTTTCTACCTCCCTCTACCTCATACCCAATCAAAAATAAAACAGGCCGCGCTTCACTGCTCAACCAGCCAAGCGCGGCCTTCTCTTCTACCTCAAAATAATCTTATTCCAATCCAACATCACCTTCATGTGCTCGGTCGGGACCTGTCCTTCGGGCGCATACCCAACGAAGGAGCGGTTGTAATTATCTTCGGTGCCGTCATCCAGATTCCAGCGCAGGCTGTTGCGGAAAATGCCCAAGCAGGAGGTGCCGCGGAAGTCATCGGGTAGGGAGGTTTCAAAGGTATAAACGTAGGTGCCGTCGGCGATATCCGCTACTTCGATGACGGTGGCTTCATGGATCCAGCGCAGCCATTGAGATTGCGTGGACTTCTTTTTTTCCGCATCAATCGTGGTACGCGTGCGGGTGAAACCTCCACCTTTGTATTCCCACAGCACAGCGACGGGAGCGGCGTTCTTTCCGCCTTTGGGCTGCGGACGTTTGCCAAGATATTCCGCAGGCACCAGCCCTACTCCATTTGAGTCTTCGGTGGGTTTGGGAATTTGCCATTGACTCGGTTCACTGTTGACATATCTCAACCAAAAGATGCTGGCCCCTTGTGTGTAATGGTCCGCGGCGGTGGGGTGGACGAAATATGAACCCGGTGTTTTTTCGGCGGCGAGTTTGACGTAGCGCGCGGCATTGTCGGTCAGCCCGCCGGGGGGGAGATGCCCACGGATGTGCTGGGCATGTTCGGCAGTCTCATTGCAAACAGCGCGTGTGACGATAACCTCATGCGTGCGTCCATGTTCGGGCCGCCACATGCCCGTGTTATCGCTCGCCCATTTGCTGAAGATGGGATACAAAGCCACATCGGCGAAGCGGACTTTATCTTCTTCAGGCGTGAAGGTCTCCCAACCCGCGTCAGTGACGTGGTTGACTCGCAGTGACGTGAGCATGACGATCCACTTCCACGCCCAGGCTGGCAGTTGACTCTTCATCGCCTCCAACTTCGCGAGGGCCTGCTCGGTCGTCATGGACATGTACTCGTACCGAGCCTCTTCCTCCACCAATGCGGACAGACCTGCGCGCTTGGTTTTCGGTCCATTGGCTTTGACGCTCAGCATGTGCAGGGCTACTTTATCTTTCCATGATTTATCAGATGCAGCCGCAAGACCCGTTTTGTTCGCGCTGGTTTCGTATTGCGCGATCTTTTCCGCGCATTTAGCGGAAACATCGGCATCGGTCAGCGCGGCCTGCGCTTTCTGCACTTCCCCGATCTTTAAACGCACGAGCAGGTCTTTCGGATCTGCCCACGAGCCATGCGCCGATTTGTACCTCATCCCTGAAAAATGAATGACCATATATTGCAGCCAGACCGGGAAGCGCTTCGGTTCCTTCTCAAAGCGTGCACGGATGTCCGTCAGCAATTGATATTGATCCTTGTTTTCGAGAGTCTTGGTATATTGTTCCACTTTCAAGCGGACAATGTCCTTGACGGTTACGGGAACTTTCGGGTCGTAGTTGACAAGGAATTCTTCTTCGGTGGTCTTATAGTTCGGGTCTGCTTTGCTCAGTTTGTACCATTCGAGTTTTGGACCTTCCAGCTTGGTGTAGGTCTCATCGAACTGGCGCAGTTTTTCCATCTCTTCCAAAAGTATCGGCAAAGCGGACTCGTTCTTGAGTTTGAATTCCGCTTCCACTTTGGTACGGTTGGGGTGCTCGGCAACCATCCCTTCCAACTGGCGCTGCAGGTAGCGGATGCGGTCACGTAGAAAGCCAAGCTGGGTCTTGAACGACTCGGTGCGCATTTGAATAAAACTGCGCTCGCCGCGAATATCCTTGGGCCAGGAAGAGATGAAAAGATCATGGTTCTTCTGGATAAGCGCCAGGGCTTCCTCCTCTGGCGGCCTGTACTTAATGAAAAATCCTTTCACATCCTTCGTCATAAAGTAATTCTTCAGGCCATTGTATCCTTTGAACGCCGTGATGCGGGCCATATCCATCCCGTCTTCGTACTCTTTTACATCCGCTGAAAGAGTGGAAATGTTCCTGTTCTTGTATTCCGCCCACAGGTCGGCTTCCTTGTAGTAGATAAGGAAATCACGCAGCTTCTGCAGGCGCATCGGGTAGATGTCTTTCAATAAGATCTCGTTCTGCCATTGGAAATTCAACGTTCCAGCCATACTCTCTCTCCTTTTATCGACGGTGGTTGAACCATTCTATTGTATTCAATTTGAGTGAATTTTCAACAGGCTATTTTTCAAAATAAAACTCCCGAAGTGTGCCAAAACAACGGGAGTTTCAGGGTATACGAAACGAACATTTTTTTGTACACGGAACACACGGAAAGGACGGACAAAAAACCAAATCCTTTTCCGTGGCCTCCGTGCAACCCGTGTACAAATTATCGCATCGCAATCGGCTTCAGATATGAATCGAGAACAGCATCCATCTCCTCTAGCGATTCACACACAAAGAGCATCGGGTTGAAGGCATAGACGGTTTTCGGGATGCGCGCAATCGTCTCCACATCGAATGGAGCGATGATAACCTCTCCGCCAAACATGCCTTCCTGCGCAATGTCCAGTTTTTTGTACAGCGAGAGGACAACGTTCCAGCCCTCATCGGCGGAGGACATTTGTCCCTGCTTGTGCAGGTCATTCACACCGTCAATGATGCGGTGCAGGTCGTTCCTGCCGGCCAGGAACTGTTCATGCAGTTGCGGGAAGATCGGGCGGGCGTAGTCAATCACATTGTCACGACCGAGGCGGTAAAACTCCATGACCGTGCGTGTGAGTTCTTTGCGCCCGGAAATGATCCCCGCCCCAAAGACCTTGAAACGGTTATCTTCCACCACCAGCCCAAACTCGGTGCTGTACCACGCCAGACGTTTGATCACTTCGCGCTCTTCCTGAGTCGCTTTCATGTAGGCGGGTGCAAATTTATCCTCGATGCGCGCATAGAATTCCTGCGTGAGAAACGGCAGGTGACCGAAGATGTCGTGGAACATATCGGGTTCCGGCGTGAATTCCATCTGGTCGCGGGTGCGCAGGTAATCGGTGATCAGGAAAATGCGTTGGGCAAATTTTTTATACCAGTCATCCGCCAGCGTATAACGCACCACCGTCCGCTCGATGTGCCAGCCCGTGCGCGGCGTGATGCGTTCGTTCAAATGCGCAACTGTTGGAATACGATGCGGGTCAAGCTGTAACAATTCCAGCCCCATCCTATATTCCCGGCAGAGATGCTCCAGCAAATACGGCTGGTGAATCCCCGCGAACAAGTCTGCCCAAATGGCATGTTGCTCGTCGGAAAAAGCGATCTCCTGATTTTCAGTTGAATATTCCTGGGAGGGGTCAATATGCTGTTCGGCGATATCACCCGTGTAGCTTGGTACATTTTGATTTATGGTCATAATTTTGCACCTTTCTCAAATTGGATTTTGGAGAAGCAAAACATCGGTTATATCTGCAACGACGCAAAGGGATGTTATCACCTCCAAAAACGGAAGTCAAGAATAGGATAAGCATGGTCTAATTTGGGAATGTTACAATCGAACC
Source organism: Chloroflexota bacterium (assembly GCA_016191985.1). Classification (GTDB taxonomy): domain Bacteria; phylum Chloroflexota; class Anaerolineae; order Anaerolineales; family Villigracilaceae; genus Villigracilis. The sequence goes on along the minus strand of JACPVB010000018.1, from coordinate 603 downwards.
AATGAATGACCTGAACGGGAAAACCATCCTCATCACCGGGGCTGCCCGCCGTCTGGGAAGGCTTTTTGCATTGGCCTGCGCCCGCGCCAGTGCGGATGTCATCATCCATCACGCGCATTCGGAGGAGGAAGCCAAACGGGTGCGGGATGAAATCGAATCCATCGGACGCAACGCTCACATCCTCGCCTCAAACTTCGGGACGCCTGAATCTGTTTCGAGACTCATTTCCCAAGCGAACGACATTTCCCCGCTCTACGCGCTGGTCAACAGCGCCGCCATTTTTGAAAATCTTTCCTTCCAAACCACCACCCTTGAGGATTGGAACCGCCACCTCAACATCAACCTGACCGCGCCGTTTTTACTCAGCCAGGAATTTGCAAAACACGTCACCGCTCGCGCCGCCGTCCCTAGCGAAGCATCCTCGCAGGACGGCGGCGAGGACGCGAGCGATCCAATGGTCAAAGGCCGCATCGTCAACATTTTGGATTGGCGCGCCCTGCGCCCCGGTGCGGATCATTTTCCCTACACCGTCACCAAAGCCGCCCTCGCCGCAATGACAAAATCTCTTGCAGTTGCGTTGGCCCCGCGCATCACCGTCAACGG
>JACPVB010000280.1 GCA_016191985.1 Chloroflexota bacterium | reverse complement strand
TCGCCGACTTCGTGGGTGGGCGGAGAGGAGGAGTTGACGCTTTCGTATTCGTATTCCTGGCCGTCGACTGTGTAGCGAAAGACGGGCGAATAGGTGGTGCCTGAATCTGAGGAATGGGATGATTCAAGCCGGACCACGGTCCCTTGCACTTCGATACCATTTGTGTAAAACATGTAGCTTGAATAGGTATACCAAACGCTGACCACCAAAAGGATGACGGCGCTGATCGGCAGGAGCGCAAAGGCGCACCCTAATTTGCGTGGACTTTTTTTGTTGGCGTCCGATGGGAATGCTTGATCTGCTGATTGCATGTTTCACCTCTAAAGTTTAAATTTTTGTAAGTCCTGAGAGTTTTTATTGTGGATGAAGCGATTCGCCTTCCATGCTTTCGCCTCGTACCCAGGCGCGGACGAGGGTGAAATTCACCAATAGCGCGGCGAAGATCATGGCGGGGATGATGATGGCAGGGAACAGCCAGCGTTCGATGGCATTGTCAATTTGCGCGGTGTTTGGGTCGGCGGGGTCGTATCGCACCTGGACCTGGCTGCCGATCTCGTAGTCAGGCGAATCGGAAGCACTGTCATTCTCAAAGGAATAGGTCTGCCCATTGACGTCGAATTCGACGATGGGAGCATATTCACAGCAGTACCCTTCACTGGTCTTGCTTTCCTCAAGGCGGGTGACTGTGCCCGTGGTGACTTCACCCGCTGTTTGCAATTTCCAACTGACAGAGGCGGCGTAGGCTCCCCACAAACAGAATGCCGCAAAAAACAAATTTGAAAATACACCGATGCAGCCAATATACAGACGGTTTACACCGCGGCCCACCTTTTCAGCAACATTCGCGACTTTATCAAACCCCTTTTCGTAATTCTCAACAGCCTTATCCAAATTCTTGTCAAAGTTACTCATGGGACACCTCTAAAGTTTTTTCTCTACCGTACATATGTCGTTGCGAGGGTGATCTCCCCGAAGCAACCTCCTGTTTTCAAGCGCAATTCTGTTCAAAAGGAGGTTGCCGCGCCACCGAAAAACCAAGAACGGCGGCTCGCAACGACATAATTTGGCGCGATGTACGGTAGCAAAAAGTTTTTTCAAGTTTATATAAACTTTTGGCGATACACACTCACCCAATCATCCTACTGTTTTTGTTAACTCCCCTTACGCGATTTATAGGTAGGGGCGACCCGTCCAGGTTTTACAAATTGCAAAACCTCAACGGGAGGGCCGCCCACGGACATGAAGTCTTTTCACGTAAAGGGCGACCCTCCCGTTGAGCAACCTTATTACCTTCTATTTTGACGGGTCGCCCCTACTATGTAACGTCGGTTGCTAAAGCAAATCCACCATTTCTTCGCCGCGTTTCCAGGCGCGCCAGCCCCAAATGTTGACGCCGATCAACGCAAGGATCAAAACCAATACGGAGCATGAAGGAAATAGCCAGAGCGGAACCTTGCTGTCTATTTGAGCCAGGTTGGGGTTTGACTGGTCGTAGCGGACAGGAACTGTTTCACCAATTTCATATTTTGGCGGGCTGGACGCCGTGTCGTCTTCAAAGGAGTACGCCTGGCCGTTCACTTCAAATTCAACGATGGCCGAGTATGTGCCCCCGTCGAAATGATCAAGCCCGACGACACTGCCTTCCGTCACCTCGCCGTTGGTCTCCACGCGAAAGCCAACGAAGCTGCCGTACAACCCCCAGCAAAGAAAGCCCATGACAAAGAGATTGATAAGCAGCCATCCGCAGCCCCTGTAAAATTTGTCGAAGACCGTTGCGGCCTTTTCAACCTTGCTTGGAATTTTTGTTTGCATGAGGCACCTCTAAAAGATTCAGAAAGCGTTTCTTAAGTCATTTTTGAACACGGACGACACTGATACTTCGGCAGGCTCAGTACAAGTTTTACGGATTCTCACGGAAAAAAACCATTAAAAAATCCGTGTCTGACCGTGTGATCCGTCAAATCCGTGTACTTAAGAAACTATTCCCGCAGGGCGATCTTTACCATTTGCGGCTTCACAATGCGGACATAATCTTCCATTTTCATAAAGATGGATTTTTCGAGACTGCCCGCATTGAATACAACTTCTTCATTCTCTTTGATAAGCGGATCGGCCAGTACGGGCAGTTGCTCGTTGAACGAAAAGGGAGGGATCGACCCGATCACACATCCGGTCAACGCTTCGGCTTTTTCGCGCGGAGCAAAAGCGGACTTTGTGCCGCCGAAATGATCCCGCACCGCGTTCAGGTCGATGCGGCAATCGCCGGGGACGTTGGCCAGGCAGTAGCGGGTTTCCTTCTTCCCAAAACGCACCATCACCACAATGGACTTGATAGCCTGCTCGATGCGGTTGCCACGGATCCTGGCAATGAACTCCGTGCGGCCTTCGGCTTCATGTTCCATCACGCGGTAGGTTGCACCTTCCTGGTCCAACAGGGCGCGGAGACGTTCGTGAATATTGATGGGGGATTCGGGGTGGGGAATGGATGGGTTCAAGTTGATCAACTCTCTTTTTTTGGAAATAGAATAAATTCCACAAAGATGACTCCGATAACGAGCAGGCTGACGGCGTCGAGGAAAAGGATCAATCCCCACCAGCGCAGCAGGGAACTGATCAAAGCGGTAGTGGTTATCCCTGCCAGCAGGATGCCAGCCTGGGCAATATTCAGGTCAAACTGACCCAGAGGCCAGCGGACATAGGCCCATAGCCCGCCGCCAACCAGCAGTCCCGTGATGCTGCCGCCGAAGACCAGATAAAACGTCTGCATACCCGTCAGCCCAAAGAGACTGAATAAGAGAATGCCGCAGGAACCCCAATGCGATGGATTATCGCTATATTGGGACTGGAGAATATTGACAAGAATCAAATTGTTAAAGATTGCATCTGAAGAATTTACAAGCCATTGACCTTTTCCATGCTCTCCGGGCGCCAGAATAAAAGTCTGGCTTTCCCTGCGCGCTGCGGTTGCCTGGCTGATCTCCGCGTTTACAACGGGCTTGATCTCTTTCTCGGTAAGGTTGATGATTTCAGTTTTGACCGTTCCCGTTTCGGCGGATGAAATCATCAATGGACATTCCAACTGCAAGTTCCTATCGCCGGAGTAGCTTGAATAAACCCGCGCTTCGACCTCGCCCCATAACACCGCCGCGGAAAGCGACAATCCCAAAAATCCGCCCGCCAGAAAAAGCAAAGTTCCAAGCCATGCTGCTGCCAATGATCGAGGTTTCATGGAAAGTATTGTAGCTTAAACAAAAGGAAAAAGAGGCGCATAGTTGAATGGGCATCCATGTCAAAAACTTTATCCAGCAATGCGCGGAGTTGTTCGTGGATGTCGGTCATGAATAGGTTCTCTCATTCTGTAGTTTTGGGTGCGCTGACAAGTACAAGACGGTTCAGATAAAAGACTTGCATCACGGCGAAGACGATAAAAAAGAAGATGAAGAGGGGCAGCCCAAAGAGCGCAATGATGGATGATGTGCCAGCGGGATTGAACCCTCCTGAAAACATAAGGGCGCTCGTGGTGGCTGTATGATTTTCAACAGTAAGACCAGTCAGAAGCGGCATGAACAGGTCTTGGGCGGCGGCGAGGAGCGAGAAGGCTGCCATGAGCGCGGCAAGCGGGAGGGATGGGGCGATTAAGTGTTTAATGAAAGCACTCACTGTTGAAGTCCCTTCTTCGCGGGCTTTCTGCCATTTGAGGTGTTGACCGCTAAAGAAGAGAGTGAGGATGAAGAGCATGGGCACGCTCAACAGGATGGGTTGTATCAATGCGACTGGGGAGTCGATCAAGTCCATGGCGCGGAAGCTTTCGAAGGCGGCAAATGCAAGCGGTACCGAGGTGACGAACAACCAGGGACTGAATAACAACAGCAGCCAGTTGCTGGATTTCCCGAAAGGACGCACCACGCCGATGGCGAGTCCGCCGAGATAGGCAACGGGGAGTTGGATAAACAGGATGACCAACAGCGGAGGCAGGATGGAGACGCCCCACATGCGAAGGATGGATGAGAATTCGAGGGTGGAAAACCCGTCAGGGAAAGAAAGTGTTTTTGTCACGCTCATGAACAAAGGAAGCAATGTGACTGCAAAGGCTGCAATCCCGCCGAGGACAATGGCAACCCGGCCTGGAATGGAAAGGTTGCTTGTGGTTGGAAGGCTTTCCACTTCGTTCTGCGGTTCGTGTTTCAACTGTAGCTTGCTGCTGAGGATGAGCACTGTTGCAACAATGCCGAGGATGGAAACAAAGAAGAGCATGATTTGGGAAATGGAATAGGTTAGACCGCCTTGTGCATTTCGCACGGTGACGTAGAGATAGTAGCCAATGGGAGCGCCTCTGTTTGGCATCAGGCTTGTCAGGTTGTTGAAGGATTGCAGGGCAAATGTAATTGTCCCGAGGAGTGCGGCGGCCAAGGTGATGAGGAGCGGTTTGCGGCTTCCGTTGGATTCGTTCCCTCCGCGCAGGGCGGCGGAGTAGATGATCAGCCCAATGCCACAGGCAACTGCAAGGCTCGCACTTCCATCCAGTAGCAGAAAGATGCCTTTGATGGAGGTTTCATTCCAAAGATCGCGCATGTAGGCGGGACCATACATCACGAGCGCGGGGCCGAAGAAAGCCAGCGGCAGGGTGAACAGCAAGCGTATGCCCAGGCTCAATCTTTTGCCGAAGGTGTTGACTGCCTGTGCCAACAACAGCGGCAGGATGGCGACTGCCAGCAAGCGGACCACGACCTGCAAGGCGGTAAACCCAAGCGATTCCATAAAGGCTGGGTTCTCAAATAGGTTTTGGTAATTCACCAATCCGATGAATTCACCAGCTCCTTGCAGGGAGAATTTTTGGAAACTGCCCTGCAGGGTGTTGAACGACAATAAAAATAGATTGGAAGAACATAAGGCGCAAGCGGGGAGGAGCAGTAGCAATCCCAACAACGCGCGCAGGGCGGGGTGCATTTTAGGTTTGGATGGTACGGGGGGAGGGGTGGTATTGGACATTTGTTACTCCTGAGTGGATTTTTGTTTTGCTATCTCACGTTACGCGGCCTAATCCCGAAGGCGCTGTGTTGAGCCTGCCGAAACAGATGGCAGGATTATAGAAAATGGGCGAACGGAATCCAAATCCCGCAGGGATGGCATGGTTGTTGTGAGCTATGACACCCCTTCGGGGTTGAATGGGCACCCATGTCAAAAACTATAATCATTTGACCCCTACGGGGTCAGAAGTGCGTAACATCAGTTGCTATGTTATACCCGTCACGGTCACAAACTGCGCTTTTTCATGAGTAGGAAAGCGCAATTTGTGACCGCGGGCATTATATGTCGTTGCGAGGAGAGCGCTAGCCCGACGACACTTGCGCCGCACTTCGTTTGTTGCAGTGCAGGTGAGCAGCCTCCAACTCATGTGGAGATTGCTTCGCCGCCAAAAGACAAGAGCGGCGGCTCGCAACGACATCACTTCACTACATACACCGCATACCCTCGCGCAGGCGCGAAGAATTGACCGCGACCATCGGGGCCTGTGGATTGATTCACGGGGCGAGACAGGTCGGTTTTGCCCCACCATGCAACGGGTTGGAAAGAGGCGTTCGGCCATCGCGTATTGACCCATTCTCCCTGCCAGTTGTCGCCACGGTTATTGAGCACGTAGATCAGCCCGGGCTTATCGCCATAGCCGCCGCGCTGCATAATGTAAAGATCATCCGAAAGATAAAGAACGGAGGTGTTGCCGCCTGCATATTTTTCATGCGCCCCCACCAGCGCATCGATGCCGTTGGGCGTATCGCGCAGGGCGAGGTTGTAATTGAAGTAATCCTTCCAGAACACGCAGGGATAGCCCTCGTGCGTGAGGATGTAGGAATAGGCCAGCAGTTTGTCGTTGGTGATGGGGCGGCCTTCATCGCGCAGGTCGTGATTCTCCACGAAGGTGACGGTGCTTTGCGGCTGCGCCTTCAAGATCGAATCGCCGTTCACCAAAGTCTTTAGGCTGAAACCGTATTGATCGCACAAGCTCTTGAGCAACTCACGCAACGGAAAATCAAAAGCATCCACTGGGTTCGAGTTGGAGAAGTTCGCTTCGTTGACCCAATGCAAGGTGTTGCTGGCTGAGTCCCAATACTCCGCAACGCCGTAGGGGACGAATGGTTTGCCATCGCGCATGTAACGATACTCTTGAATGGCGGTGATGGTGTTCGCGCCGTAGCCTTTGACGAAGTCATAACGGAAGCCGTCGAAGCCGATCTCTTCAATGAGCCAGCGCATGAGCTTCATGATCTCGGCATACACATACGGGTTGCGGTGCGAAAGATCGGGCAGATCGCCGAAGGTCATCGCGTCCCAACTTTCGTACATGCTCGGGTGAAAGGACTCCCAATTGCGCGGGAACTTTTCGCTTTTTGGATTGAAGACCGTCCAGCGCGGTTGACCCGTGATGGGGTTGATTTCCTGCAGATCCGCTCCGCTGTTGTGGTTGATGACAATATCCGCGATCAGACTTAACCCGTGCCTGTGTGCGCTTGCAATGACTTTCTCCAGTTCCGAGCGCGTGCCAAACCAGGTAGGGATTCTGCCCTTCTGGTCAAACTCGCCGAGGTCATAATAATCGTACGGGTCATAGCCCATCGAGGGACCAGAAAGATTAGCGGCCTTATGGATGGGCGGCAGCCACAACGAAGTAAAGCCCGCCTTTGCCAGCGCGGGGATTTCACTGTGAATGTAGTTCCACCATTGGAATTCTTTTTTATCTTCCCTGGGACAATCCCAATGGAAGGTTTGCATCATGACGCCCATGTGCTTCTCTCTCCTCTGTGTTGTTTTGTGTCGCGGTCGGGAGTGCGTCGCACCAGACTTAAGTAGCAGAATCCAATCGATGAGATTCTATTAGTTAATAAGCAGAATCTAACCTGTTTGGTGCGACGCACTTAATGTTTTATCTGACTTGAATTTTAATCGCAATTCTCATAGGAATAAGCGGGCCGAAAGTCCTAGTTTTCTAAAGGTAACAAAATTTGCTTATAGCCTTTCTAAGAATTTGATTATCTCATCACGCTCTCTTTTTAATGCTGTGTCTGTAATGTCAATAGCAGGTTGAAAAATGTTCATATCAACCTCAAAATGATTAAACTCATTTAATAATGTTTTTCTTGAAAGCAAGAATACTCTGTTGCTAGTATCTTCTGGGTTGCTGCTGCCAAAAGATTTATGGATGATGGCACTTAACATTTCATGTTTTTTGGTGTTGATAGAGAATTTGTCAACAAGCTTTTTCTCTACAGAAAGCCTAAGATGAAGATATGTCAAGGTGTGTCTGAGAGTCCTATTTAACAGCGGAAAACTTTTATTCTTTAATATCTCTATATTATCAATATTCATAATTACTACGTCTTCTGCAGAAAGCTCATGTTTTTCTTTTATTAGATTGCAACCAAAGATTTGATTGTAAATTTCTGTTACATTTATTTTTTCAACTTCATATCCATGCATTACCTTAGTTAGCTTATCTCTGGA
>JACPVB010000279.1 GCA_016191985.1 Chloroflexota bacterium | reverse complement strand
TTATATAGCGAACAACGTGCCTATTAGAAAAAATAAAGTGTTTGGAAAGATAGAAACTTTATAGATAACCCATTTACAAGCAGTTATGTAATTGCATTCTATATCACAAATATTTTGATAAATCTTTTAATTCCACAAATTGTAAAAATAACCCTCAATAAACGGCTTAAATTCTTAATAGTGGCTGAAATCTTGCACCTTTCTTTTGTAAACGGGATGGAGCTAAAAAGGGGGGTAGGGACGTAATGTACAGCGCCTCTACCTGTTTTATCTGTTATTTGAAATCTGCTGTGTGTTGTTTTTGTTCTCTACAGCTACCATCTTACCAAGCCTGCGGATATGCCGTTCTTCCGCTTCAAAAGGTGTGCTAAGCCATAATTTTACCCTTTCCTCAAGAGGGTCCTGTGACGCAACATCAGCGCCAATACAAAGCACATTTGAATCATTGTGCTTTCTACTCATTATGGTAGTAAACAAATCATTACCTATTGCAGCCCTAACCCCGTTTACCTTATTTGCCGTAATGCACATCCCTACACCTGTGCCGCAAATAAGTATTGCACAGTCACATTCTTCATTACTAACAGCCCGTGCGGCTAACAGTGCGTAGTCGGGATAATCAACAGACTGCGTATCACTAAAGGTGCCGAAGTCTTTTACGATGTGACCTATCTCCCTGAGAAGACTTGCTATTCTTTCCTTATATTTAAAACCTCTATGGTCTGCTCCTAACGCAATCCTCATAGTGCTTTCCGCCCAAAAGAATGGCGGATCTCCGATATTACCTGTTTTTGTTTAAGACAATTATAAATCATTTTCCTCGAAATAACACCGATACGGATGATTTCTACCCTATTAGCACTTGTAACCCTTACAACCGTTGAAGGCGCTTGAAGGCAGGTAACCCCACCATCAAGAATCAACTCAATCCTTCCGCTTAAATCCCTTATTACTTGTTCAGCATTAATTGGCGGAGGCATTTCTGAAATATTTGCACTTGTGGCAACCACTGGCACCTTGGCAAGCCTTACAATATCCTGGGCAACCTTGCTATCAGGAAACCTGAGCCCAACCTCATTGCCACCCTTAATGGTAGGACAGACATTCCTGTCTGTCCTGCCTGGAAGCACTATTGTAAGTGGCCCAGGCCAGAACCTTTCCATTAACAATTTCGCATTAGGAGGAATTGTTTGCACCCATAATTTTACTCCGTCTAAACTACAAACAAGCAAACCAATTTGTTTTTCTCTTGGCCTTTGCTTGACCTCATAAAGACGAGCCACTGCTTCTGTATCATCAGCATTTGCGCCAAGTCCATAAACCGTCTCTGTGGGAAAAGCCACCAAATTCCCGTTCCGTAAGGCATTGGCAGCTTCCTCTATACTCAAAGCATACGACTCATCATCTAACCGCAATACCTTCGTATCCATCATTAGAATAGGTCAGGGTTATGGGTCATAGGTAAATTAGAATTTCCAAATCTCAAGCGCCAAGCTCCAAATAATTTCCAAGTACCAAATTCCAGACTACAAACCGTTTTGGTGCTTATTTTAAATTTGGTGCTTGGAATTTGGGATTTAGAATTTGTTAACACTTTTGCCTTTTTACCTATCACCTATCACCAAAGTAAGGAATTATACTACTTCTAAACAAAAATATCAATACAACTCTGAAAAACAGTAGTCAGGAGTCATGGAAAATCTTTTATCCTGTCTATATGTATTCTGTCTACTGACTACTGTCTACTTATTAACCCGCTCACCCGCCTCTGGCGAGTATGCCTATGCCAGGCAAAATGATAGCCTTTCCTCCGAAGCCAGCTTCGCCAAAACTCACGTTTATTGCCACCTTACCGAAGCGCCCTTCGTATTCCATCCGCCTCAGGCGGATAATAAAACTATCATTAAAACCCATTGTATGAACTTAATCTGCAACATTAATTACAACATATTACAGTATTATCATTTTATAATGCTACATATAGAGGATAGCATTCCTTATGCAATTCCCCCCAGGCGGACTGGCACATTACTTGCACATATACTGCTCGTGTGGAATAGGCGCCTTCCACCAGAACGATTATAGACTCGACTCGTTCCCACGATCAGCGTGGGAACGAGACTAACCATTTTTCAAAGAAGGAGGGTAATACAATGCATGACATAGACCGCACGCAAATGGAGTATGAGCCAGAGGTTGATGCTTTTGAGGCTGATACGTTTGAATTTACAGAGGAAGCAGCGTTAATCGGCAACACAGAAGCAGAAAGCCCTTTCAGTGAAGAAGAAGAAATGGAGTTGGCATCTGACCTACTCGAAATTACGGACGAAGCCGAACTCGATCAGTTCCTGGGCAAGTTGATTAAGGGAGCGTGGCGTGGAGTCAAGAAATTTGCCGGGTCTCCCGTTGGTCGAGCATTAGGAGGAATACTTAAGGGCGCTGCCAAAAAGGCTTTGCCTATCGTAGGAGGTGCTCTCGGTGGTCCAGCTGGCGCTGCGCTGGCGTCAAAAGCTGGGAGCCTGTTTGGCTTGGAGCTTGAAGGGTTAAGTCCGGAGGACAAGGAGTTTGAAGTGGCGCGGCGATACGTCCGTTTTGCCGGAGAAGCTGCCAAGAAAGCAGCCCTTGCTCCACCCGCCGTTGACCCGCAGTCAGCAGCGAAGGCAGCGGTTACAGCAGCCGCAAGAAGGCATGCACCTGGATTGCTCCCTCAACCAGCTCCACCCGCAGTTGGCATCACGGGCCTCAGCGGACGGTGGATCCGTCGTGGTAGAAAAATCATTCTGTTAGGAGTCTAATATCCATGGCAACCTATACCATCGCATCATGGCTGTTAGAGCAGGAGGCGCGTGCGCTACTAACTCGATTGGCACGTGTAAAGCCGTTTGCCCTGCAGGAGACAATGGTCCCGGCAGCGGCGGTCTCACTAACAGCGCAGACGGCAATAGAGCGCTATCTGGCAAAGGGACGCCGCGAATTGCGAGGACTCGTTTATGACTATCTCGGATGGCTGCATGAACCCCATAGGCGCAATGCGCAGCCAGCCGAGGCACAGCGCCGGTTCACGTTCCTGCGAATGAGATTTAACGCTGTACTCACACAGTTCGATATCTTCGCTGATGCAATGACCCAGCGCAGTGAGCACGAGACGGGCGTATGGCTCGCCGGTCTCGATGTAGTGGCAGCCGACGCACTTGTACTGCCGGGACATTATTACAAGGCGCCGCCGGTAGCCTGCTACTTAGACCGAGGAGTAGGCGCAGCCATCCGCCGTGCACGCACAAGACTACCAGGCGGCGGAGAGAACCCCGTTGCGATTATTCGCGTTCCACGAGAACGCATGGTCGGCAGCGGCATAGCCTCCTCACTGGTTCACGAAGTTGGTCACCAGGGTTCTGCACTACTCGATCTTGTCAACTCGTTACGGCCAATGCTAATAGGAATGCAAAAGAAGGGCGGCAAGGAGGAAATAGCCTGGAGACTGTGGGAGCGCTGGATATCGGAAATATTGGCCGACTTCTGGTCTGTTGCCAGGGTGGGCATTGCCTCAACGATGGGGCTTATGGGCGTAGTAAGCCTACCGCGAGCCTTTGTATTTCGCATAAACATGGATGACCCGCATCCTCTCCCCTGGATGCGGGTAAAGCTTAGCTGCGCCATAGGTCATGCGCTATACCCACACCCCCAATGGAACAGGCTGGCTGAATTATGGGAATCGTTCTATCCCCGTGTGGGACTGGACGAGAAAAGAGAAAACCTTATTGCCATACTGGAGGCGACCATGCCGAGCTTCGTCTCATTATTGGCCAATCACCGCCCAAAGGCACTTCGTGGCAGTTCACTGATAGAGGCTCTGTCTGTAGAGGAACGACAACCTGCGCGGTTATCTGCTTACTATCAGTCGTGGCGCACTGTGCCAGCCAGGATGCGCACAGCGCCGCCATGTCTTGTTTTTGCAGTTATCGGGCAGACAAAGGCAGATGGAAAGATTAGTCCGGAAGAAGAAAGCAACATTTTGTCAAATCTACTCACGCACTGGGCGGTACAAAGGACGTTGAATACTTCCGCAATTTGTGCGAAACGACCCGTAGTTCGAATGACCGCATCAGTAACGTAATTGACCTTTATTTAACTTAAGGAGAAATATTATGGTTAAGGAAAAAGATGAAGGAAGAAGACCCACTGAAATCGCTCAACCTGTATATGCTAAGGCAGAAGCCGCCGGTAAGATTAACAAAGAAGGTCCTAAGGAAGTGGAAGCACGCTTACAGCGTTCGGCTGCTCCTCAGACGGTGGACCAGCCGCTATGGCCGGCAATCCGAAACCGTGCAAAGGCGATTTCCTTCCCCTATTATAAGGACTTCATCAATAAGGTGCTCTGTGTGGAAGGAAAAGAAAAAGTAAAAATACCGTCTCCTGGTATATGCACAGACTCGCCTGGAGGTGCAGGAGAAAAGGCCGAACGACAGTTAGGGGAGCTTTATGCTCCCTTGCATGGCGTGGGCGCCTACGACCTGCTCAAGACAGTCACCGAAGCCTTCTTACTTCTAAATTGCGGCGTGGCATTGGTGGATGGGAATTTATACCTTGAGAAAGAAGAGGTAACCCGGCTCGAAAATATTTCTGATGTTACTATTGGGGCAATCAAAACAAAATTGGGCGAATACCTCAATCTCGGGGGTGGAAAGCTCCCGTATATTGATAGGATTATAAAGGCTGCATTTCCTGATGAGAAAACTGTGGATTTGCCGTACTGTTACGGAATCCTTAGGTCGAAAGCCTCCTGTCCGTGCCTGCTTGAGCTAATCTGGTCATACTGGCATGAGGAGGGGATGCTGGTACAGAGCCTGAATGCAATCTCTATGCGTTTCCAGAACAAGCGGCTGAGACCAACCGACAGGGATCCATTAGCTCATGTCGAAATAGACCCCCTGCGTCCACTGAACAACTTGCTCTGGGGATACATCCAAGACGAGCAGCACCGATTGACGGTCCCAAGACGTACTTATGAGTACGACCACCACTACGGCTTGAGGCTCTATGGCAAGGCGGTACCCGAACTCCAGCCAGCGGATAGTCGGTCGAAGTTCCTTGAGGCATTCCATAACTTACTGCACCGATGTGCCATCTTCTATAAGGAAGACGATAATACCATGGTAATTTCCGATGCGTATCCGGTATTAAATGCGCTCAAGGAGGTTCATCTGTTACTTGCACAAGGCGCACACAACCAGTTTGGCGACCTGCCATGGACTGCGCGTGTGGAGATGCTTATACAGCAGTGGCTGTTAGCGCGGCCCGAAATACGTGATTTTCTCCAGAGCCGTGCAATGGTGCCATATAAAGAGGATTGGATG
>JACPVB010000278.1 GCA_016191985.1 Chloroflexota bacterium | reverse complement strand
GTTCCCCATACGATGCCATGCTTGTTTTCGAGGCTGGAGAGTCCCGCACCCCAATACTTTGCGGCGGGATAGGTCTTCCGTATCAGGGCACGCATGTAAATCTCCGGCATATCCACACCAGATTCCATCAAATCAGCGGCCTGCCTAAGCGATTCAGGTGTGGTGTTGGCCGTGCGGAAACCAAGTGTATCAGTGATGATGCCGGTCAACAATGCGGCGGCAATGGGTTTTGTAATTTTCAATCCCCAGGCGGGCAGGTGGTTGGTAAGGATCGCAGCCGTGGCGACTTCGTCGGCTTCGATCAGATTGAGTTTTCCAAATTTCTCGTTAGTAACATGATGGTCGATATTAATATCAGGCTGACCAAAATTTTCAAATACCTTCCCCACGCGTTTGAAATCGGCGCAGTCCACAGTGATGAAGGTGTCGTGCCCTTCAGCAGGTTCTCTCTGGATGAGTTCACTGCCTTCCAGGTACCTGAAGGACGAGGCCACACCATCCACAAGGACCATTTGCACGGATTTGCCCGCATCCTTCAGGGCCAATCCCAGTCCAAGCAGTGAACCGATTGCATCCCCATCCGGTCTAACGTGCGAAGCGATGATGACCTTCTTCGCAATGGCTAGTCTATCTTTTATCTCCCCTGTGAGTTGATGATCCACTATTTCTAATCCTCCAAAATTATTTCTTTTCTCTTAAGTCAGCCAATATCTTTTCGATATGGTCCGCGTGTTCCGGGGTCGGGTCCCAGTGGAATCTTAATTTTGGAAACGCGCGCATCTCCACTCTTGAGGCGAGAGTCCGCCGGATGAAACCGGAAGCAGCTTCAAGTCCGGCAAGAACGTCGGGGGCGCGTGAGGCGCCTTCCACTGCCGAGACGTAGACATCCGCAAAGGCCAATTCCCTGTCTATCTTTACGTCTGTTACAAAAATCTGTTTCAGGCGCGGGTCATTGACCTCACGGATAAGCATCTCTGCAAATTCCTGTTTAACCCGGTCTGCAATACGTTGTAATCGAATTCCTGATGGCATATTTTAATTTACGATTTATGACTTTCGATTGATATCCTGACAGTTCGGCTTTCGCTCACCTTACCAAGACCACGATTTATGTTATTCAACGATGTAACACACCAGCATGTCGCCGGGTTGAATGTCGTTGAAACTTTTAAAACCAACGCCGCATTCAAAGCCCTGGCGGATCTCTTTGACGTCTTCCTTTTCATGACGCAATGAGGAGAGATCGCCTTCGTAAACAATATCCGTGCCGCGGTAGAGACGTACCTTCGCGCCGCGCCGGAGTTCGCCGTCTGTTACTTTGCAGCCTGCAACTCTGCCGAATTTTGAAGCGGAGAATACCTGCAATACCTGGGCGCGTCCGAGGGTCTTTTCCACAAGTTTTGGTTCGAGCATACCCTTGAGGGCTTTCTCGATATCCTCGGTCATGCGGTAGATGATTTCGTAAAGGCGAATATCCACGCCTTCTTTTTCGGCCATGCGGCGGGCATCCACATCTGCCTGGACGTTAAAGCCAATGATAATCGCTTTTGAAGCAGATGCAAGCATCACATCATTGTTGCCGATATTGCCCGTTTCGGCATGGAGGATGTGCAGGCCGATCTCGCCTTCGCCAAGTTTATTCAACTCGGTGACGATGGGATCCAGCGAACCCTGTACATCCGCCTTGACAATAAGATTAAGTTCCTTCGCCTCGCCTGCTTGAACGTTTGCGAACAAGTCTTCCAATGAAACTTTCTTGCGCGCCTGGGCCTGTGTTTTGATGGCTTCAAGCCGTTCTGTCACAATGGAGCGGGCTTCTTTCTCTGTTTTTACAACCTGGAACAAATCACCAGCGGAGGGAACGTCATTTAAACCCATAACAGCCACAGGCGTAGACGGACCGGCTTTTTTAATCGCCTTGCCTTTGTAATCTGTAATCGCGCGTAACTTTCCATGAGTTGTACCAGCCACAATATTGTCACCGGCTTCGAGCGTTCCATTTTGAACCAGCAGGGTTGCCAGCACGCCTTTGGATTTATCCAATTCGGCTTCGATCACCGTCCCGATCACTTTTCCATTTGGGTTGGCTTTGATGTCGTTGCTGTCTGCCACAAGCAGGATGCCTTCGAGAAGGTCTTCAATGCCCTGCTTTTGTTTGGCCGAGACCGGCACAACCATGGTATTGCCGCCCCAATCGTCCGGGACAAGTTCAAGTTCCGCGAGCTGTTGTTTGACGCGGTCCGGGTTGGCGTTCGGTTTATCGATCTTGTTCAAAGCAACCATGATCGGCACACGCGCCGCTTTCGCATGGGCAATCGCCTCTCTTGTTTGCGGCATCACACCATCGTCCGCTGCGACCACCAACACAACAATGTCCGCGCCTTGTGCGCCGCGCGCGCGCATTTGTGTAAATGCGGCATGGCCGGGGGTATCCAGGAAAGTGATGAGACGTCCCTTCTTCTCAACCTGATATGCGCCAATGTGCTGGGTAATGCCACCCGCTTCGCCTGCGGCAACTTCCGTGGAGCGGATCGCATCCAAAAGGCTGGTCTTGCCATGGTCGACATGTCCTAAAATTGTCACCACCGGAGGACGTACTTTCAAGTGTGCGCCATCCTCGCCGGCGATCAACTGACGCCAAAGCGGAACCTCACCCGACTCTTCTTTCGCGGCATCTTCCTCCACCGCCTCAAGAACGGCCTCAAACCCATACTCACCCACCACAATCGCCGCCGTGTCAAAATCCACAGTTTGATTAATGGTTGCCATGACGCCGTTGGTCATCAATTTTTTGATCAGATCAATGGGACTTTTCTCTATCTTTTGCGCCAGGTCGCGGATCACGATATTGGCGGGTAATTCAAGTTTATTGCCATTATTACTCATAGGCCACCTCCTTCTCGAATTGCGGGCTTTGTGAGATCCTGTCTCATGGAAAAGCCTGCATATTTCTTAATTCCCCAACAAGAAGGCCAGTGAGCGAGTGGCTAATCGTTCACATGACGTTACTTGCTGGTCTCCCCACGATCCGCAGAATCGTGCGGCAGGGTATTCATAAAATCTTCCAAAACACCGCGGTCCTCTGCGGTGAATTCAGCTTTGAGCGCATGGGCCAAAGCTCCCCTCAAGCCGCGCACCCAACATTCGCGGCGGTCATGCAAATACGCGCCTCTGCCGGCCAGCTTGCCGGTCAGGTCCACACGCACCCCCTCCGCAGTGCGCACGATCCGCAGCATTTGCCTCTTCGGCAAAACTTCGCGGCATCCCACACACGTGCGCTGGGGTACATGTTTTACACGTTGAACAGGTTTCTTTTTCACCTTCGATTCATCCCCCTCCTCCCACAAACAGGAGGAGGGATTTATTGTTTTACCAATCCTCGCCGCCGCCCTCGCCGCGCTTATGTTTCTTGCGGCCCACAACTTCACCAAGATCCTCATCGAACTCCAGGGCAACGCCTTTCTTCTTCACTTTCTTGCCCTTCTTCTTATCATCGGATTCATCTTCAGCAGCCGGGGTTTGGAAGATCTCCGGCTTCATCTTGAACAACTCATCCAGCGAAACGCCATCCTTGGCATTCTCATCTTCCGTTTCTTCGACGACTTTCTTCGCTTCTTTCTTGCCTTCGGCTGGTTTCTTCGTCCCAGGCATTTCCTCCGCTGGGGCAGGTTCCACTGCAACCGCAACCGCCTCAGCAGCGACAGGCGCTTCAGTTTCGGCCTTCACTGCTTCAGGTTCCGGTACCGGCTCAGGTTCTGGGAAGGTTAAAGCACCCAACGACTCTTCGATATTCTGGATGGCTTTGGAGCCGATGCCCGCCAGCCCAAGCACCCTGTTGGCGTCTGTCTTCATGGCAAACATCAACTCGCCAACGGTTTCAAAACCAGCTTCGGTGAGGATGTTGAAAATATGTTCCTTGATGCCAGCCTGGTCGAGAGGCATGGCAAACGCGGCGGCAGGAATCTCCGCGCGCGCGGCGGATGTGCGTTCTTCCACTTCGCGGGCGGCGTCTTCTTTGATCTGGATCGTACGGCGTTCCACCCGGTCCACAAACTGACCGAGGGCAGTATATTCTTCCGGGGTGATCGGGCGGTTTTCCGCCTTCTTTGCGAGAATTTCCGTGATCTGCGGAATTTGTTCCACAGCCACCGGTAACATTGCCGCAAGGGAAGCATCGCCTTGAAGTTTATTGAGAGAATCGCCAGCCGCCTCGCTAAGAGACTTGATGTCGATACGCCAGCCGGTCAATTTTGCGGCAAGGCGTGCATTCTGTCCATCCCGCCCGATGGCAAGGCTCAATTGATCCTCACCCACCACCACTGTGGCAGTGCGCCCGCCTTCATTATCAACCAGGTACACACCATTCACGCGCGCCGGGCTGATGGCTTTGGAAATATAAACGATAGGGTCTTGGTCCCATTGGATGATGTCGATCTTTTCATCGTGTAATTCCTTCACGATGGCTTGAATACGAACGCCCTTGATACCCACACAAGCGCCCACAGGGTCGATCCCTGGCTGGGTGGCAGAGACAGCTACTTTTGCGCGTGCGCCGGGTTCGCGTGAGATCGCGCGGATCTCCACGATGCCGTGATAAATTTCAGGCACTTCATTCTCAAGTAAACGGCGCAGGAAGTTGCGATGCGCGCGTGACAGAACGATCTGTGGACCGCGCGTGCCATCCTTCACTTCCATCACCACCGCACGGATGCGGTCATGCAGTTTCAAACGCTCGCCGGGAATCTTCTGGTTATTCGGCATCACACCTTCGGCCTTCATATCCAGCCCGATGGTAACGCCCTGCGCATTGATAGCCTGCACCAAACCTGAAACGATCTCGCCGACCTGACGCTCGAAATACTGCATCTGATTCGAACGTTCCGCCTCGCGGATGCGCTGTTGAATGACCTGGCGCGCAGTCTGAGCCGCCACACGGCCAAAATCTGCGGGTGTGGATTCAACGATGAGCATGTCACCAGGTTGAACTTCGGGGTTGACCTTGCGGGCTTCCTCCAAAATCACTTCAGTGCGCGCATCGATGACATTATCTTCCACCACTTCCTTCTCGGCGTAGACGGTCACAAACCCGGTCTCGGGGTCCAATTTTGCTTCCACGTGCTGTGCTGTGGATGCGCCCACCGCGCGGCGATAAGCAGATACCATCGCCGATTCAATTGCAGAAACGACGATATCCTTTGCTAATTGTTTTTCCTCAAGCACTTCATTGAAAGCTAATGCAAAATCGTTTTTTGCCATGCTACCTGCTCCATTACTCCTATTTACAAGCGAAGAAGTGGGGGCTACCCACTTCTCGGCGTCTTCTCTATTGGGTTGTCCTTACAACCAAAATTTTAGCATAGAGACAGTGAAGGCGCAAGGTATAATCTTGCATATGACTGAAAGAGACATGCAAAAAGCCGCGTTGCGCGGAGAACCTTCCTATGTATGGCGCGACGGGCAGCAACGACGCCTTGAGATGATTGTACGATTTGCAGGGGAACGCATTCATGGGCATATCCTTGAAAATGGCTGCGGGGTGGGAATGTATGTAGAAAAGCTATCAGCCCTCGGCGCGGATGTGATCGGTTTGGAATATGACTTCGAGCGGGCCAGGGATGCCAAAGTCAACTCGGATAAGATCATCAACGCCGCTGGTGAATCCATCCCGCTTCCTTCTTCGACCCTTCGGCAGGCTCAGGGCGGCGACTTTGACCTGATCCTCAGCCACGAAGTGATCGAACACGTACAGGATGACCGCTCCGCGATTGCCGAAATGATTCGCGTATTGCGAACAGGAGGACGCGCGGTGATCTTCTGCCCCAACCGCGGCTACCCGTTTGAAACGCATGGAATCTTTTGGAAGGGGAAATATTATTTTGGAAACAAATTGTTCGTGAATTATCTTCCGCGTGTTTTGCGCGATAAACTCGCCCCGCATGTGCGCGTGTATTCGCGCCGCGACCTGCAAAAATTATTCGACGGCCTGCCCGTGAAATTCATCGAACGCACCATCATCTTCGGCGCGTACGATAATATCATTGCGCGTTTTGGCGTGTTCGGAAAATTCCTGCGTGCGGTTTTGCAATTTTTGGAGGCGACGCCTTTGAAGATTTTTGGTCTGTCGCATTTTTGGGTGGTGGAGAAGGTATAATAATTTCATGCGACGCACACTCGGCATTAAAAAAGTTGTCAGAAAAGCCAAACTAGGCGACAAGAAAACAGACTCAGCGTACTGGAGAAAGCAGCCTTATTCCGCGCGGCTTGCCGCTTTGGAGGAAATACGACGGGAATATCATCGCTGGAGGTACGGTGCTGAACCAGGATTTCAAAGAGTTTATACAATCGTTAAACGATAACGGGGTGCGCTATCTTGTGGTGGGGGGATATGCTGTTGCCTTGCACGGCTATCCCCGCTACACCAAGGATATGGATATTTGGGT
>JACPVB010000284.1 GCA_016191985.1 Chloroflexota bacterium | reverse complement strand
CTTTGGTCGCAAGGGCGGTGATGTAGCCTTCGACGGCGGGAGCCGCACCGCTTGAGTCGGCTCCGCAGGCGGAGAGGATGATGCTCAGGGTGAGCATGAGTAGGGTTAATTTGATACGCACAAGTACCTCCATGATTTGGTAAAGCGATTGCGGATTATAGCATGGAGGGAATTGGGGGGAGGAAGTGGGTCGCCCGCTAGTTTATTACTTATAAACTGCATTATCAACTGACCACCTGCAACTTGCAGTTGTTCCAGTTGAAATAGATGGATTGAAACTTACTAAAGAAGTTTCATACGCGCCTAGCGAAAGCAGATTTGGGTCATAATAATTGCTTTCATCAGTGAAAAAATTTCCGTAAATATCAAGCATTTCTACTGTGATAATCACATTTGTAATGTCAAAGTCACTGGTATTCGTGAGATATGCCTCTGCAGTAAAAATTTGCTGATTTTCTGGACTACGTCCACAATATGAATCATCGATAACTAAAACATTTCTAGCGTCTTGCCCGCTGACGTCTTTAGTTGGAGAGGCTTTTGTGCGGTATGAAATCGGTACGTTATAGAAAATTAACCCCATTAACACGACTATTGAGACCGGCCCACTACAGGAAAGAATCGAAAGGATTACAGCTTGAATGGATGTCATGCCTAAAAAGAGGTTCGGTTTTCGGTGGCCCGTTGTTGATTTTTGGTGATTTGATTTCATTAATTTTACTTTCTTGCGATTAACAAACATTTAGCACAAACCCATGAAGAACATTGTTCACTCATGGTCTATATTCTCGTAGATTTCTTGGTCATCTAGGTGCTAAAAAGAGTGCTTCAATGGGCTGGAATGTTGTCTCTTCTGTGAGGAGCCGCTTGGCTAAAACTAATGTTTTGTGAACACCATCAAAAATGTAGAACGAGCCATTCGGCGATTGAGTTCTCTCGTTATCTGTTGCTGCAACTAATGCAATCCAACCAAATTGTGTGAAATCAAATTCTGCGTCTATGGTAATACAGCTACTAAACCACTCAGGTTGATGCTGATTCCTGCCAAGTCCTAAGTCTTTATTAAGCCCTTCAAAGGTATATCCACTCTTAATAAGCCTTGTGGCAACATCAAATAAAGTTCGAGGCTCTTTGGTTGGTGTTAAAATCCGAGTTGCATCAATTTCTTGCCAGATCAGGGATAAAAAGCTTTTTTCATCTTTTAGTTGAAGTAAATATAGACTGCAATCGCTTTTAATTTTCTCCAACAATCGAGAATCTACATGAAGCCCCAAAGATTGTCTATTTGCCAATGCTGCTATTGCAGCTTCTTTTTCAATTCTTTGCATAAACGCTTTCTCTCATTTCCTGAAGTACTCGATTTAGTCTGATGAATCCGTTTGATGACAACACCTCAACAAGATAATTGCCAGATAAATTTCTGGATAAATACTTGTAGATGGAATTATAGAACCACCCTCACAAAAACGCAACGAGCTTGCGTTCGGCGGGGACGGTTTTGGTTTCGGCGGACTGACCCACAGGGCACGAGCCCTGTGTCTCGATAAACTCGACAACCACCTCAGTACGTGGAAGTCCGCTCAAGCGGACTCTACTCGTTACCCCGTTCATTCTATGAATTTGAGTCCTTGCCCTCATCAGGCGGCGGGGTGCCAGTTTTGGATAATCTCAATGACGCGCCTGCGTATGCTCCTGCGCATGAAAGTAGGATCGTCCAGATGGCACCCAATAATAGATATCCACCTGACCAGGAACCGATACATGATAAGAGCGCAACAGGTGCTGAGATGGCCAGGCCGATAGCCCATTGCGCCCGCGGAGAGGTCCATGCCAGGAAGCCAGCCAGCAGGGCAAATGGGAAGGAAACTGCGGCGAATGCGACAATGCCGTTGTTTGCCGCCTCACCAACACCGATCAGAATAGCAATGCCAAAAACCCCAATAATAAAAGCCACAATGGTTAGAGCGATACCAAGCGCCGATCCTGTTTTGTTATCCATAGTAACCATCCTTTCTGGTAAATTTCATGGATAAGAGGCGGGCTTCATTTCGCGAACGAGACGAAGCGAAAATGAACGAACCCGCTTAAATACAGTGTACTCCTTTTAGCGCGGAGAGTCTCACTGCATGGGGAAACCCGCGAATCATGCCAACAACCATTCCCTCCAATTCGGGTTAAACTATCGAACCGCTTCGCGAAACTACGCAACGTCAAAACTAACCCAGGAGTTCTCCGTGAACAACATCATCGCGCTCGTCCTCACTTTTATCCTCTCCCTCGCCTTCCTGCGCTCCATGGACTTCATCGCCCATCGCGGCTGGATGGACAGCAAACTCAGCCGCAAGGTTATTCATATTGGCACGGGTCCGCTGTTCGTGTTGTGCTGGTTTCTATTTAATGACGACCCGTCCGCGCGCTGGCTGGCGGCGTTGGTTCCGTTTGCGATCACGGTTCAATTTGCATTGATCGGACTCGGCGTCATGAAAGATGAAGCATCGGTCAAGTCCATGTCCCGCACAGGAGACCCGAAGGAGATTTTGCGCGGTCCGCTTTATTATGGGATCATGTTCGTGGTGCTGACCTTGGTCTATTGGAAGGATTCCCCCATTGGCATCATCGCGTTGATGATGATGTGCGGCGGCGACGGCATTGCAGATATTGTCGGGCGGCGCTTTGTCTCCGCCAGATTGCCATGGAGCAAGGACAAGTCCATTGCGGGGACGATCAGCGTCTTTCTTGGGGGATGGCTGCTGTCTGCGGCGATGATATTTGTCTATGTGACGGTGGGAGTCTTCGACGGAACAATTACCAATTACCTAATGCCAATTACTGCAATGGCATTGGTCGGCGCGCTGGTCGAGTCACTTCATTATAAGGACATTGACAACATCAGCATGACGCTCGCATCCGCGCTGGTGGGGCATTGGTTCTTTTAGAGAGTGTTTCTTAAGTCCTAATCGTTTCATCTTTGTACACGGATACTTCGACAGGCTCAGCACAGGTTTCACGGAAAACACGGAATGGGGCGGACTTTTTAAAGGTTTTTTTCCGTGAAACTCAGTGAAATCCGTGCTGTCCGTGTCCGAAAAAGCCTTTAAGAAACAGTCTCTTAGTGCGCAATTTAATCTCCCAAAGAGAGTTTTACCAGCGCATCTGCCAACAGCTTGGTGAAGAGCGCCTTCCCTTTTTCGTTTAAATGCAGGGAACCTTCGAGATGGTCTTCGGTAAAACGGGAATCTGACCCAAGGTCTATATAGCTGACATTGTTTTCCGCGAGGTAGGCAGACAGGGCCTTGTTGTAAGCTTCCAGTTTGTATTGAGGCGCGTCTGCTATTACTTTAATTCGGGCAAACACCAGGTGAATGTTGTTCTCTTTAGCCATTTCAATCATTGCCGGCAGGTAGGATGTTTCCACCTGCGATCCAAAGTCCATTTGCTGATCGGTATATAAATAGGCTTCCGAGGCATTCGCATCTCCCTCAATGTAGGAAAGGTTTACAAAACGATGTTCCTGCATTTGATAGAGCGTTCCGTCCGTACAGCCTCTGTCACAGCCCGCGAGCGCGGGTGCGGAATAACGCAGATAGGCATCCACCCCGTCGCGGAGACTTCCTCGAAATACGTATAACGGAAAATACTTTTCCGCCATAAGCTCAACCGGGTTCATCAGGTTTACAAAGGAGTTCTGAATGAAAAGATAATCCCTGGGCCTGGCATATTCGTCGAGCCTCGCAAGGTTATATCCCTGAACGCGAAACCCGGGCGCGGTGAGGATCGTGCTTCGGAACACAATCACCAACTGCTCCGGTTTGTGAACGGAGTCGACGATATTATTTTTCATGATCAAATACCACATGGCAGAGGACATGCCGCCATAGGAAATGCTGTAAACGGATTTTCCCGTTTGTTCCGCCAACGCTTCAGGGTCTACGCCGAAGAGCAGGGTCGAGTCGCCCATCAGCACGATTTGCGGTCGGTTGGCTTCAAGATACTTGCGATGATTAGAGCGAAATTCACGGTCCAGGATGGGGCCTGGGTCCCGTGGAAAACTTACCCCAAACTTTTGCAGTAAGAGGAAGGAAGCGGCAGCAAGGATAAGGGTGAGAGCAATGAAGAATTTAACCAGCAAGCGCATGGGAGTCCCTAAAACTGAAAATAGATAAAGTCTGCGGGCGCCGCATTTGAATATACAATGACGAGCGCAAAAGCCACTGCGTAGAAAACAGCCCGCCCCCAGCTTTCCGGCGTAGAGCGGTCAAGGAGATTGTGGATCATCATTGGAATGGCATAGGCGAGTATGGTGGACAGGATAATAAGGCTGAATATGAATTCGCTTCGGGATGGGGGCAGAACGGAAATCGAAAGCGCATGGAACAGCCATGTTGTGGAAGGCGCGCGGAATATCAACCAACTGAACACGATCAGGAAAAACATGACCACCCAAGCGAGCAGGGATTTCCCAATCGAAGCGGGCTTCCAATCCCCGCGGATGCCAAGTGATTGATAAAGGACGATCAGTACGCCCCAATACAACCCCCAAAGGATGAAATTCGAGCGTGCTCCATGCCACATGCCGCTTATTAACATGGTCACAAGCGGCGGGGTCGCGGCAATCACCAGTCGATTGAACCGAAAGCGGCTTCTCATCAGGCTGCGCTGGACCGGGAAAAAGACGTAATCTCTTAACCAGGTCGAGAGTGTGATATGCCAACGGTTCCAGAAATCAGTGGGGGAAATGGAGAGATATGGCTGGCGAAAATTTTCTGGGGTTGTGAATCCCAGCAAAAGGGCCATGCCGCGCGACATGTCGGTATAGGCGGAAAAATCTGCGAGGATTTGAAGTGTAAACCCGAGCGAGCCGCTTAACAACAATATCCCCGAAGGATCTTGTGTGCTAAAAACGCGGCCAACCAATATTTGAATGCTGTCTGCGATGACGAGCTTTTTGAAAAGTCCCATGACCAGAAGGGGCCAGGCGTTAAGAAAGAAACTCGAATTCCAGACGCGCGCTGCCTCGATCTGCGGCAGGAGACTCTGTGCGCGGTCGATGGGACCGGAAATGAGCTGCGGAAAGAAGGATACGTAAAGGGCAAAATCAATAAGAGAAGGGGATGCCTTGAGAGTCCCGCGTGAGACATCCAGCATGAATCCTAATTTTTTTAGCGTAAAAAAGGAAAGCCCGGCGGGGAGGACGATGTTTGTTATGAAAGGGTCGGTTTTTATTCCAAGGTCGCCGAAAAATGTAATCACATCGCTGGCAAAGAAATTGTAGTACTTGAAGAACGCGAGTACCCCCAGGTTGACCAAAAGACTGACCCAGATCAATGAACGTTTGCGTTCAGGCCGGGCTGCCATGCCGCGGGCCAGAAAAAAATCCACCAGGGTGGAAAAGCCCAGCAGGATGGCGTACCAACTCTGAAGCGAGCCGTAAAAATAATAACTCGCCGCCAGCAAAATCAAATTTTGCCAGCGGCGTTCGCGCACAGTCCAATAAAGGACGAAGACGATGAAGTAGAAAAGCAGAAAATTATAACTAGTGAACGACATGGACTAATTTTCAGGCTTCTCTTCCACATTGATCATTACTTTGTAAGCCTCGGCAAAAGCCATCCCTTTTTCCTTGCCTTCCTCTTCGGCCCACTTGCGCATCTCTTCATTGGGGTCCCAACCCCCAAGCTGACTGACATGCTGTTTCAACGCATTGATCTTAATATCAATCGTTTCGCTGATGTCGATCCACGTATCGGGTTTGTCTGTGCCATGCACGTACACGCGTTTGACTTTATGCGGTTCAAACCCCTCGTCCAGCAGGTCGGTGAAAATGAGCCTTGTCTCCGCTGACGGGAAGACTGCGTACAGCGCAGCCTGTGATGCGGCGCGATGGTCGGGATGATTGATGTACCCATTCCCATAGAACACGCCCTGCGGATCACCGATCACCACCACGTCCGGCTTGTGCTGGCGGATGATGCGTGTCAGTTCCTTGCGCAGGGCAACCGTTGGTTCCAACTCGCCGTCAGGATGGCGCATGAACACGGTCGCTTTCACGCCGATCACGTTATTTGCGGCGGCTTGTTCGCCTTCACGGAGTTTCGACAGCTCAGGCTTATATTCCGCGCCTTTGCTCGGATCATTCGAACCCGAATCTCCGCTCGTAATCACTACCGATATAATTTCGCATCCCGCTTTGGCCCATTTGGCAAGCGTTCCAGCAACAGTAAATTCCTGATCATCAGGATGCGCGTGGATGCTCATCGCGCTTTTTGGGAGATATTCTTTTTCGTTGGTCATGGGTGGGATTTTACCTGAAACGCTGGTTCTCTTGTCGAAATCTTTTTAGCCACACACTTGCCCTGGCGGGCAGTGCCAGGGGAGGTCACGGAGATTTTTGAGAAAATTCTTTTGCTCTTTTTTCTCTGTGCTCTCTGTGGCTAAATTTCATATTAACCAATAAATATTTCGTAGTAAAATAGAACGTACATTCTACTTCTCTCGCTCTGTTAAATTGCGAGAGCCGCGGCGCCGACCGCGGCTCTCTCTTACAAAGGAGGAGAAGAGAAATCACCTTACGAATGTAACTTTATCACGCGTCTTCAAATATTGCTTGACGCCCACCCTACGCCCTTCAAACGATTACACAACGTAATTTATTAGCAAATATTAAGGAGAAAAATGTCAAAATCCCTTGCAATTGAAACTCATGATCTTGGCCGCATATACAAACTGCGGGGCAGTAAAAAGGAAGTTCGCAAGGAACTTATCGCTTTGCAGGATGTACACCTGACTGTGGAACGCGGCGAACTATTTGGACTTCTCGGCCCGAACGGTGCTGGTAAAACGACTTT
>JACPVB010000049.1 GCA_016191985.1 Chloroflexota bacterium | reverse complement strand
GTGGGTGAGCACTTCACGCTCGCGTTCCGTCAACCCATCCAGATTAACCTTTTCCTCGGCGGGGCGTTCGGCGCTGAGAAAATCGCGCACCAGCAATTTTGCCAGGGACGGGTATAGGTATACCTCGCCAATGGCCGCCGCGTTAATGGCGGTGATCAACTCCTCGGGCGCGGCGCGTTTGGGTACGTACCCTGATGCGCCTGCGTTCAGCATTTGAAAGAAATATTCCTCGTCTTCGTGAATGGTCAATGCCACGATCTTCACATCGGGGAATTTGCTTTTGATTGCACGCGTGGCTTCGATGCCTGTTTTATCGGGCAGGCCAATATCCATCAAAATAACGTTGGGCCGCACGCGCTCGGTTTCCGAGAGAGCCTGGGCCGCTGATGCGGCTTCACCGACGATTTCCATTTCCTTTTGCCCGCTGAGGAGCATTTTCAAACCCGAGCGGACAACGGCATGGTCATCCACCAATAGCAAGCGTATTGTCATTTTGCCTCTTTCCTGACCATGTCATACGGAATGATC
This sequence comes from Chloroflexota bacterium, assembly GCA_016191985.1. GTDB lineage: Bacteria > Chloroflexota > Anaerolineae > Anaerolineales > Villigracilaceae > Villigracilis. The sequence continues at coordinate 8,303 of JACPVB010000049.1, read as the reverse complement.
GCTTCCACTTCTGTGCCGTAGTTTGGCCGCGAATGCACTTCCACCGTGCCACCCAGCAGGGCGGCGCGCTCTGCCATGCCCGCCAGCCCAAGGGACACGCGCCCGATGCGGTTCTGGACGGCGTCCATGTCGAAGCCTATGCCGTTATCGCGTATCAAAATATGCGCGGATTTTTCCTTGTAATCGAGGCTCACCCGTACACTGCTGGCGCGCGAATGTTTGATGATATTGTTCAACGCCTCCTGGATGATGCGGAAGATGGCGATCTTCACGGTTTCATCCAGGGCGTGTTCCTCACCTGTGATATCCACTTTGATGGTGAGTTGGGTGATCTCCTGCAGGCGGCTCGCGTACCATCTCAAAGTGGCAGATAAACCCAAATCGTCGAGGTGCGCAGGCCGCAGGTCCGAAATGATGCGCTGTAATTCCCTTAAGGCTTCTGATGTGAGGGCTTGTAACTGGCTCAAGGTGTCGCTGGATGTCCGTCGCCTTTTGTTTTCATCTGAAAGCCCGCGCAAGCCCATACCGATTGCCGTGAGGGACTGGCCTGTTTCATCGTGCAGGTCGCGGGCAATGCGCTGTCGTTCCGCCTCCTGTGCGGCGACAATTTTTCTAAATAATTCGCCGCGCAGGCTTTCACGCTCGCGTGATTCGTGCAGGCGCGCTTCCTGTAATTCTGCGATCTTGCGGTCGCTTTCCACCTGGAAGGCGCGCAGAAACCGAATGACAAATATCGATGCAAAAATAGCTGTGACCGCCCGCAATAATTGAACGGGAAAGCCGAAGACATCAAGGAATAATGCGGAGTTCAAAAAAGTGGACGGGGGCAACTGGCTTGGCGCGGTGAAGATTTGTCCCACGAGACCATACCAGCCAAATGAAACCGAAGCCCATAAACTATCGCGCCCAAAGCTCACCAGACCCGCGCGGCGGAAGGCGCGCTGCTGCACCACAAGCCCGGCCGCCGCAAGCAAGCCCGCAGGAATGGCGAGGGAATAACGCGTCCACACATCGGCAATGACATACATTTCGTTGAGCGGATAGATACCCTTGAAGGCTAGCAGACCATAGACCCAAATAGCCTCGAGCGCCAGCGGGATGATGAGACTCGCGCGCCATGTGGATTCGGTCCCCAGCACAAGGTAGGAGCCAAAGGCTGCCAGCGAGAGAAATGAAAAAGCTAAAATCGATAGCGCAACCATGGGAAAAATAGCGGAAGCCTGCTCGTTAAAATGCCCCATCACCTTGAACATTTCCAGCCATTCGTGTGCCGCGTGGACAAGCCCAAACCCCGCGAGCGGGCGTAATGCCATGCGTAGCCGCGCATCTGTGGAACGTCCGCCTTCCATTGCCACCAGCAGGCCCATGCTAAAAAATGCAAGGCCGTAAAAAAAGTTGATGACAATGAGAGGGGTTTGTTCCATGTAATTTCACTTACAAGGCACTAAGGCTTTTCGGACATTTCGTAAAAACCTTAGGGCCTTTATCTTCACTCTTCCTGATGCCTCAAACGTGCGCCGCATACCCGACAGAAACGATCACCGGGCCTTGCGCGCGTGCCGCATTGCGGACAGTATGCCTCTTCGCCGCTGTCTTCATTTTCCACATGGGCATGGGGTCTATTGCGCGATTTGCCGCCGGGTTTCCGCCCAGCCCGCCAGTAATAGGCTATGCCACCAACGATCATCACGATCCCCAGCCCGCCGATGATATACGGCAGGGAGTTATTAAGCGAAACCCGCCCCGGTGTATTTTCATCCACTGGCGCGGAGGGTTGGATTCCCTGCGGGGGAGCGACGAGAGCGTCGGTTGATTTAGCGTAATTTAGGGTCAAGGCAAATTGCTCGCCGCTGGCAAGTTGTACGATGCCGCCATTGTAGTAGTTGCTTCCATTCTCCTGTGAAATGGATTCGTAGGCCGGGTCCATGGAAAAAGAGGTTACATCCCTGGGTTCCATCACAAGGACGTTGAATGCCTCCACTGCATAGGCCCCGTTCCACAAATAGGAAAAGATGCGCTGGTCTCCATTGAACGTGAGCGGCTGGTAATATTCAAAACGATAGACAGAATTTTGGCTGATCGTGATGGTGAATATCTGCCATTCCCCTTCCTTCGTGGGGCCTTCAAACACGGTATTCAAGAAATTACCGTCCCCGGTAAGGGATGCCACTGCGATCAGGTTTGCTTCCTGTGGGATTCTAAAGGTTAGATCAACAGGCAGCTCTGTTGCCGTGCTCACCTGAAAATCTGCGATCACCAACATGCTGGGCTGGTCGTATTCCGGCCAGAACTGCACGGTCATATTTGAAATGGTTGTGTTATCTTGCGCCGAAGCAAAAGTGGGGAATGCAAACATCAGCCCCACTATTAAAATCAAAAAGAGTTTGCGCATGGAAATACCTCCAAACGATAAAGTTTTCTTCGCCGCTTTGCGGCACCTTGTATCTTACCATGCGGTTTTTAGGATGTGTAAAGACAAAGTCACACACTATTGTGGATAAATGTCACCCCTTTTGTGCGTGCTTTGCTCGCTGTTTAGATCGCTCGTACCAATTGCCAGCACGCGCGGTTATATGGCGTTTTAATTCCATGCTTCTCGCCGCGCATCGTCACCGCGCCGCAGATCGCATCGATCTCCGTCGGAGCGCCGCGCCGCACATCCTGGAACATGGATGAATGATTCGTGGCGGTTTTTCTCGCCACATCTTCCGCCGCAGAAACAGGATTGCTAAACGGCAAATGCACATGCTCGGCCATTGCCACATCCGCGGTTTCACGCGCCAAAGCAGACATCACCTTGCGCGCGCGCGGACGCGCCAACAATTCACCATTCGGGATGCGCAGCAAGGCCGTCAACGGGTTGATGGCCGCATTGATGACCAGCTTGCCCCAGATCAGCGATTGAGCATCGTCCACGACCTGCACATTGAAATTGGATGACCGAAGAGCCGCCTCAAGCGGACCGAGGGCCTGATTCTGTTCCAACGAAATAATCCCCTCCCCGCCCATTTTCACAAGCCCAGGCCCAATGAGAGTCGCTCCGGTGGTGGTGGTGCCCAATGAAACCCGATCAGGCCCGAGGTCGCGTGTGAGCGTTTCTTTATTTCCGATCCCATTTTGCAAAGTGATCGCGAGTCCATCACCTGCCAATGCTTCCTTCAACTGCCGCGCCGCGCGCTCCGTCTGCCAGGATTTGACCAGCACCAGCGCATGTTTCGCGCCGCTCACTTCACGCAGATCATCCGTGGCGTGGACCTTGAATGCGCGTTCATTCCCATTTGCATCCAGGATGCGCGCGCCGTTTTGCTGGAGCGCTTTCAATCCATTCTTCCACGTCCCCAGCATGTGGACGGAATGACCCGCCTCGCTCAACCGCGCCGCGAACAAAGTAGCCAATGCGCCCGTACCAACTAATAAAATATCCTGTTTCATTTTATTCACCTTTCACATGTCGTTGCGAGCCGCGCTCTTGTTCTTGGCGGCGACACTTGCGCCGCGCGCCAGTGCGGTGAGCAATCTTCTATAAGTTGGAGATTGCTTCGAGCGGAAGATCACCGCTCTCGCAATGACATGGATTTATTTGATAAATTCGTTCCATTCCTCATCCGTCATTTCAACCGTGTGTTCAACAGCGGGGAAGCGTTTGCTTTCCACGTCATCAATGTAATCGGTGAAGGCCTTGTTCATCTCGGCGTGGAAATTTGCATATTTCTTGACAAATTTTGGAGTGAAGCGGTCGAACAGACCCAGCACATCGTGCGTGACAAGCACCTGTCCGTCACAGCCCACGCCCGCGCCGATACCAATAGTTGGGATGGAGATTTGTTTGGAAATCATTTCCGCCAGGCGCGCAGGGACTGCCTCGAGCACAATGCTGAATGCGCCCGCTTCCTCTAGGATTTTCGCATCTTCCAGCAGGCGTTTCGCCGCTGTTGCAGTTTTGCCCTGTGCGCGGAATCCGCCAAGCTGATGGATGGATTGCGGCGTGAGGCCGAGATGTCCCATCACGGGAATGCCCGTCCCCACAATCGCGCGGACAGCATCCGCCCGTTCCCGTCCGCCTTCGAGCTTGACCGCATCCATGCCGCCCTGCTGAAGGAAGCGGCCCGCATTGCGCACGGCTTCTTCCACAGAAACTTGATACGACATGAAAGGCATGTCGCCGATGAGCAATGCGGATTTTGCTCCGCGTGCCACGGCGCGGGCGTGATGCAGCATCTCTTCCATGGTGACGGGCAGAGTATTTTCATAACCCAGCACCACCATCGCGAGCGAATCGCCCACGAGGATGGAGTCAACGCCTGCCTTGTCCATCGCCATGGCGGTGGGATAGTCGTAGGCAGTGAGCATGGTGATGACCTCGCCGCGTTCCTTCTTTTGGCGGAACGTAAGCGTGGTCACTTTCTTTCTTTGTGACGTGTTAGTTGAAACTGGAGATACAGTTGACATGGTACCCTCCGGTAAAGGTAGAGTCCGCTTTTGTGTGCTATCACCCTGACTTTGCACACGTTTTCGGTTGATTGGGATTTTCGCGCTTTGCGTTTTATGAATTACGCATCACGCATTACATAACGCCGTCACGTTCATTTGGATACGTGCGACAGCCACATTAGTCCACAAATTTGATTTTTAGCCTATAATAAATTTGTCAGAACTTGGTCTCATAAACTATCACATTTCTCATTAAGGAGAGACACCCATGCGTAGAATGTTTGGCTTTTTGATTGGGATCTTTGTCGGGGGATTGGTTGGTGCGGTCATTGCTTTGTTGCTTGCCCCGGAGTCCGGTGAGAACCTGCGCACCCAGCTCCGTGACCGCGGACAGGGTTTCATGAACGAAATCCGTCACTCGGCAGATTCACGCCGCATCGAGTTACGCAATCGGCTGGAGTCGTTGAGAACGCCAAGAGAGGTGTAAACCAATTTACGATTTACGATTTACGATTGATGGTCGAGTAGCCCGAATGCTCTTTGAGGGCGTATCGAGACCATATAATACGGAATTATAAAATTCCACCACCTTCTCCATATTCCTTCCATAATCCGCGCGTGCGGAGATAATTTTTGCATTCAGGCCTGCGGCATTGCGTCGCAGGTCTTCTTTTTCAAGGCCGAGCAAAATCGCGTCGGCAATGGATTGCGGCTCTGTGGGATCCATGAGCAAACCGTTTTGCCCAGGCGTGATCCATTCACGGATGGATTCCAAATCACCAGCAATGGGGAAACATCCACAAGCCATGCCTTCGAGCAGGGTATTCGGCGTGCCATCGTGGATGCTCGGCGAAACGACAATTTGCGCGCCTCGAAAAACGTCGCCCATTTCTTCATGCGGAATCAACGGCAGCAACTCCACCGCACCTTCGATCTTCAATTCTCGAATCCACTGTGTCACTTGTGATTCACCCTGCATGGACGTGCAAAGAAAACGCGCATCGCTGCGTTTTGCCAACACCAGCGGAATAGCTTTAAAAAAAACATCATTGCGGACGTAGGGACGAATCCCACGTGGGTTGATAATGATGGGATTTTTCACTTTTTCATTTGCTGGATAAAAAACCTCGCTTCGGATTCCGCCGTTGCCTGGTACCACCAAAGCGGCCTTCTCCTCGCTGAGACCCCATTCCCGCGCCAGGCGCACATCGCGTTCCACGTCCGCGTGCAGGGCATCCACCTTGCCCATTGTCAACCGCGTGTACCACCCCATCAACGGCGTGGACGGGGCGTGCAGGGTAAAGTCATTGCCCCAGATGGAAGTGAGAAACGAGGGACGAGTCACGAGGCCGCTTAACGCAAAAGCAGTTAACATCCCCTCATATGGCACGCGCATGGCGTGGACAATATCGGGTTGAACTCCTTGAATGAAGGCGTGTAATTTTTTCGCGGAGCGGGGAATGGTCAAAGGGCCGACCCACTGTCTGAAAACGGTGCGCAGGCCCAGGGTCCGTGCAGAGGCGGAGCCGGGGCGTGAAGACTGCTTTTTAGCTGCGCTAAAGGCCACGGGGGTAAACTCCAGCCGTTTAACGGGGAAATCCAATTCACATTGAAACGTGGAGGCAATATATATTTCATCATCTCGTTCTGCGAAAAAACGAATCCAATTTTTGGAAATGGGAGAACGGGCATCGGTTACGAAAAGCAGGCGCATCCTGCGATTATACCCATACGGGTATTGAATACCCATACGAGGATTGTATACACATTGCCCGCATTTATGAGACGTAGTATATTTGAGGGATGAGCAAAGGTCGAATCCTCATTGTTGAGGACAATATGGATACATATGAGCTTGTGCGATTCATCCTTGAAAAGAATGGGTACATAACTTTTCTAGCGATGAACGGGCGCGACGGGGTAAATGCGGCCAGCAAGCAGATGCCCGACCTGATTATTATGGATCTTGCCATGCCCGAGATGGACGGTTGGACCGCTACTCGCATCATCAAAAATGATGCGAAAACGTCGGCCATCCCTCTGATCGCGTTAACTGCCCACGCCCTGCCCGGTGACCGTCAGCGGGCGATGGATTCGGGTTGCGACGAGTACATCACCAAACCCATGGACCTGCTCGAACTTGTAGAATCTGTGGACCACTGGATGAGCAGGGTGTAATTAAGGTGGTTCATTTCAAAAATCTTTTCAATCAAGAGGAAAATCTATGAAACAAATTTGTGTTGTCGGCGTGGGATACGTTGGCCTGGTAACCGCCGCGTGTTTTGCCGACCTTGGCAACCGCGTGACCGCGCTGGACGTGAACGAGCAACGGGTGGAGAATCTCAAAAAAGGCATTATGCCGATCTATGAACCGGGGCTGGATGAATTGGTCAAACGAAACGTCAATGCGGGGCGCATCTCCTTCACCACCTCCTACAAGGAAGCCTTGAAAAATGCGGAGTACGCCTTCATCGCGGTGGGCACTCCCTCCGATGCAGACGGCGCGGCGGATTTGCAATATGTGGCCGCCGCCGCCAAATCGATTGCGGAGAATATGAGCGAGCCGCTGGTCATCATCAACAAGTCCACGGTTCCGATCGGGACGGGTGACTGGGTGGCGGACATTGTGAAGGGTGCCCAACCCAAACAGATCGGCTTTTCCGTTGTCTCCTGCCCCGAATTTTTGCGTGAGGGTTCTGCCATCGGCGATTTCATGAATCCACACCGTACCGTCATCGGCTCGTTGGACAAGGACGCCGCTAATAAAGTGGCGCATCTGCATTTGCCGTTGCGCGCGCCCATCGTCATCACCGACCTGCGCACAGCGGAAATGATCAAGTACGCCAGCAACGCCTTCCTTGCCACAAAAATCTCCTTCATGAACGAACTTGCCGACCTGTGCGAACTCGTCGGCGCGGATGTGAAGGAAGTGGCTGCGGGCATGGGCTACGACGCGCGCATTGGCCGTCACTTTTTGGATGCAGGCCTCGGCTGGGGTGGATCGTGCTTCCCCAAGGATGTGGAGGCGCTGGCCTTCATGGCAAAGGAAAAGGGATTGAATCCACGTATTTTGAACAACGTGATGGAAGTTAATTATGACCGCCGCAAAGCGGCTGTGGAGCACGTCCAAAAAATGATTGGCGCAGGCTTAAAGGGTAAAACCGTTGGTCTGCTTGGGCTGGCCTTTAAACCCAACACCGACGATATGCGCGACGCGCCTTCCATTGATATTGCCGAGGAATTAGTAAAAGCGGGTGCAAAAGTCCGCGCGTATGACCCGGTGGCGATGGAAGTGGCTCGTCCCATTTTGCCCGCTGTGGATTTCTTCGATGAACCCTACAAAATGGCGGAAGGCTGCGATGCGCTGATTGTCGTCACCGAATGGAATGAATTCAAGCAGTTGGATCTGGAAAAGGTAAAAAGCCTGCTCAAGTCCCCGGTCATTTACGATGGACGCAATATTTACGACCCCGTCCTTATGAAGGAAATGGGCTTCACCTATCGCGCCGTCGGAAGGTAGTTTTGTTAATTTGACAGTTTGATAGTCGGATGGCGTTCGGGCTGTCCGACTATTTTATTAACTTGCCTTACGCAGTTCAATCCCGAAGGGATGGTAGGATTATAGAAAATTGGGCGAACGGAATCCAAATCCCGAAGGGATGATATGGATTTTACGAGCTATGACACCCCTTCGGGGTTAAAGAGATTGCACGTCAAAACTATAATCATTTACCTAATGTGCAACTCCTGTTTTCACCCTTGCGGGACGCAGATGAACGCAGAAAAACGCAGACTTTTTCTCTTTGGATCAGCGAAATCAGCGTTTTTCAGCGTCCAAAAAGCCTGTTTTCGAAAAGAGTTGCACATTGGGT
>JACPVB010000294.1 GCA_016191985.1 Chloroflexota bacterium | reverse complement strand
GCACTTGCGCTTTTTGAATCCCAGCTTTTTCAAGAACGGTGGGCGAACTGCCATCCCCATCAATAATGGAATCTGCTGGAATTTCCTTCGCCAGTTTTTCGAGCACAGCGCGGCGCTCATCGATCACGCGGACTGTATGCCCCGCGTCAATTAAAAATTTTGCCAACTGCGAACCCGTGTTCCCGCCGCCAACAACGATTACAAACATGGCTACCTCCTCTCGATCCCAAGCAATTCTTCAAGCCGTTCCATGGCTGAAGGAATTACCGCAAGATACATCACATCCCCCTCCTGAAACTCTGTGCCCGAGACCGGGATGAAAGTGTGATCATTTCGGGTAATGGCAGTGACCGCAACTTCGCCTGGGATGTTCATCTGCGAGACGCGATACCCATTCAACCGCGCGGGGATTTCGACTCGGACAAGTGTTGTGCCGCCATCGCGGAAGACATGCAGCACGTCGAGGTCTGCGTGGGTGACGACTTCGACGATTCTTTCCGCGCCCCAGGCTGTGCTCGATATGGTTGTCAGTCCCAGCCGCTGATAGACTTCCGCGCGCACCGGGTCGTAGAGGCGTGCCACAACCCTCGGCACACGAAAGATGTTGCGCGCAATCCGCGCCGCGACGATGTTGGCATTATCCGAAGAACTGGCTGCCACAAAACCTTCGGCGCTTTCAATTCCAGCTTCGATCAGCACGTTTCGATCAAAGCCAAGTCCGCGCACAATTTTGCCTTTGAAATCCGCGCCCAATCGTGCGAGCGCGTTGGCATCGTGATCGATCACAATAACTTCATGGCCCTGGCGAACCAGCAATTGACTCACCTGTGAGCCGACCCGTCCACAACCCATAATGATAATTTTCATCGGCCAACCTCCTGAAGGGCAAGAGTGGAAGCTTTTCCATTACGCATATTTTTAAAGCCGCGCATAATGGCTTTGCGGATCCACTCAATTGAATATAACACGAGTGCGTTCAATCCCAGTCCAATCCACATCCAGGCGGGCAGGGGTGTATGGTTGAAGATACCGGCCAGGAAGGGGACATAAACAATACTGATAATGCCCAACAATTCGATCAGAATACCAATCCATAAATATTTGTTGCTCAACCATCCAAGGGTCGAGCCGCGTGTCCGGTCTGACCTGCAAGCCAAAGCGTTACCAACCTGAGAGGTGACCACACCCGCATGATAAACCGTGGCCGCCAAAATCATAGCCTGTTCAAAAGACAAGTCCAAATCGAACTCCACAAGGTCAGCCAGCGGAGCGAGAAACGGCAGCCCAATTTCCCCGGTAAAGCCTGAGAGGATAAAGATGGAAAGGAAACCAGCAAAGCATAAAGTTGACTCGATCATGCCCAGCCAAAATGCGCGTGACAACAAGCCGCGGTCCAGCAATGGCTGGTGGCGTGGACGCGGCGGACGTTTCATCACATCGGGTTCAGGTTTCTCCATTCCAAGCGCCAGCGCGGGGAACATATCCGTGCCGAGGTCAATGGCAAGGATTTGGCGCACGCTCAAAGCCAGCGGTATCAACGGGAAATTTGCCTTGACCATGAATGGCATCAATTCAGGGATGTTGCTCGAAAAAATATATGTAATGAACTTGCGGATGTTATCGTACACGCCGCGCCCTTCTTCAATCGCGGCAGTGATTGCGCCAAAATCATCGTGTGTCAAAATAATGTCGGCGGCCTCCTTAGCCACATCCGTGCCGACGATGCCCATTGAAATGCCCACGTCCGCTTTGCGAAGGGCAGGGGCGTCATTCACGCCGTCGCCTGTGACAGCCACCACTTCGCCGCGCTGTTGAAATGCGGAGACGAGTCTCATCTTGTGTTCGGGAGCCATGCGGGCAAAGAGCACTTCTTTATCAAGTAGTTTTTGCAGGGCAACGTCCGAAAGTTCATCCAATTCTGCGCCCGTCAAAATGATGGAGTTCTTCGTGGTCAACATGCCCACGCGCCGCGCCAATGACTCGGCGGTCAGGCCATAATCGCCTGTGATCATCACAATACGAATCTTGGCTTCTCGACAGGTTTGAACTGCCTTTTCAACCTGCGGCCTGGGCGGGTCCATCATTGCCATCAGTCCGAGGAAAGTTAAATCCTGTTCGACACTTTCGGAGGTGTAAGCACCCGTGCGCGCAGGCAGATCACGCCGCGCGAGCGCCAACACACGCAATGCGCCGCGCGCGTAATCGTCGTTGACGCCCAGGATTTCAGCGCGTAGTTGATTCGTGAGAGGCAGGACCTCGCCATTGACCAAAATCCGTGTGCAAAGTTGCAGCACCTCACGCGGCGCGCCTTTGACAAATGCAATCTCGCGATTCACCTCGCGGTGGATCGTCGTCATCCGCTTGCGGCGCGCATCGAAGGGAATTTCGTGCACGCGCGGCAGGATGCGATTGACCGCCTCTTCCAAAATTCCCTCTTTCATCGCGGCCACTTTCAACGCGGCTTCGGTCTGGTCGCCGAGGCTCGTCCAGCCAGGATGCTCCATCGAAGGCGGGTTGATGCGCGCATTGTTACAGCAGGACGCAATTTCCAGCAAACTCAGCAGGTCTTTCTCCCAAATTTGTCCCTGTGGGTCTGGTGAAAAATTCCCCTGCGGTTCATACCCAACCCCCGTGACTTTGATTCTTTTTCGCGCCACCCAAATATCGCGCACCGTCATTTGATTCTGGGTCAGCGTGCCGCTTTTATCGGTGCAGATGACGGACACCTGACCGAGCTTCTCCACTGTCGAGAGTTTCTTCGCGAGTACGCCTCTTTTTGCCAGACGTTGAACTGCCACTGCCAAAGAGAGAGTGAGTGTGGCTGTGAGCCCTTCCGGTATCACCGCCACGATAATGCCGAGCGCAAGCAGAGTCACTTCCTTGACGGGGAATTCAAGAGAAAAATAACCAACCGTCACCACAATCGCGCCAATCCCCAACGCAATCCAAGCTGTGACTTTGCTTAGATAATTTAATTCCTTTTGAAACGGCGTCGACTCTTCAGGGATGGATTGGGTCAGGTGAGCGATCCGCCCAAACTGAGTGGACATTCCGGTGGCAGTAACAACTGCCCGTCCCGTTCCCGAAGCGATGGACGTTCCCGCAAAGATCAAATTGGGCTGATCCAATTCACTGATCCCCGTCTGATGTGATGGGTCGGCAGTTTTGCGCGCAGGAATCGCCTCACCTGTCAATGTCGCGTTATTCGTCCGCAAACCATATTCTTCGATCACGCGCGCATCGGCGGGGATGTTATCCCCCTCCGCAAGAACCAGAATATCGCCGGGGACAACGTCACTGGATGAAATATAACTTTCGATGCCATCCCGAATGACATGCGCGAAGGACGGTAAAATCTCGCGCAGTTTCTCGATGGCCTGCTCGGCGCGATACTCACGCCAGAACGAAAAGCCCGTGTTGACAACGATGATGCTCCAGATGATGACGGCAAGCACCAGATCACGCTGCAACAACGCAGCCAGCCCAACGATCAGCAAAACCAGCGCGGGCGGATGAACAAGCTCCTGAAGCAGTTTTTCCCAAACAGGCTCCTTCTTTTGCTTCGAGAGGAGGTTATGCCCATAAAGGGATAGGCGTGCTTCAGCCTCCACGTTTGAGAGCCCAGCGGAGGAGGTCTCAAGCGCTTCGATGACTTCATTAACACGCAGGCTGAAAATTGGAGCGGACATGGGAAGAGGGAAGGGATTTCATGTCGTTGCGAGCCGCCGCTCTTGCTGAGCGTAGTCGAAGCATCGGCGGCGAAGCAATCCTTTTTAGTGTGGAGTGCTCCCTCGCAACGCATGATCGATATTACGAATCCTTTTCGCTGGAATCAGTCTCTTTCGGCGCGCCGCCAAGTTTTGGTTCGGGTTTGTCAAGATATTGATCCAACAAGGATGGCGCTTCAGGGTGATCCACATGCAGGGCGTGATCGTAATCCCCAGCGGGAGCAGGTTCAGGTTCAAAGCGGATGGGACGACGGACACCAAACAACTCAAAGAAACGTGCAATAGCTACCCGCAGGTCATAACGGTATTCCTGCATTCTGAGCGATTGCCATTCAACGATGGAAGCCATCGCGCCTTGAACGCGCGCCTTGTCGCGCACAATGCGATGGATTTGTTTGGGCTCACGATAGCCCAGCGGGGAGAGCAGCATCATGTGTGCGGCAATCGCAAGGAGCGTGAAGGACACCAACGCCGCCCAGCCGCCCTCGTGCCATTTTCCTATCAATTGGCCCAGGAACACCGTGAATGAAAGGGCAGCGGCAAACGAAGCGGCAAACGCACCCCAGGCACGCGCACGGCCTGTGTAATGCTCAAGGATATTTTTACGAACGGCCAGGCCCATGACCATAATGGGCATGAACACACCCACGCCATAGAATGGGATAGCAACGGTGGTTTGTCCGCGAACGAGTAACATGATAATTACAGAGAGTCCAAACGTAATGGTGACGGAGCGCGTAAACGTCCCGCGCGGATCGCGATACACAATGGCCTCAGGGATTTCACCGATGGCCACATCGCGCCATTCAGTAGCCTGCGCGTCCTGGAACGCAGTCATGGATGCGGCAGCCAGCATGAGGACGGCCAATATCTGGTACGCCCAGAACAGGATCACACCGCCAGGGATTTGGGAGAAACCAATGAAAGCCAGATTGCCGATCAACGTGCGGCCCAGCGTGCCATCATAAACATTGAAGCGCAGTGAGAAAAACGTGAGGAACAAGGTGGTGAGACCGCCATAGAACAGGAAGGAGGTCTGTACGAAACGGCCAATGCCTGATTTACCGCCGTAAAAATCCCACAGTTTTTTAAGGCGAGGCAAACGTTTCCTGCCCCACTTGACGAAACTTACATCCTCATTGATAAAGAATTGAACGCCATTGGAAACAGCCTCCAACCCAGTGAGTGCGACCATGCCTTTCATGGATGCAGTCAGCATGTGCAGGAACGCCTGCCCCAGCGAGACAGATCCAACTGCAACATCCGATGCCTCTGGGGAGACCCCTTTCAAATGCGCAATCAACAAACCAATGCCCATTGTGATCGTGAGCAAAAGAAAAACACCCAACATGGTGAATACCACGCGCGCCGACTCACCGCGCCCGCGGATCGTCAGGAACCATGTCACTGCCGCAAGCACGGCGCCGAGCGCAAAATGCCAGACCCAATTAGCATCATAGGCATTGATGATGGACAAAAGCTGGTCGCCGCCGGAGAGCGCAGATACCACGATGGTCAGTACATAATCCTGAATCAACGTGACCGCCACCACGAGGCTTAATGTGGGCTTGAGGTAGCGCATCGAGGCGGTGTACGATCCGCCGCCTTCATTGAACGGTCCAAGCGAATACATATACAGAATGCCAAAAACAAAATTGGCAAAGGCAATGATCGCGACGGCGATGTATCCGTACTTTTGCAAGCCATATGGATGAAGCGCGCTCATCATCTCGCCAGTGGCATAGTAATACGATGTGAAATAATCCACACCAAATAGGGCAATCGCCGCCAGCACGCCAATCTGACCGGCGCCGTGGATGTGGGCATCTTCCTGCCTCTCTTTCGGCGCGGCGCGCAGGGAAGCAACGATAACAATAATTAGTAGGGCAATAGAGAAAAACATTGTGGCAACCTTGTGCTATTCGGCTTCAAATGCTTTTTCAAGCAGGTCAAGCAAATAAAGTAAATGTTTGCGGGTGGACGGGTTGAAGCGCGTATCCTGGCTGACTTTCACCTGTTCCTGCCGCACGGCGCGCACAACAAAAGCGGGAACGAACATGATGCGTCCCGATGGAATGACCTCAAAATTCGAGACGTCGATCTTCAATTCCTGGTCGTCGAAATAAGGCAGGCTGAGGCGAAGCCCGCGGTTCAAACTTCCAGCCTCGGCGCGTTCCTTGATGCGGGCGATGATTTCCTTCACCTGGTAAATTGCCAACGCGCGTCCCTGGTTGACCAACTGCCCCAACATGCCATAGCGCTTTTTGCCGTATTCCTCGTCAGTGGAAATATAGGGAGCCAGCGCAACCGCGAGGAATAAAACTTCCATGAATCTCTGCATGGATTTGACATGAGCCTTGGCCTCGTCCACAGACTTGACCAGCATTTCCCCTTTCTCATCGAAGGCCACCCATTGGGGCAGGTAAAATTTCCGCGCAAATGGGACGAATGGAACCAACAAGTCGCCCCGCCCCTCTTCGGTTTTTCCTTCTTCCGCAATCGCGTCTGTCGCCGCGGTAATCGCGGATTCAGGTTCCATCCCATCGGTTTCAGGGATGGATGGAATGGTTTCATCCTCTTCTGCGGGTTTGTAGGTAACACTGCGTCCTGCGGGCAGCATTTGATAAACCATGTGCAAAACCGTGGCGTGCCGCAATAAACCTGCCGCAACCGATACGGCCCGATCCGGAGATTGCTCCAGTTCAGTGAAGGCATGCCGCAGTTCCTTATACAGTTCCATCTTGCGGAAGCGGTTCATGAAACTCCCGGCAGTGCGCGTGCGTTGATTTTGGAGAATGGCTATCTGCGTGGGCTGGTCCACATTCTCCAACGTGCAAACCACACGGTCTGGGAGTGAAAAGTTAACTTGTGAATCGCCATCGACAATGGCTTGCGCGATCTGCCTTCCCTGCGTTTCGAGAAAACGCTGGACAATGGCAGGCTGGGCAGAAAATAAGGCCTGTTGGAGCTTGTAATCCTCCGCCAGTCGTTCTGATAAAAATTTTGAATTTGTTTCTGACATTCTTAACCTTTTTGAAAATGATGAAGTTGATTATTAAAAAATGGAATTCCAAACCCAGATCAGCCAGGCCTCAACAACGATTGAAAGGATCAACAGGGTCGTTTGCGCCCAATCCCTCGGCATCGATGTGATTCGGATTTGAAGCAGGGCAGAGCCAGCGATGATGCCAAACGAACCCGTCCACACGGCAACCTGCGATAGCCAGGTTGGGCGCAAGCGGTTTTGGGTATTCAAGCCGGAAAGCACGTAAACAGTCGCATTCAAACTTGATTCCAATATCTGGCTCAACGGCTTGCGTATTAATCCCGCGCGCTGTTCCGCAAAGCAGAGGATCACATCCCCTGCCTGCCAGTGGGACTTAACAGCGGTCAGCCAATTACTCCCAAATTCGATTTTGGATTCGACGGGCACAGTGTTGCCATCCCCCACAATTGCGGACAAGGTCACGATCTGCCTGCGCAGGCTGGGTTCATAAGTCGCATCTTTGCATAGACCGAGGAACTGCACGCGGCTTCCGAGAGCATTCGCCAACTCCCAGATTTTTCGCGCCGCATTCGCGGGTTCCGCCTCAGATTCAGGCACAAGGACGATTAAACGGCGAACAGGCCGAAGGTCCGCATGAGAAGCGAGGGGGAAAGTTAGGGAAGGGGGACTTGAGTCAAGTTTGTTCATGTCACCTCATGGATGAATAAATCCTATCAACCCCATATAAAACGGTGACAAAAAAATCGGGCAGTCGTGTAAAGAACAAATAAAAACGCCCTTTTGCAAGGGCGCTGTAAGTTTATGGAATGCAGGAGCTTGCTCCTGTGATTTCCGACAGCAAGCTGTCGGATTCCAGAATCACTCATCCGCAATAAAGCGATACCCAATCCCAGGTTCGGTGAGAATGTACTGCGGGCGTTCGGGGTCAATTTCGAGCTTCTTGCGGAGCTGGCGCATGTAAACACGCAGGTATTCGGTGTGGTTGGCGTCGGCGGGATCCCAGACGTGCGTAAGGATGCTTTGATGCGTAAGCACACGTCCATGGTTGGCGGCAAGATACGCGAGCAATTTATATTCGGTGGCGGTCAGCTTAATCTCCTGATCGCCGCGTTTCACGATATGCCACGCCAGGTCAATCGTGAGCGGCCCCGCTTTAATCACCTTGCTTTGCGTCCCCTGTTTACCTGCCGAATGGCGCAATGCCACCCGCACACGCGCCAGCAATTCTTCGATGCCAAAAGGTTTTGTGAGGTAATCGTCCGCGCCCTTATCGAGCGCGGCCACTTTATCGCGCTCGCTATCGCGCACCGAGAGAATGATGATCGGGCATTGCGTCCACTCGCGCAGGCGTATACAAACTTCAACGCCATCCATATCGGGCAAACCCAAATCGAGGATGACGATATCGGGTTCATTCGTCGCGGCCAGCGTGAGTCCCTCCTCGCCGCGACTTGCGGTTGTCACCCTGAATCCTTTTTCAGTCAGGATGGTGCGGATCGCGCGCTGGATTTGCAGTTCATCATCGATGACAAGAATGTGCGGCGCGTTGTTCATTCAGTCTCCGTATCCATCGGAAGCTGCGGGGGCGGCGTGCCCTCCCAGATCAGCGGCAATGTGAAATTGAAAGCCAATCCATCGTGGAGGTTCTCCGCCCAAATACGCCCGCCATGCGCTTCGATGATGCCTTTGCAAATCGAAAGCCCAAGTCCCGTGCCGGTCACTCGGTCTGCGGCAGTGATGCGGTAGAACTTGTCGAAGATACGGTCAAGATGTTCCTGCGGTACCTGCGGCCCCTGGTTGCTGACCAGCACATGGATCAATTCGCCTTCCACAAACGCACGCACACGGATCACCGTTTTCTCCGGCGCGTATTTCACGCTGTTGCTCACCAAATTCGTGAAGACCTGTTCCATCTGCACATAATCCACAGGCACGAGCGGCAGGCTTTCGGGCACATCCACTTCAAGGCGATGTTCCCCCGCCAGATGTTTCATGCGCGCCAGCACGCTCCCCACAATTTCGGGCAAAATATTCCACTCACGCTTCGGCTTAAGCGCCCCCGACTCGATGCGTGACATGTCGAGCAAATTTCCGACCAGCATATTCAAATGATCGGCCTCATCGTCAATGGCGGCAATCAACTCGGGGCGCACCGGAGAATCCCAACTGACTTCATTGCTGCGCAGACTCGACGCCGCGGCTTTGATGGTGGAAAGCGGCGTCCGCAATTCATGCGAAACAGACGATAAAATCGCGGACTTTAACCTGTCGCTTTCTTCGAGGACTCGGGCGCGGGACTCTGCCTGAGCGAGTCTTGCCCGCTCGAGTGCCAGCGCGCCCTGACTGGCAAAAGTCTGCAACAACCGCTTCTCACTGGACGTTAGGGCTGGTGCGGCCCTCCAGAGCCGAATCTCCCCGAGAGCACCGCGCGCCACCTGCATGGGGATAACCCATTCCGGCGGACGATGCGGTGTGGCTGATTCGGGTAATCGAAATGCGAAGGTCTCTGCCCCCGTGATGTTCAATTCCACCGTTTCGCCCTGTGAGACCTCCTGCACCTGCCTGGCAAGGATTTCTGCTATGGCATGATCGTTATGCAAACCCGCCAGCGCCGTACTGAGTTCATAAAGTTGCGTGGCTTCGCGTTCACGCGCCGTTGCGGCAGCAAGGCCTGCCAGGGCACGTCCCACCAATTGGCTGATCACCACAGCCACAACCAGGAAAACAACCAGGATCACCACGTCTGTGGCGCGGTGGACGGTGAATGTGTAATACGGTTCGATGAAAAAATAATTGAACGTAAGGAATGTGACCAGCGCGCTGGTAATGCCGGGGCCAAATCCCCAAAAGGCGGTAATCATCCCCAGCGGAATCAAATACAGCAGCGCAACCAGCGTTGTATCGAGCGCGTCACGCAAAGCAAAGAAGATTGCTGTGGTGAAAGCGATCAGCACAAAGGAAAGAAAATAGTGCCAGAAATGAGAGATAAAAGAGGAACTCCGCATGGTGTGAAGTTTATTATACCTTTTTGAAAATCTCAGTTTTCCCGCGGGCACATTAAGAAAACTTAACTCACCTTACGCAGAATGGTTTTATGACCCCGTAGGGGTCAAATGATTATAGATTTTACGATACAGCATATTCAACCCTGAAGGGGTGTCATGGCTCGTAAAATCCATGTCATCCCTTCGGGATTTGGTCTCCGCTCGCCTAATTTTCTATAATCTTGCCACCCCTACGGGGTTTTGAATTGCGTAAGGCGAGAACTTAACGGGTGGATTCTGCCGTTTTATGGCTGGCAGGTTGAGGGTCGGAGTTGGAAGCGGGGGTACGGAAGTAGCTCATTCGATTTTCAGATTCAAAATGTATCCATTTTTATATATCTTTTTGAACCTGGATACATGGAATTTGCCTGGCCGGGGTGTTATGCTGGATATTAAAATTTTTAGAGTTTAACGGATGCAAAATCTGGCGGCAAATAAATAAAATCCAGATAGTTGATTGAAATACCCAGGAAAGGAGTTAAATATGTATATTGATCCCAATACTGGCGGAATGCTTTTTCAGGCATTGGCAACGATTTTCGCCGTTGTAACGGGGAGTTTGCTTGTCTTTTCGCGGCAAATCCGCTCTGGCATAGCGCGGATGCGTCATTTCTTTCGCAATATGGGGAATCAGGCATCCACCAAAGATGAGAACGATGAAGATTAAGAATGGCCCTCACACCAGACCAGAGTCAATCTCAAACGCAAGCCATTGAATTCTCCCGTGAAAAAGAGGGTCATAGCTTGCATGTTCTTGCCAGCCGCTTGCCTGGATGGCGGGAGATCCCGTTTGTCTTTGGGGGGGTAGTTTTTGCCATTTATGGCTGGGCGGTGCGGGGATTCTTGTATCAAGTATCTTCCTTGTATCTGTATCATACGCTGGGAGAAATCTTTAATGTCTTCTTTTATCTGATGGCTTTTGCTTTGCTGGAAAGCCTGTTCGTCATGGGGGCTTTGATCCTCGCCGCTTTCATTTTGCCTGGAAAATGGTTCAAGGAGGGATTCATCTACAAGGGGTTCATCGCCGCATGGGTCGGGAGCATCGCCATGATCCGTTTGGAGTATTACCTGTTTTCTTTGAACTATGCGGTTCCCTCCATGTCTGTTCTCTATGGCGGGATGGGAATTGCCCTCCTGGTATTACTTGTGCTTCTATTGCTTTTTCAAAATATCTTACGGTTGCAAAGGTTTCTATTGATGGTGGAGGAGCGTATGCAAATTTTTACCTACCTTTATATTCCTCTCGGAATCCTGAGCCTGATTTTGGTACTTCTGCGAACCAACTGAACTGGTAGGTGATAAAAATGAACCGGAAAAAGAATATATCCAGGCGCGATTTCCTGAAGTTTGTATCTCTGATCCCTCTCACCTGGCTTGCAAGGCCTATCGCGCATGCCACTCTTCCAAAGCGTGAGGGAAATGTTCACCGCAACGTGATCATTCTGGTCTTCGATGCCTGGTCTGCAAATCACTTGCGGTTTTATGGCTATCCTCGTGACACCATGCCGAATCTGGAACGGTTTATGGAAAAGGCAACCGTATTCCACAACCATTACTCGGCTGGCACTTTCACAATCCCGGGCACCGCATCGATGTTGACGGGTTTGTATCCCTGGTCTCATCGCGCCTTCAGCCTGGGGAGCGGCGGAATCATCAAAGAACATTTAAACGACCAGATATTTTCAATTTTCTCAAACACCCATTCGACACTCGCATACGCGCAGAACAAATTCGCCGATATCCTTCTCTTCCAATGCGCAAAATATTTGGATACCCATCTAAAAGTTGGGGCCTTTAACCTGGAACATCGTTTCCTGTACAATTTCGGGCCGTTTAAAAATGATCCGCAGATGGCATTTGCCAGCCTCGAAAACAACATACTTCTGGACCGCACCACCAGTTCCTCCTCCCTTTTTGTCAACCCTATATACAACCTCTGGAAAACCACTGCGACTCGGGATAATGACCTTCGTTTTTCGGATGAATATCCGCTTGGGCTGCCGGATAACACAGAGCAATTCCTGCTCGCCGATGTAGTGGACGGAGCCATTCAAACCCTGCGGGGGCTGGAAGAACCGGGGTTTGTTTATTTCCATTTTTATCCTCCGCACGAGAACTACATGCCTCTTAAACCATTCCGTAACATCTTCAATGACGGCTGGCAGCCGCCGGTCAAGCCGGTACATCGCCTGTCGTGGGGGAAAAAATCCCGGGCAACGCTGAACCAACTCAACCGGGAATATGACGAATATATGGCCAGTTGGGATGCCGAAGTCAGCCGCCTGTTCCAATACATGGAAGACTCCGGCTTGCTGGAACGGAGCTACGTGATTATCACCGCAGATCACGGGGAATTAAATGAGCGCGGCGAGCGGGGACATTTTACGCCGCTGATCTTCGACCCTCTCATTCACATCCCGTTGATCATTTTTCAGCCTGGACAAAAGAAGCGCAAGGATGTTCACACCTACACCAGTTCCATTGACCTTCTGCCCACGTTGGCGCACCTGATTGGCAGCCCCGCGCCATCCTGGGTGGAAGGAGAGTTGCTCCCTGAGTTTGGCGGGGTGAATGATCCAGGGCGGAGCATCTATTCGATGGATGCCAAAACCAACGCATCCCTTGCGCCCCTGACCAAGACCAGCATTTCGCTCACAAAGAATCATCAAAGGTTGACGTATTACAAATATCCAGACGGCGAGCAATTTGAATTCTATAACCTTGAAGAGGACCGCGAGGAATTACGCGATTTGTATCCATCCCGTCCAGCGGATGCCGTTCTCATACGGGATGAATTGCTCCAAAAGTTGGACGAAGTCAACCGGTTATTTAAAGCGTGATCGAGATGACAAATCTTTTATCCGCAAAGCCTGAGTCATCCCACCGCAGGCTGGTTTACCTGACGGGCGTTTTGCTTTTTCTTTCTTTTAGCGGCTTGTATCTGGTTCTCCCCATAGACCTGGCCTCTCAACCCTGGGATTCCCTGGACTATGCCTATTCAACGGAAGTGAACGGCATAAAAATGATGCGTGGAAACCATCCCCTGGGGCATTTTATTCTTTCCACAATATTCTGGCTTGCGCAACAACTTGGGTACGACGGCAGGGCGCTTTTTGTGTTTCAAATTTTCAACAGCATACTGGGCGGCCTGATCATCGGTATTTTCTTTGCAATGTTGGTCCTCCTGATAAAGGTGAAACCTTTCTATGCCCTCGGCCTGGCAGGGATAATCGGAGCAAGCCATAGTTTCTGGTTCTTTGCCGGCACAGGGGATATTTATCACTTTGCGATCCTGTCTTTGTTGTGTTTTTGGATCGTTCTTGTTTATGAAGTTACCGTGCAGGGACGCAGGTATCCTTTTGTATCCGGGATACTCGCCGGGCTATCCGTATTATTCCATCAGTTGAACGCAGTGCTTCTTCCAATTGGTGTGGCGCTGATCTTATTGACCCCTGCCATAGGGATGCAAACAAAAGAAGTCAAGATCAGGCAGGTGGCCGCGTTCGCCGCCTCGGCAGCCCTGACCATTGTCCTTGGTTATCTGATATTGGGATACATCGTCACCTCAACCCTTTCTCCGGCTTGGATTATTGGATGGATGCGAGGATACCTTGGCGACCCGACCTATGGGAGATATTTAAACACTCGATTCCTTGAAACCGCATTGGATGCCGTATCCCAGCGAGTGATCTTCTCATCTCTCGACGGAGCTTCATTCACCATCTATATGCTCCTGGCTTCCCTTTTTATGACGATGCCGCTTGGTTTCGCGACCCGGAAGGTTCACGACGAGAAGAAGCAGGCGGTGATGCACGCCGCTTTCCTGGAGTGTTTGGTTACCTGGCTTCTTATTCTGTGGTGGGAACCTCAGAACCCAAAGTTCTGGCTGCTCACATTAATTCCCTCGTGCATCTTCCTGGCGATCTCATTTGAAGGCGTGGAAAAAAGCGTCAGAAATTGGCTGCCCAGGCCCGGGCGCGGAATGAGCCGGGCGATGATCCTATTGCCTCTCGTGGCCGGGGTCATCGTTTTCTCGATCAATTTACAAAATCTCGATGACGATCAGGATGCCGCTGCATTTGATGAGGCTCTGGATATTTGGATGAATAGTTCCAATCCAAACGATGTGTTGATCACCGCTGGCGATCTTGTGCCGCATTTGAGGTATTGGGGCTACAGGCCGAACACAGTTAATCTATTTCGATCCCTGCAAGACGGCCAAAGCTCCCCGGATGATTTTTATGAACTGCGCGAGATGATCGAGCAGGCGCTCTGCACCCATCGGAAGGTGTTGATTACGCCCGCGGCCAGCGACTATATTCCGGATGACCAATTATCGCTCGTAGGGGTTTCCCGCAGTGCGCTTCGTGCATTCCTTGAGGAGGAGGCCCGCAAAGGAAAAATTGTCTTCTGGTATAGGAACTCATTCGATGACAAGTTATTGCCCGTTTATGCTTTGCAACAGGCTGAAGTTTGTTCCGACCAAAAGGCGCTGATGCCCCGGGAACATTCGCATCTTTTTCGATAAACAGGCTCTCCCGTAATTGGTGGGAAAAGCCTAAGCTATAATTGTCTGAAACTCAATATAGATTTCCAGGATTCTTCATATGCTTTCTATCCTTTTCGTCGAAGACGATGACACCATCGCAATGGGGGTGGAATACTCGCTCAAGCAGGACGGTTTCCAAGTCAGTCTGGCCCACCGCCTGGACGAGGCGCGCGACCTGCTCAAGCGCCAACCCTTCGACCTTGTGCTCTTGGATCTGGGATTGCCGGATGGCAGCGGCTACGCGCTGTGCAAGGAGATCCGCGCCGCCGGGGATACGCCCATCATCATCCTTTCTGCCCGCGACGAAGAAGCTAGCATCGTCCTCGGCCTCGACCTGGGCGCGGACGAATACATCACCAAGCCCTTCCGCCTGCGTGAGTTGATCTCGCGCATGAAAGCCGTCTTGCGCCGTGGCGCCACTGGCGCCATCGAGGCATCTGACCGAACACTTACCTGTGGAGATGTGACGGTGGTCGCCCAGCAGGCCAAGGTGTACAAGAACGGGCGCGAGGTGCCCTTGACCGCCTTGGAATACCGCTTGCTACTCACGCTGTTCGCCAATCAGGGACGCGTGCTCTCTCGGGGGCAAATCCTGGCCCAGATCTGGGAGGTGGACGGGGATTTCGTCAACGACAACACGATAACGGTCTATATCAAGCGCCTGCGCGAGAAGCTCGAGGACGACCCGCAGAACCCGGCGCTGATCAAGACCGTGCGTGGGCTGGGCTATCAGGCAGGGGATTGATATGAAACAACTCTTTCAACTGGAAGACCGAAAATTGTTCCTGTCCATGATTGCATTGTCGGGGATCGCACTGCTTGCGGTGGTGCTGCTCAACCTGGGGATGATCGCTTATGCCAACCACGCTCTTAAAGAAACTTATGCAGGCATCGTCGGCATTGTGGCCCAGCGCTACCCCGAGGCCGAGGCGCAGGTTGTGCAGAATCTGCGTTCACCGAATGCCCATTCAGTAGACTTGGGCACGCAGGTGTTGGAGAAATATGGGCTTGGCGATCAGAGTGGGGTGGATACCCAGATTGCCACCAGCCTGCTAATTATTGAACTCGCGCTGGTGGGGTTGGTCTGCACAGGCTTCGTTCTTTTGCTGGTGCGTTACCGGCGGACGGTCTCCGCACAAGTGGCGGGGCTTTCGGCATACCTGCGCCGTATCGACAACGCCGATTATTCCCTCGACGTGCGCGACAACGGTGAAGGCAGCTTCAGTCTGTTGAAAAACGATTTGTACAAGGTCACGGTCCGTCTGCGCGAACAAGCCGAGTTGTTGCAAAAAGATAAGACCGCTTTATCCAACCTGATCGCCGATATCTCCCACCAGATCAAGACCCCGCTAACTTCGGTGGGCGTGTTGGCCGACCTGCTGGCTGAAGACCCGCCGGAGGAAGATCGGCACGGATTTGTCGAACGGCTGCGTGCACAGCTTGGGCGCATCCAATGGCTGACGGGTGCGCTGCTCAAATTGGCGCGCTTGGATGCTGGTACCGCAGCTTTTAAAAGAGAGTCGGTGGATGTGCGTCTGCTGATCGAAAGAGCACTGGAACCGTTGCAAATTCCGCTTGAGATTAAGAAGCAGAACCTCGTAATTCATGGCAGCGAAGGCGCAAGCTTTAGTGGCGATCTCAACTGGAGTGTGGAAGCATTGACCAACGTAATCAAGAACTGCATCGAGCATACTCCTGAAGATGGGAACATAGAGATCAGCTACGGTGAGAATGCCCTGTATGC
This sequence comes from Chloroflexota bacterium, assembly GCA_016191985.1. Taxonomy (GTDB): domain Bacteria; phylum Chloroflexota; class Anaerolineae; order Anaerolineales; family Villigracilaceae; genus Villigracilis. The sequence continues at coordinate 2,139 of JACPVB010000294.1, read as the reverse complement.
TGAGATCATTGTCAGCGATGATGGCGAAGGGATCGCCAGCCGCGATATACCGAACATCTTCAACCGCTTCTATCGCGGTGAGGGCGCAGGCGAGAACAACGTTGGCATCGGGTTGGCCCTGGCCAAAGCCGTCTTCACCGCACAGGGTGGTGATATCTCCGTCCACAGCGAGCGTGGCGCTGGCACGAGCTTTGAAATTCGGGTTTTCCGTGGGGTGGTGTAGGGTTTCAGGTCGTCGACCGGCTCAGCGACGGACGCGGTAGCGAATGTGGGTGGCCTCCGGCGTGTCGATCACCCGGACGATCTCCAACTCGATGCGCGACGGCAGCACCTCGAACAGCCGGCGGCCACCACCGAACAGCACCGGGATCTGGTGGATCTGCAACTCGTCCAGCACCCCGGCCTCGAGTGCCCGTTGCGCCGTGTACGCGCCATGCACCAGCACGTTCCGGTCCCCGGCGGCGGCTTTCGCTTGAGCCATCGCGCTCTCGATCCCATCGGTCACGTAGGTCACTAATGGGTAGTTCGCCACTGAGGGACCCGGCGGCCGGTGACTTGGCACGAAGATCGGAACGCCGTGATGGTTTCCACCCCAGTGATCAACCTGCTCCACTGTGCGTCGGCCGGCAAGCACTGCACCCGTCGCATTGCCCTCGTCAATGAAGTGTGCCCCCCAGCCGCTCCCCTTCGTATTGGGAGGTGGTGCTTCGAAACCATACCAATCGTGCAATCGCATAAAGCCGTCGCCGCCGGGATTGTCCGGTTCATCATTCGGACCCGCGATGTACCCGTCGAGGGACATCGACATATAGAGCACTGATACAGACATTTCGACCTCTGGTGATCTCACTCATAAAATGAATGAACGTATTCCAACCGGCAGTTCGCCTGCCGCAAGGAAAGTGCTTTTGCGCCCATACGGGCATGCCTTAGCCAAGCTGCTCGGCGAGCCCGATGAGAAGTCCTTCGGGGCCGCGGATGTAGCAGAGCCGATACGTGCCTTCGTACTGGACTACTTCGCCGACGAGCTGCGCGCCGTGCTTGCGGAGTCGGGCGAGGGTATCGTCGATGTCGTCCACAGCGAACATGACACGGAGGTAGCCGAGAGCGTTCACCGGGGCGTTCCGGTGATCAGCGACCGCAGGCGGCGTGAGAAATCGCGAGAGCTCGAGCCGGCTGTGGCCGTCCGGCGTGCGCATCATGGCGATCTCGACGCGCTGGTCTCGCAGTCCAGTGACGCGCCCCGCCCAGGCTCCTTCAATCGTAGCTCGCCCTTCGAGCTCGAGACCAAGCTCGACGAAAAAAGAGATGGCAGCATCGAGGGATTCCACCACGATGCCGACGTTATCCATCCGTTTAATTGTCATATCATTTCCTCTCATTTTTTAACTTTCGCTTTGAGGCTGCTTTCCATACCGTCCTCCAGAAAGCTACGAATTGGGCCTGTCTAACGACCCGGTCTATTTACGTTTCGTCAGAACAATATGTGTTGCCCTTGCAGTCGGGACGTGTTCTGTGACCACGTAGCCGAGCTTGAGCATGTCAATGCCGGAGAACAGCGATTCACCTGTGCCAAGTAGAATCGGCGAGATAGGAATGTGCAACTGGTCAATCAGCCCTGCCTGAAGGTATTGGCGGATTGTCGCCACGCCACCGGCCAGTCGAATATCTTTGCCATTCGCCGCTTCGGTGGCCAGTTTGAGCGCAGCATGAATGCCATCGGTCACGAAATGGTATGTGGTGCCGCCTTCCATCGTGACTGACGCACGCGGATAGTGGGTAAGTACGAACACAGGCCCGTGATAGGGCGGATTATCACCCCACCAACCCTTCCACGTGTCATCGACCCAGTCCCCACCTTGCGGCGGCCCAAACATGTTGCGTCCCATAATGAATGCGCCGAGATTTTTTGTGCCGCGCTCCGCGAAATCATTGTCAATACCGGTCTCGCCTTCATTTTGGCCAGCCATTTGATGAAAGGAGCGCGTTACAACGAACCAATCGTGCAAGGATTCTCCGCCGACGCCGAGTGGGTTATCGAAACTCTGATGCGGACCGGCGCCGTAACCGTCCAGCGAAATTGAAAAGAAGTCTACGCGTAGTTTTGTCATGATCGGCTCACCTTTCGAATAAAGAGAT
>JACPVB010000048.1 GCA_016191985.1 Chloroflexota bacterium | reverse complement strand
CGCGCCAAATATTTTGAACTCCACTCGCAACACGCTGATGAACAACCCCAGACCCAATTTTTCATGGAGCAGTGTTCGCAATGCCCGCGCCTATGAACTCTTCATCGGGCAGGATGCAGGCTTCATGCAAATCGTGTTGACGCAAACCATCGCCACGACGGACTTCACGCCACTCTCACCACTTCCCGATGGAACCTACTCGATGCGAGTCCGCGCCTACGATGCAGACCTCAACCCCGGCAAATTCAGCAAGACCTATACCTTCACGATAGACACCACGCCTCCTCCCCCGCCGACGCCCCTCAGCCCGCCCAATCAGTCATCCATGCTGAATCGGCCCACCTTGCAATGGCTATCCGTTGGAGGCGAAGCCCAATACCAAATCGAACTCGACAACAACGCAGATTTCTCCAGCCCTGAATTTACTGAAATCACCAGCAAAACCTCCCTCCGCACAAGGTCACTTGCAAGAGGCGTCAACTATTATTGGCGTGTCCGCGCAAAGGATAAGGCTGGGAATTGGGGCGGCTGGTCGGTTGGGTTTATGTTTTTTGTGCCGTGAAAGAAAGGCTAAAAGAACCAATCCAAGCCTCTGAGAGTCGAAACTCTCGGAGGTTTTGTTTTATCAAATAGTACCCTGGTCACATCATCAAAAAAGTTGGCGTCTTTTGGCAGTTAATTTGCCCACCCACGTTGTATTCTATAACCAGCGTCAACCGTTTTTTATCAACAGAAGGAGTATCTCATGAACCAAAATCGCAATTCCTATTGGCCTCGCCTCTCATCGTTATCGAGCATTGTCCTCTTATTCATCCTGGCATTCTCGCTGGCAATACCTCAATCTGCCTACGCGCAGGGCAGCGCAGTTGGGGGCACAACCTGGTATGTGGCTACCACAGGGAATGATTCAAATTCCTGCACTGCCGCAGGGTCGCCATGCCGGACGATCAACGGAGCGATTGAAAAGGCGTCCGTCTCCGGTGATACGATTAAGGTGGCAACTGGAACTTACACTGGCACCGGCAGCGAAGTCGTGCTGATAGAAAAGGATATCATTCTCTCTGGCGGGTGGAATGACGGCTTCACCTTGCGGAATGGTATGTCGACGATTGATGCTCAGGAAGCGCGACGAGGAATCGATTCTAGAGCAAACATCATTGTCGATCATTTTATTATTCGGAATGGAAATGTAGATGGGGAGGGAGGTGGTATTTCCAATCGCGGCTTCACACTGACCCTGAACAACAGTATAGTGACCGGTAATACGGCTACTGTACATGGAGGCGGCGGTATCTGGGGCGGGCCAACTATAACTATCAACAATAGTACCATCAGCAATAATACATCTTTTGATTCTGTTGGCGGTGGTGTCAACGGACCAGATGGTGGTGGTATATACATACTAAGTGGTAATGTGTCAATTAATAACACTACTATTAGTGGGAATGCAGTCACGAATGCTTCTGGTGGAGGAATATTTAACTCAGGCGGTAATGTAACTGTGAACAACAGTACGATTAGCGGCAACAGCGCATCGCGAGGCGGTGGCATCTTCAACAACCAAAGTGGTGTGATGAACTTGAACAATAGCACAATCAGCGGCAATAAAACCTTGCAAAATGGTTTTGTGGGGGCTGCTGGCGGTGGCATCAGTGATTATGGCGGCTACAACACGGGAAGCGGTTCGCTGACTTTACGCAATAGCATTGTGGCTGGTAATACCACAGTCGGGACCAGCCCAGAGTGCTACAGTTATACTGGTATTGGCAGTTCAGGCTATAACCTCATTGGCAATTCCCTGGATTGTACATTCACTCCTGTTACAGGCGATCAAGTTGGCACCCCTTCCGCACCCATTAATCCTGGATTGACTCCCCTTCAAAATAACGGAGGTTCTACCCTTACACATGGTTTATATACTAATAGCCCAGCTGCAAATCATGGGAACCCTGCTACGCCGGGTAGCGGTGGAAATGCTTGTTTGGCAACTGATCAGCGCGGTATTACCCGCCCACAAGGAAGCGCTTGTGACATCGGCGCTTTTGAAGGGTCTATCCCTCCCATTGTCCCAACCACGATTTATCCCGTCAACATCATCACAGACACAACCCCAACCTACAAGTGGACTAAGATTTTTGGAGCAACCAAATATCAATACGAACTTTGGAAGGGCGCTACCCTTGTTTATACCAAGAACATTCCAGCCAGTGGCTGCAGCACCTCCCCTTGTTCCAGTACACCCACAACCACACTAAGCAACGGCAACTACAAGTGGAGAGTCCGCGCCATGATCGATGGTGTATGGAAAAATTTCAGTCCCTACAAAACCTTCAAACTTTTCCCTGCCAGACCTGGCTTCTGGAAAGGCTCAGGACTCGAGTTTTATGTAATAAACACCACTCCGAAAGTAGATAACTTCGCCATTTACATCTCAGTCACTGGATGCGGAAACCATAAGGTCATCCATTACCCCCTGGCTGCCATCAGCAATAAGAAGTTCTCGTTCGGCGGCAGTTTCTATGCCAATGGCACGTTCATCACCCCTACAAAGGCTCAGGGTGCGCTTGGATTGAAAAGTTTCTACATCCCCGGCTGTGGCTATGTCAGCGGCGGCCCGTTCCCATGGACAGCCACCTGGAAGAACGGCAGTCAGCCCGATGTGATGCTCAACGATGGAGACATCGCTGAATTTATGGTCACGTCAGAATTGAATACTCCTTTTGAAATCCTTACCATTGACCCCGAAAAGTAACCCTGCAAAAATAATCAAAATGCCTGATAAATTCTCTACATACAATAACAGTTAGGCAAAAGCTCCAGCCCTCGCGTGCGTAATCTACGCGAGGGCTGGTCGGTTGGGTTTATGTTTTTTGTGGGGTAATACAGGTGGACTAAAATTCCGCATTTGACAAAAATTAAAAAAGAGAGAAAATAAAGGTATCAACGCCTACAAACATGGAGGGCTTTTATGAACCGCATTACCCGAATCACACTACTCGCATTGGTTTTGTTATCTGCTTTTGGGATCCATCCGCCTCATCCAGTTCGCGCCGCGACAGAATGGGTGGTCACCAGCGCAAATGACAGCGGGACTGGCTCGCTTCGCCAGGCCATCGCCAACGCATCCGATGGAGACACGATCAAATTTGATTTGTCTCTTGCCGGGCAAACGATCCACGTTGCCTCCATGCTTGTAGTTGACAAGTCATTGACAATAGATGGCGGCAATTTGGTCCCTTCTATCAAGATCAACGGCGATACCGCCAATGGGAATAGCGATTTGTCACTAATGACAGTTGCGGCATTAAGCTCAGTCGAGATTACCGGAATTGAATTTACCAATGGCAAGAACTATTATCCCCCCAATTCTGGGGGGATAACCAACCTGGGTTCACTGAGGATTAAAGATTGTATATTTTCCGGGAACATTGGAGACCAGGGAGGAGCTATTCGAAACAGCGGCGAACTGACGGTTACCTATAGCGTCTTCAATGGTAACACTGGATTAATGGGTGGTGGAGCAATATTTAACGACATTAATGGATCAACAACAATTTCCAATACAAGTTTTACAGAAAATCCCGCATACGAAAGCGGTGGCGCAATTTTAAATCTCTCAGACAGTATCAATATTTCCAACTCTACATTCTCAGCTAATTCAGCGTCAGATGATGGCGGCGCCATTGCCAATCTGGGAACATTGACCCTAACGGACAGTATCCTCTCCAACAACTCAGCGGATTACGGCGGTGGAGTTGCAAATTCTGGCACGTTAACGATAACAAAGAGCAGGCTCTCATCAAATTCTACCTATCTCGCCGGAGCTGGTGGCGGAATCATGAACTTTGAGACCGGAACAATAACGGTAACAGACAGCTCCATTACCAACAACTCCGCAGATAATGGGGGTGGCCTTTTTAATTTCGGCACGGCAAATTTCACAAATAGCACAATCGCAGGGAATTCAGTCTCGACAAATGGCGGTGGGGTTTCCACCTGGTATTGGCTAACTTTGACAAACAGTACTATTGTAGGCAACAGCGCGGCAACCGGTGGAGGTGTTTTTAACCTTGGCACACTGACTACAACGAATGCTACATTTTCAGAAAACTCTGCTGCGACGGGCGGGGGTATTTACAACGGTATGCCCATTCCAGGATTTCCAGAATTTGCAGGAACGCTCAACTTTTCCAACACGATCATTGCTAATTCCACAGTTGGCGCAGATTGTTATAGCGAAGGATTAATCAACACAAACATAAATAATTTAGTGGAAAATAATGCGGCCTCACCCAACCAATGTGGTACACCAAGCTTAACATCTGATCCAAACCTTGGGCCGCTCGCCAATAACGGCGGTCCCACTCAAACCATGGCGCTGCTTCCAGGCTCCCCCGCGATTGGCGCAGGAGGCGATGATGCCTGCCCCTCAGCAGATCAGCGCGGCATTACACGTCCACAAGGTGTCCATTGCGATATCGGCGCATTTGAATACGAATACGAAATGGTAACAAAGACACTGAAGTCCATCGCAATGCAGGATGGGTGGATTCGAGAATCCACAGAAACGAGCGGTACCGGAGGAACGATGAACTCCACCGCCTCGACTCTTAATCTGGGAGATGATGCCGCCAACCGACAGTATCGCGCCATCCTATCATTCGACACCTCCCCGCTGCCCGATAACGCCGTCATCACCAAAGTTACACTCAAGTTCAAATATGCTGGTTTCACAGGGACCCTGCCCTTCAGTACGCATGGCAACCTGCTTGTGGATATCCGTAAAGGTCCCTTCGGCGGCAACCCCGCCCTTCAACTAGGTGACTTCAAAGCCACTGCCAACAAAAACAACGCGCTCTCTTTTACAAATACCAAAGTGAACAATTGGTACACCAAATTGCTCAGCTCCATCAATTTCGCATACATCAACCGCACCAACGTCACCCAATTCCGCTTACATTTCCAGAAAGACGACAACCACGATTTCGGCATAGACCTTCTCAGGATTTATAGTGGAAACGCAGATGCGGCCAATCGTCCACAGTTGATTATTGAATATTACGTACCGTGAAAATCAGGCAGTTCTCGCAAAATTTATGCGAGAACTGCTCTGCTCCCTCACGCATACCCAATGACATTAATCCATTGACAACCCCTATCCCTATATCTTATAATTTTTAACACAAAGTCATGATGGAGGGAAATTTGATTAACGACTCCAATTTACAAAACAAATTTCCCACATTCCTATTCCAAACTCAAGTGTTTCTGACTTGGGTAACCTTCATACACAGAAAGGGAGTTAGTACATGCAAACTAAACCCAATTTCATTGGCAAGGTCATTACGGTCTTGTTACTTCTTTCAGTTTCAAGCCAAAGCATAGTTTTTGCGCAGGAAGCAGAACAAGATAGCAATGCCATAGGGGAACTCTTCACGAAAAATAATGAAGGGGGTGATCCGTTCATATTTGCGCAGGATTTTCCCACTCCTACACCAACCCCAGAAGTTCCAGAAAATACCAACACAAGTGAAAATAGGGCTTCAAATGAATCGGTGATCCCAACGCCCACATCAGACGGCCTTCTGGTTGAGGATACCTCGAATCCAGACGAGTCAATTGCGGGAGTCAGTTATTTTGTCGATATTTTCTTAGCTAGACTTTATCCAATTGGTACAAGAGAAAAGGCATAAGAAGAGCGAGAAAAGCGGTGAGTAGAACGAACGTCGGGTACTTTTTGCATTTCATGATAGAACTGCGATGTTCGG
>JACPVB010000054.1 GCA_016191985.1 Chloroflexota bacterium | reverse complement strand
CATGCCACATGCGTGCGATCATGAGTCCTCCGACTCAAACACAAACTTGGTGGGGTTTTCGAAGAACTTTGTCCATGCCAGGCATTGACGGGGAGTAAAAACGTAGAGACCGCCTTCATCCCATTGGTCGGGCTTCGGGGCGTAGCCGTCGGATTCGTATTTCGCGCAGTAGGCTGTTGATAGTCGCTGAGCCAGTTCAAGGTCAGGTTTGGAGGCGGGTTTGGATGTGCCTTCCATGATGACCACATCGTTTCCGCTTTCGAGGTGCAGGGTCACGTTTGGATTCTTTGCGATATTACGCGCGTGACGGGTCTCGGGGCTTCCATCGTAATAAAATTTGCCATCCAAAAATACGCCCCAGCGTGGGATGACGTGCGGGCGCTGATCGGGATAGACCGAGCACAGCCAGTAATTAATGGCTTCGATCAATCGCTTTTCAACATGCTCCCACGGCACTTCGGAGATCGGGTTATCCACGTATCCTTTTGGGAGTTTTGGGCGTGTAATTTTATTAACTGTCATACTTTTCACCTTCCAAACAGGTATTGATCGAAAAACGCAGCAACTCGCGACTCATATTCCTCAGCGCGTTCCTTATCAAACTCCACGTGACCAAGTTCAGGGTCGAACCATAATTCCTTCGGTTCGCCAGCCGCATCATACAAACGCTGACCACTGCTCGGTGAAATGACGGTATCCGCGCCGCCCTGCATGAGAAAGACCGGGCGCGGGCTGATCTGTGAAATCCATTGGGTGGCGTCGATTTCCTCCATGTTGACGCCGTTATCATATTCCGCCCAAAAGACGATGAGCGGCACAAACGGAAATTCTGGCAGACCCGTGAAATGCGTGACGCTGGTGGCAACCGTATCCGGCATAGACGAGAACGCGCAATTCGCAACCACAGCCTTGATGTTTTCATTTTGCGCGGCATATTGAATGGACAGCATCCCACCGTAGGAGTTGCCGATGATGCCAATCTTGTCGTGGTCGAAGTCGTTGCGGGTGAGCAGGTATTGATACCAGGCTTCCATATCATCCATTTCGTATACGCCCAGCGAGATCAATTCCCCTTCGCTATAATCATGCGCGCGGACAGAGGTGAGCAGCACGCCGTAGCTGTGACGGTACATCATCTCTGCCTCATTGAGCAATTCCCGTCGCGTGGACTTGTATCCATGCTGCATAATGATGACCGCGCCATTTTCAGAAGGGATGAACCAGCCCGCAAGTTTCATGCCATCAGGATTGGTGACGGTGACATTTTCAAACTCCAGGCCATAATCGGCGGGGGTTTCATCGGGCAGGTTGCGGGTTTCCATCGGCGCGTGGAGCAGGTTATACGCCTCAGAGCGAGTCCGCGCGAGCAGGCCAGCCGTGATGGCAAGGAGAAGGGTGATTAGAACGCCTAAAGCGATTTTTATGATTCGGTTCATACAGATACCTTCCTTTGGCTCGGAATGCGGACTTTTGTACTTTTCCAAATTAATCTGACAATATCGTACTGCAAGCTTCAGCTTGCGAGTCGCGGGTTTGGCGCCCAAATACGCGCAATGTGAACGCCTGTCCTGAGCCTGTCGAAGGGTTACGGTACAAATCCCAGAAGCTTTTATTGTCGGATTAATTTGTTAATCTGCAATAGTCCGCTTTTCATAAAATGGCAGACTGAAGTCTGCACTACTTTTATCTTCCCAGCGCCTGCTTCACCGCTTCGTAGACATCCACGACACCATAGCCGTAGGCATTGCTTGGGTTGTTGCCTGTAAAACATCCAGTGGAAGTATTGCCTGTGTAAGGCTGGGCGGTATCGATGATGAGTTGTTCCGTGGCGTCAATATCACCGATCAAATCAGGCTGGGCGGACCAGATCAACGCCACCACCCCCACCAAATGCGGCCCCGCCATCGAAGTGCCGCTGTTCGGGCCATATGTGTTTTCTGGAAGTGCGGAGAGAATATCCACACCGGGGGCGACGATATCAGGTTTGTTTCTTCCCGAACCATCCGCAGTGACAGGGCCGCGACTGCTGAAGGGAGCCATGTCGCCAAACTGGTCAATCGCTCCAACGGAAAAGACAGAATCATATAAAGAAAGCGGCGATTCAACCGTCTCACAAGAAGGCCCGTCATTGCCAGTGGAGACTACTACAAAGATGCCCGCATCGCGCAAGTTATTCGCCGCGTACAACAAGGCGTTCGGGTCACAGCCTTCAATGGTAGGGCAACCCCATGAATTGTTTAATACATGTGCCGCTTTGGTTGGGTCGCCGTCCACAAATGGATCGCCGCCCAGCGGGAACGGCGCGAGCATGAATTGCATACAATCCAAATATAAGGCGGGGTTCGCAAGGTTTCGATCCAAATTCACGCAGCCAATCCACTGCGCTTTGGGAGCGATTCCGATTCCATCTGTGCCCAAAATCGTGCCCATCGTGTGCGTGCCATGTCCGCCTTCATCGTTCGGAGATGTGGTTCCATCCCACGGGTCGAACCAGTTGTAATCATCGCCCGTGTTGTAGCCGCGATATTGTTTCGCAATCGCGGGATGATTCCCGTCCACGCCCGAATCGGACTGCCCCACCACAATGCCTTCACCCTGCACTTTAAATTCATCCCAAACCTTGTCCGCGCCGATCATGGAAATGTTCCACTGCACACTGCCATCGGTCTCGGTCAAATATCCGGGCGAAGGAGAATCTTCGGGAGCGGCACGCAGGCGCGGGCTGGGAATGACGCGGTCCACTTCGGGGCGGGTTAGCAAATAGAGTCGCACCAACGTCCCGCCCTGTACCTCCATCGCATTTTCCAAATAATACGGCGTGTATTCCACGCCAACCGCATCAAAAAATTTTCGCATCTCCGCCTGCGTTTGATTGGCGTGTTCGGTCAATTGTTCGTAGGTTGCATTCAATTTTAAATCGCGGTCTTCGATCTCCGGCATGGCGGAAAGGTCCGCCTGGTCTTTTAAGATGACGAAAAGCCTGTCGCCATAATTTCCTGGATTGCCGAATAAAAAGAAAATGGTGACGAGGGACAGCCACGTGACGCCAGCCCCCGCCCACCCCACCGCGCGCTTCGCATCCGCGCCCGCACCTGCCACGTTTACCTGACGCAGGATCAACGCGAGGACACTCGTGCCCCAACCGATGAGCAAAGCAATGCCAACGGCTTTGCTGGCCAGCCCCGCAATATCGCCAAGGACGATTGTTAATTCAGTGGGGTCAAAAAATGCAAGCGCCGCAAAAGCAAGAAGACCCGTCCCCGCGCCCGCCGCCACCCGCGAAGGCAAAACGGCTGTGATCGCGCACGCAAATGCGGGCACAAGCACGAGTAATAAAAGTTGCGAGCCGTCATACCCAAGCGCGGATGCAAGCAATGCCAGCACTGCGCCCACACCGATGCCATCCAGTAAAATATTTTCGGTCGTGTCGAAGATCAACACCGCCGCGAGGAAGCCAAACGCCAGCCCCGCCAACAGACCGAGAACCGCGTCACCGATTGAACCGAAGGAACCAAAAATTACCAACGGCGCAATGCCAATGCCCGCCACCACCAGCCCAAATGGAAGCGCGCCTCCATCCCAAACAATCTGATTTTTACGAAGTCGAATCACAATGAAAGCGGTGGCCAGTGTAATCACGATTTGTATGATTGAGCCGAGTTGATCGTTGCTGGGGCCAAGCGTCCGTAATAACAAGGCAGGGAAGGCCATCAACGCCGCGCCGAACAAACCTGCATACACGGGCTTGAAACGTTCATCGTTTGTGAATCGCCACAATAAGCCCGCGGCCGTAGACATCACGATACCCTGCACCGCCAGGCCAATCGGCCCTGCCCACGCATAATTTTTTGCGCTTAACGAAATGATCGCGCTTTGTTCCATCGACCACAACACAAAATGATAGAGGAACAAACACAACGGCATTGGAAGCGCAAAGAACAAAAAGAGTATCAGCGCTGCCGTGCTTCTTTTTTTCGGTTCAACAATTGGAGTGTTATCAAATGCTTCGGTCATGAGTTTCTCCTTTACTCCGCGCCGCCTTCAACACCTGCGATCACTTCCTCTTCCACAGGTTTATGCGGCTGAACTTTGAATATTTTAAATCCCCACTGCACAGACGGACCCACCAAAATGGCATAGGCCAGCGTGCCGAAACCAGCGGGTCCGCCCAATAACCAGCCAAGCGTCACCACGGTCACTTCGATCATTGCGCGCGCCGCACGGATGCTGATGCCCGTGGTGCGTTTGATCGCCAGCATCATGCTATCGCGCGGACCCGCGCCCGCATCCACGCCGATGTAAATGGCGCTGGCGAGTCCCATCAAAAAGATCGCCAGCAATAACATGCCAGCCTGCAAAGGCAGGTTATCCTCCACCGATGGAATGATCGAAAGCCAAAAATCCTCCCACGGCCCAATGGACAAAATATTTGCCAGCGTGCCCCACCCCAATCTTTCGCGCATCAACACCGCGCCCGTCAATACCAAAAAGCCCATGATCACGGTCATCGTCCCAATCGTGATACCGATCCGTTTCGCCAACGCCACTTCCAACACCGCCCACGCGCTCGTCCCAATATTGCCGCGGATCATCAACGTGATCGCCAGCGCAAACAAAAAAAATCCCACCTGAATCCTGAGAAAGTCCCAGGCAAATGTATTCCAGCGAATCGGTTTTAGCATTATTCTCCTGTTTACATCGAGATTGCTCACTGCATGATTTGCTTAGCAAATCACGTGCAGCGCAAGTGTCGGGCGAAAAGCAAAAGCGCCTTTTCAACAACATGATGAATGCGATGATACCATGCTGTGAACACGGTCCCCATGACGCAAATAAGGATTTCTTGAGCAAACCGCGTTTAAAATATGGTCTGCTTGATTATGGTTTTTGGACGCTGAAAACGCAGATGGACGCAGATTTTTAGAGAGTATTTCTTAAGTCCTAATCGTTTCATCTTTGTACACGGATTTCACGGAAAACACGGAATGGAGCGGACTTTTTAAAGGTTTTTTCCGTGCACGAAGCGTTAGTGAAACTTGTACTGACTGACGAAGTCGTGCCGAAGTATCCGTGCCGTCCGTGTCCGAAAAGGCCTTTAAGAAACAGTCTCTTAAAGATTCTTCCGAAAAAACCAAATCGAATCAGCGTTTTCAGCGTTGATCTGCGTCCCAATTTTAATAATGTAAGATGATCAAATGGTCTGCTTATTTTTAATCGCAACTATATTTGCCAGTATTAATCTCCAGCGCAGACGAGACCATATTTTGATGGCGCTGCGGGTTTCCATGCGGCTGGGGGGGAACGGCGCGAACAAACTGCGCGAATATAATTCGGTTAATTGATTGATCTCATCAACGGCAAGCGAGAGGATGGGTTGTACGCGAGACGGGGCTTCCAGCGCCGACAATCGTTCAGTCAGATGAAAAGCGTACTGATGAGCAGTCTGATTCAACGGAGTGATTCCGCTCATGGGGCGCGCGAGGCGGTGCAAGCGTTTGAATAAAAGTCGAAGCGCGGGCGCGGGCGCGAGCCGTTTTATGCGCAGGGCATCCCAGCCAATCCATAGCAGGGCAAAGCCAGGTAAAAGCGCCAGGAGCAGCCATGCGCTGGCAAGGATGCGTTGAAAAAGAATCGCCGTCTGTTTGCCAAAAGATCGATCCTCTGGCCGGGCCTGTTCAGGCGCTGGGGCAATTTCTTCTTCCTCGAACACAATCGCAGGCTGGCTGGCAGTGGGTTCAAATTCCACCCAGCCGATGTTGGCAAAATAAACTTCAACCCACGAATGGGCGTAATTTTCAGTGACCACATATTCGGCGCGTTCAAAACCATAGGACCCATTTGCATATCCAACCACCAAACGCGCGGGCAGGCCGGTGGCGCGCGCCAACACCACCATCGTGGTGGCGTAATAATCGCAATACCCCTGCTTGAGATCGAAGAGAAAATAATCGGCGGCATCGCGTTTGGAAGGGGGCGCTGTAACATCAAGAGTATATGGAAATTGGCGCAGATAATTCTGGATGGCAAGCGCGCGGTCATACGGAGTGGGTTCGGTCGCGGTCAAGTCACGCGCCAATGACAGGACCCGTTCGGGCACTGAATCAGGCAATTGAAGAAACTGCTTTTTCACCCAATCAGGGTACACGCCGGGAGAGGCGCGCAGTTCATTCGTGCTGACATTCAACAGCATGGACTCGGCTTGATAAGACTCAACAGGCGCAAGAGCAGACAGTAGATCAGAATCAAGCAGCGGGTTGGCCGGAGGCGTTGAATCCACTTTGCGATTCCATACCGCTTGAAATGGCACATCCGCGCGCAGCAGAGTCCCGGCCCAATATAGTTGTCCTTTCGTGTTGTTTGGGAATGTAACCTGCTGGCGGAGGATGCGAATGTTTTGCTCCAACGGCTCGAAAAGCATTTGTTCTGAATTTATATCCTCGGCGGGTTTGGATGAGTTGAACCAGCCTGAGCCGCTATAAATTTGATAGGTGATGGTACGCCAGTAATAACGCGGCGCGGTTACTTGCGCTTCGAGCGGCATGGGCGGCAGTTCGCCTGTGGAAATGACCATGGCCACCTGTTTGGAAAGCTCCGGCCCGGCGGTGATTAAATGGGAACGCGGCAAGCCGCCGTAAGACCCCGATACAACCGTGTAATTATTTTTTGCAGGTTCAAGCCCAAGCGTTTCAGCGTTCGTCGTGTTGGATGCGGCCTGTCTTTCACGCAAGTCTTCGAGAATATCGTGGATCGATATTTTGGAACCGAGGAGTGAAAACCCCACTACCGCGAGCGAAAGCACGCCCGCAAGGATGAGCGTATCCATTGCGGTGCTTTCGGAATAGTCGATATGGGAAGCGTCCCAATGGTGTTGTGTATTCGCGTAATTGTTTAAGCCGACGAGGAAAAAAAGCAGGACAAAGTGAAACCATAATATCTCCACTTCCTGGTTGGTGTAATCGAGCACGAGTGCAAGCAGGAACGTGGACGGCAGGATGCCCAATAACAAATGTTTGTTTCGATACATTTGCCAGCCTGCCCAAATTGCAACCAGCCACAGCCCGATACTCCAGGCAAGCGTGCGAGCGGCCGGGTCTTCCACATGGGTTTTATAAAAGAGGCCTGTCAACCAGAGCGCGAGTCTCCCGCCAAGTGTGAAGGCTTTTTGGGCAAGCTCGTCCCTTGCCAGAAGCATGAGTGAGAAATCCATTGGGATTTCAAAACGCAGCCATGCGTAGAGTGCGGGGATAAGATTGAATTCCTGCTTGAGCACTTCAAGCAGGGAGCCGCCCAAATGGCCGATGCGCACGAATAGGCTCAATGGCCCGAACAATAAAAGGATGATCCCTGATGCAAATTTGCGCGTCCCTGTCTTTGCAAGCGCCGATGCAAGCAACATTCCCAAAAGGGTGACGGGCAACAACAGGCTGATGCTTGCATCGCGCACCAGGTTGCTCAATGCAATCGGCACACATGCCAGCACTGCCAGAGAGAGCAGCAGGATCATCTCGTGAAAATGAAAGAGGCGTTTGAAGAGGGCTGCCATCATCCCAGCCTCCTCCAGTCCATATCCTTTTGAGGGCGCGTGGGTACGGCTTTGCCTGTGGGCATAATGCGCCACTCGTTCTTTGACCGCAGGGTAGGGTCTGCCTCAGATCGTTGAAGCAGGTCACGGCTAAGAATGAAGCGTGGGATGCCCATCCCAGCCAGCACGTTTGCGAGTGAGTCGGCATGTTGTCGCGCGCCGAAGGTGGATGGGTCCATCAAGAGGACGGTTGGGCTGATGCCTTTCCACCATAATTGTGTGAGCGGACTCAACCAATCGCTTTTGATGGATGGAGTAATGACGACCAGGCTGGTGCGCTGACCGAGGGTTGGCGCGGCGCGTTCCAGTAAATCTGCAAGCGGTAATGTGCCCGGCTCCAGCATGGCAAGCGCGCGCATGATCTGCAGGCGCTGCGCCTCATTCGATTGCGGTTTCAACCACACGGTCTGTTGATGGTTGAGCCCATTTGATAGCAGGCCCACCGAGTGACGGGTTTGCAAGCCGCGCGCCGCAAGAGACGCGGCCAGGATCACGCCCAACTCCATGGTGGATTCCCAATCATGGCCTGCCTGCACTTTCGCATCGGCATCCAACACGATCCACCAATCGCTTGCGGGTGAGGAATCCAGCACGCGTGAATAAAGTTTTCCACGGCGCGCAGTGGTGGGCCAGTGGATTAACTTCAACGGCTCGCCTGGTTCATACTCGCGCACATTTAAAACATTCACCGTTCGCTCAAGTGAATTCGAGCGCGAGCGGCCATCCCCCATCCACCCGCCGGGCATGATCTCAATGGAAGGCAATGGAATCACGGGCGGCATCACCACCAGTATCGAACTTTCTGGCTGGTCGATCTCAATTGTATAAATTCCCAATGGGTCGCCGCTATGCAATGTGGTTCCACCCAATGTGTAAACGCCGCGCCGCGTGCAGACTCCCCTGGTATGCCATGTATTTGTTTCATCGCTGCCAGCGCCGGTTGCGCGCGCGGTTGAATAATTTGGCAGGGTGGAATGGTCCTGCACCTCCACCCAGGCGGCGGGAAAAAGCCCGTTATTTTTTAATGTAAATTGTTCTTCGAGTGTATCGCCCACCTGCGCCCATTCATACCGCACTTCGCGCGTCAGCCGTAAATTATTTTTCAATGCGTACGCCCAAATCCATGCGATCAACCACGCGCCGCCGAAGGATATCAACAGGGCTTTCCAAATTCTGGAAGGATCGATCACCTGCAATATTAATGCTGCAACGGCCAGGATGGGGAATAAAAGGGAGTTAAGTTTTATTCTTGCAGGCATGATTCAATTATACGCTTGTGCGGTAAGATAGACCCATGCCCATCCTCCTTAACCCAAACCGTGAAAAAAGTTTACTGCGCCGCCATCCGTGGATCTTTGCCAGCGCCGTCAAACAGGTGGATGCAAATCCCGCCTCAGGCTCGACCGTTGACCTGCTCGACGCCAATGGGCATTTTCTAGCGAGGGCATCCTACTCCCCACTCTCCCAAATCCGTGCCCGTGTGTGGACGTTTGTTGATGAGCCTGTGGATGAAGACTTCCTCCGCAAACGAATCCATGCGGCCTGCAAGTTACGTGATACGCAATCCGTAATACGTGACACCAACGCCTACCGCCTCATCCACGCCGAATCCGACGGTCTCCCTGGCCTGGTCGTAGACCGTTACGATAATGTACTCGTCCTGCAATCCACAACCGCTGGCTCTGAATTTTGGAAGGAAACCATCGCCGATATTCTGGTTGAAGAGACAGGCATTCAAAACATCTACGAACGCTCCGACGTTGATGTGAGAGAACTGGAAGGACTCAAACCCATCACGGGAATTTTACGCGGCGCAATTCCAAATCCCCAATTACGAATTACGGAACACGAATTATTTTTTCAAGTCAACATCGCCACGGGTCACAAGACCGGCTTCTACCTCGATCAGCGCGAAAACCGTCAGCGCGTGGGTGAACTCGCGAAAGACCGTGATGTCTTGAATTGCTTTTGCTACACGGGTGGCTTTTCAATTCACGCATTGGCAAATGGAGCAAAGTCTGTGCTGTCTGTGGATTCATCCGCCGATGCGCTCGCATTGCTCGAAGAAAATATCGTCCTCAACCGCGTCCGCGTCCCTGCGGAGCGTCACACCGCGCTTGAAGGCGATGTATTCCAACTGTTGAGAAAATTCCGCGACGAAAACCGCTCCTTCGATATGATCATCCTCGACCCGCCCAAATTCGCTCCCACCGCCGCACATGCCGAGAAAGCCTCGCGCGCCTACAAAGACATCAATCTGCTGGCATTTAAATTATTGCGTCACGGCGGCATCCTCGCCACCTTCTCCTGCTCCGGCGGCGTGGACGCGGCCCTCTTCCAAAAAATCGTCGCCTCCGCCGCATTGGATGCGGGCACAGAAGCGACGATCATCGAGCATTTGTCACAGGGCGGCGATCACCCGGTCAGTTTGCATTTCCCAGAGGGAGCATATTTGAAGGGATTGGTTTGTGTGAAGGGGTAATAACTGGCATTACAAGCGTCTTGTTGTTCACCAATATTCCACGTCATTGTTGCGCGCTTTTTAGCCGTTCTTCATTTTGCCAAGATGCTTTTTTATCACCTTTTTGACATACTCAGGGATTGGAAATTGACTCTGAACAGCCGATGCTTTAAGTTTTTCGTACACCTCGACTTCGTTTTCGTCCCACAAAATATCTGTGCGTCTCACTTCCCTGAATGCAACATGAACATAATTTTCAGGATTTGCCCAATAACACTTCAAACAAACCCGCGGGAGCTTTTCATTTTGCCAGTTGACGCAGTGTTCGCATGACCAGGATTTCGCCCGATTACATGAACCGCAAACCAGCATAAAGTCCTTGGGATTCAGGTCGGTTCGGGTATCTCCTGCAACTTCATACGGGACTCGATGGTCAACTTGTAAATATCTTTGCTCAAAAGAGCCATTGCAAATAGAACATTTTCCGCTGCTCTGGACATAAAGTTCATCTCGAAATTGCTTTGGAAAAGTTTGCCTGCCTCCCAGTCTGCCTTTCTGGATATCACTCACATCGCCAAAGCGATAAGCGGCGATTGTACGTCCTTCGCTGTCTTTACTCGAAATGTTTCCAAAGGAATACCTGCTTCGCGCACATCACGAGCTGCCCTTGGCGGGTGGTTGTAACCATATTGCTTTTCAAGTTGTTCAGTAGTGATAAACCCATTTTTGAGAATATGTTCGATAACAATACGGGCACGTTTGTTGGAAATGTTTCTCAAAATGCGCTTTATTTCTTTATGTTCGGCTGATTTTGGCATATTGAATGACCCGTTGACTAGAATTCAAAAAGCGCAGGTTGACGGACGACATGATCGGCAATGATTTCATTTGGCGCAAGGTGTAATTTCCCAACCAGGTTACTGGAAAGATAAACTGATTCGTACGTCACATCATTTCTACCAAGTAATGTCGCTTGCGTAGAGCGTCCCGCTTCGATTTCAAGGCGGTACATTCCTAATTCGACAGGAAGGCTTTGTCCATACGATTTTTTGCCGGTGCGTCCGTCATAACTAAGGATAAAAGGAATATTCTTTTCATTCAGTTTTTTCAATTCTCGCATGAATTCGTCAAAATCAATTCCACTAAAATAACGTGGGTCGCCCGTGGCGCAAACACCCTGATAGGGTGGGTCCATATAAATTAAATCCTTTGAAGTAGCTTTTTTTAAAACTTCTTTATAGTCTGCGCTTGTCAAAGTTGTTTTATTTTGCAACAACCTGGAAACGGCAAAAATATCATCCTTCATCTGTTGTGGATTGCGTCCTAGCCTGCGATTATCAGGGCTTTGGTTGAAATCGCCATTTGCGTTGTATCTTACGGATGCTTTGACGCAACGAGCAAGCAAATAAAGTAGATAATCGGGACGTTTTGTCTTGTTGAAATTATCCCGCACAACACTGTAATACTTTCGCTCATTTTCCTGTTGTTCCAGCCATAAACTTTCATATTTAGCAGCAATTTCATTAGGATTGTTGATGATCTCATTCCAAAGCGCAATTAAAGGCTGGTTAACATCGTTCAAGTGAAAGCGAGACGCTTTGCCATGTGCTGCCGCAGCAATTGAAATTGCCGCTGAACCTGAAAACGGTTCAAATAAATTTTTGATTTCGAGCGGGAAGAATGGCAGGATATATTTTGCCAAATTACGCTTACTACCTTGATATGGAATTGGATGCGGGATTTTCATTATTAAATCTCTCTACCATTATTTTACTCTATCGCTCTTCCACAATCACGGAAGGGAGTCACCCAACCCCACCACTCCCCCAGCGGACTTTGCCATTTTCACGGCTCTTACAATGGCTTCAGCCATGACCTCTGCCGCGAATGCGCCGAGGGTTGAGACATCGGCTTTTTTTGTGCCAGTGGAGAGGGCAAAGATTACGTCACCATCCAGCATGGTGTGGGCAGGGCGGATCGCTCGCGCGATGCCGTCCTGTGCCATTTGGGCAACTTTCGTAGCCTGGGCTTTGGTCAACTTTGCGTTTGTCGCCACGGCGCCGATGACGGTGTTGGCGCGGCCCGCGAAACCGAGAATCCCGCGACCCATTGGAGTCTTCATCATCGCGAGTGTATCTGCAAATTGACCTTTTTTTCCAACCCGCAGTGGACCGACTTTCCCAGAGCGAAGACCGGCAATGATCTCCCCTGTCTTTGGGTCGATCACATCGCCAAAGGCGTTGACGGCGACGATGGCACCGACGATCACTCCCCCGCCGATGTCCATGCTGGCGGTTCCCAGGCCAGATTTCATTGCCAGTGCGGTGCCGAACATCTTGCCAACGGATGCACCCGTCCCTGCACCGACGTTTCCCTCGGCGGGTGGAGTGGAGACTGCTGAGGCGGCGGCGAATGCTCCCATCGCAGAATCAGGCCGAACGTCCGCGCGACCGAGGTTTAAATCATAAAGAATCGCAGAAGGAACAATCGGCACTTTCGCCGCGCCAGTGTTAAATCCAATCTTCTTTTCTTCGAGATATTTCATCACGCCGCTGGCCGCATCCAAACCAAATGCGGAGCCGCCAGCCAAAACAATTGCATGAACTTTCTGGACGAGATTGATGGGATTCAGCAGGTCGGTCTCGCGGGTGCCGGGCGCGCCGCCGCGCACATCCACGCCAGCCACCGCGCCTTTGCGGCAGAGGATAACGGTGCAGCCGGTCAATGCCTCTTCATTTTGTGCGTGTCCAACTTCGATGCCGCGCACATCGGTGATGGAATTTTTTACATAGTATCGCATAATTTACCAAACCAAGTTGTAAGATTTTCTCGTAATTCAATTGAAACGTTTACTTATTTATGAGACAAGCGATAGTTTCATAATTTCAAATCATACCAGAAGAAATTCCCCTCGTTGATTAACAGACAGGGCCTGGACTTTAAGAAAGTCATGAGAGTGTATGTGAAAGGACTTGTCTGTCTGCGCGGCTGGGCGTATATTTGTTTATCGGTTTATTTACTGGTGAGGAGGCCGTATGAAACATTACAAGTATTTGATCGTTGGCGGCGGGATGACGGGCGATGCCGCTGCGCGCGGGATTCGTGAATTGGACGCGGAAGGTTCGATTGGGATGTTCAGCATGGAACCTGATCCGCCCTACAGCCGCCCAAGTTTATCGAAGGGATTATGGAAGGGCAAGCCGTTCGAGAAGATCTGGCGCGGCACGCCTAATCTGGGGGTTGATCTGCATTTGAATCGGCAGGTGACTCAGTTTGACAAAAAACAAAGACAGATCCGCGACGATGAGGGGAATGAATATAGCTACGACAAGGCGCTACTTGCCACCGGCGGCTCGCCGGTCCATTTGCCGTTTGGGGAGGGACAGATCATTTATTTCCGTGATCTGCGCGACTATCAACACTTGCGTGAATTGGCTGACCAGCACGAACGTTTCCTTGTGATCGGCGGCGGGTTCATTGGCTCGGAGATCGCCGCCGCCCTGAGCATGGTTGGCAAAAAAGTAACCATGGTATTTCTCGAAGAAGCCATCGGCGGGAATATCTACCCGAAGGAATTAGCGAATTTCCTGAATGATTTTTATCGGCAGAAAGGCGTGGAGATAATTGCAGGGGCCTCAGTGGCGAGTCTGACGGAGAGCGGGAGCAGCTATACGGTCCGGACAGGAAGCGGAAAAGCCCTTGAGGTGGACGGAGTGGTCGCAGGCATCGGCATCCGTCCCAACGTGGACCTTGCACGCTCCGCTGGCATCGAGATCAGGGATGGAATTGTGGTCGATGGGCACTTGCTTACGAATGCTCCAGATGTTTATGCGGCCGGGGATGTGGCGATGTTTAATCATTCGGTTTTAGGGAAACGTGTGCGCGTGGAGCATGAAGACAATGCTTTGAAAATGGGAAAAATGGCAGGGCGCAACATGGCCGGTGCGGGAGAGGTTTATTCGCACGTGCCGTTGTTTTATTCCGATCTATTTGAATTGGGGTACGAGGCAGTG
>JACPVB010000293.1 GCA_016191985.1 Chloroflexota bacterium | reverse complement strand
TTAGGGTCTCATAATAAAAGTTTATGGAGAAATACATGTCCTCTGTAATTTCAATATCAAAATTGGCAAAACATTATGAGGTGCCTGAGCGTGAGGCGGGCTTGAAAGCCGCCGCCATGGGATTAATCAAACGCCGCTACAAGCTGGTGAAGGCGGTGGACGAAATCACCTTCGACATTCAGCCCGGTGAAGTAGTGGGCTTCCTCGGCCCGAACGGCGCAGGCAAGACCACCACCCTCAAAATGCTCAGTGGACTGTTGCACCCAACTTCGGGGAGCACCTCTGTCCTTGGCTTTGAGCCGTCCAAACGCTCGCACGACTTCCTGCGCCAGATCACATTGGTGATGGGCAACCGTAACCAACTCTCATGGGATTTGCCCGCGCTCGACTCCTTCGATCTCCAGCGCGCCATTTACAGCATCCCAATGGACGAGTTCAAGCGCACGCGTGATGAATTCATCGAGCTGCTCGAAGTGGGTGACCTTGTCCAGAAACCTGTCCGCAACCTGTCTTTGGGGGAGCGCATGAAGATGGAGATCGTCGGCGCGCTGCTCCACAAGCCGAAGATCCTCTTCCTCGATGAGCCGACCCTCGGTCTCGACGTGACCATGCAGAAACGCATCCGTACCTTTGTGGCGGAGTACAACAAACGCTACGGCGCCACCGTTTTGCTCACCAGTCATTACATGGCGGATGTGGAAGCCTTGTGCAAACGCGTTGTCGTTATTCATCACGGTAAACTGCTCTTCGATGGTGATCTCTCTGCGCTTGTCGAAAAATTCTCCGCTTTCAAAACAGTCGGCTTCACGCTGGATAACCATGCCACAGACTTGAGTCAGTATGGGGACGTGGTATCCGTTGACGGCGCGCGCGTGATGCTGCGTGTCCCGAAGGAAAAGACTTCGGCGATCACATCCCGTTTGTTGAATGACCTGTCCGTCGAAGATTTAACGGTCGAAGCTGCGCCAATCGAAGACGTGATCGAATCTGTTTTTGCAGTGAAGCAGGAGGCGGTGGAATGAAGCGATATTTCGATTACTATCGCGCGATGATGAAGCTCTCCATTTTGGAACAGTGGCAGTATCCTGTTGCCAATTATTTTTACATGATCGGCATGGTCGCCGAGCCTGTGATTTATATGGTGGTGTGGTCGGCGGTGGCTCGTCAGCAGGGTGGCATGGTGGGCGGATATACACCGGGCACATTCGCAGCCTATTACATCGTGTGGACTCTCGTCCGCAACATGAACATTGTCTTCACACCCTACGGCTGGGAGTGGCGCATCCGCCAGGGACAACTTTCGATGAGCCTGCTGCGCCCGATGCATCCACTGCATGGGGATGTGGCCTATTTCGCGGGCTGGAAAGTGGTGGTTATTCTGCTGTGGCTGCCGCTGGCTTTCATCCTTTCGCTCATCTTCAAGCCTGAGTTGAATCCGACTTTGCTGCAAGGCGTGGTGTTCTTCTTTGCGATCTGGATGGCCTACCTCATCCGTACCATGACTCTCTCCCTGCTGGGCATGGTCACATTTTGGACAACCCGCGTCAGCGCTCTCTTTGAGCTGTATTTTGCCGCCGAGCTGATTCTTTCGGGACGGCTGGTTCCGCTTTCGCTTATGCCCGAATGGGTGCAAAACCTTGCATGGTTCTTTCCATTCCGCTGGGCCTTTGGTTTCCCAATTGAAGCCCTGGTGGGGAACATGCCCGCAAATGAATTGCTCACTGGTTTGGGCATGCAATTGGCGTGGATTTTATTCGGTGCGATCTCAGTCAGCTTGATTTGGAAGGTTGCCATTCGCAGGTTCTCTGCGGTGGGAGGTTAACATGCGCGGACTTCGACTTGCTCTCAACTATTTGAGAATCGGCGTGCTGAACGAATTTCAATACCGCGCCAATTTCTATATTCAAATTTTGCAAACCTTCATTGCGCTTGCCACAGGCCTGATCGGCTTGAACCTTGTTTTCAGCCAAACCAGTCAACTTGGCGGCTGGAATAAATCTGAATTGCTGGCGGTGATGGGTGTCTTCATCACGATGGGCGGTGTGATCCGCTCTGCCATTCAACCCAACATGGAAAGGCTGATGGAGGAGATCCGCGAAGGCAATCTGGATTTCGCCCTCACCAAACCCGCCGACGCGCAGTTGCTCGTCAGCGTGCGTGAGTTCCGCTTCTGGCAGGTTGTGGATGTGCTCACAGGCATGATCGTGATGGCTGTTGCGCTTTCACAAATGAACTGGCTCATCAGTGCATGGTCTGTGCTTGGCTTTTTCTCCGCCATTGTCATGGGCGCGGTGATGATCTATTGCTTCTGGCTGGTCATCACTTCCACGGCGTTCTGGTTTGTGCGCGTGCACGAGATCGCAAATCTTTTTGAAGGCCTCTACGCGGCTGGCCGCTGGCCCATTGATATTTACCCCAACTGGCTGCGCTACGGCTTGACCTTTCTTGTGCCTGTGGCCTTTGCCGTCACTGTCCCAGCCGAGGCGTTGACAGGCCGCCTCACCTTCCAAACCTGGATTGGCGCCTTCGCACTGACGATTTTCCTTTTCTTTGTCGCGCGAACGATTTGGAAAATTGGGTTAAGAAGTTACTCTGGCGCTTCGGCTTAAACGAAATGGTCTGCACTGATGAGGCGCAGACTATTTTCTTTGTTGCGATTCAGCTGTCGGCTAAGAATGAAGCGGAACTTGTTGTAAAATCAGGAGAGATTAATTTCATAGTATCATAGCTTTATGAGGTTCATTATGCGCAGGTTGTATCTCGTGTTGGTATCGATGATGTTGTTGCAGTCATGCTCGATGGCAGACCTTTTGGTTCCGCCTACAAACACGCCAGTGCCAACCGCCACCGAGTTTCTAACTTATACCCCGCTCCCAACATGGACGCCTTCCATCACGCCCTCCATTACCCCTTCGCCGACCATCGTACGCATCCCCACATGGGACCCCAATGTGCCGACCTCCACCTTTGCGCCCATCCCGATCTTTATTGGTGAGTACACAGCCACGCCCGTTATTCCTCCAACGCCAATCCGCCCTGGGCCTGGGTTCCTGTCTGTGACCATTTCAGAAAAGCGTATCTTTTGGGGGTCATGTACGCCGAATAAATCGGTTGTCGTTGCAAAAGTGGCGGACCCTGAAACAGTTGCAAGTGTGGTGATCTTTGTGCAGGTAAAGTCATTTGATGAAGAAGATTACACACCCTGGACGTCTGGTGATGTGATGTTTAATTATTTTGATGGCACATTTTCCTATATCTTGCAGGCGACTGAGATTCAAGGACACAATCATTATAAAAAATCCTGGGTCAGGATGCAGTTGGTGGCGACCGATTTTGAAGGCGAGGAAGTGGGCCGCACAAGAATTATTCCAGAAGTCACTACACTCGAACCTTGCATGTGTTATGAGCCTTTGAAAGGATGCCCCATCCCCACGCCGGTTGTACCATGAGAAAAATCTATATCATTCTTGCCTGTGTTGTTTTGTCCTTGTCCTGCTCGGTGGGCGGTTTTTCCCTTGGGCCGTCCGTCACGTCCACGCCGTCACTCACATCCACGAACACATATACCCCCATCCCAAGCCCCACACCCGTAACGCCGACATTGACATTTACGCAAACGCCGACGTTGGTCGGTATAAAATCCCCGACCCCCACGCAGGAAATTACCGCCACAATTGAGGTCAGCGTTACGCCCCTGGCGCAGATCACCCCGAACACCCGAACGCCCACCGTGCAGATGGAAGGTTTTACTGCGGTAATGATCTCAGGCAACGAATTTTACAAGGGCAGAAAATGTGATCCTTCTTTTGTAAAACTTACCGCGCAGGTATTGGACCGCGACAGAACGGCCTATGTTTTGCTGTTTGTCCGCTTTCGCAGCCTGACCTCCGGCAACGCCAGTGAATGGACGAGCATCTCCATGCAAACCATCGGCGCGGGCACGTATGTCCACGACCTGTATTCGGATGAGATGAAGAACGACGCTTTTTATACAACCGCCTGGGTCGAATATCAATTTGTAGCAACCACATCCGATGCCACGGAGATCGGGCGCACCGCCATCTTCAAAGAAAAACTTACCATGCTCCCTTGCACCACCACACCCACGCCGGGGACAATCACACCGTAAAGCAAAACCGAAGAGATTTCCCGCCTGCTTGCGGTTAAAAAAATGAACATAAAGTGCTCATGGATTTTCCCACCGATTTAATTCGATTTCTAAAAAAAGCAGACCGCGTCTCTGTCTTAACGGGAGCTGGTGTCTCGCAAGAGAGCGGACTCCGCACTTTTAGAGACGCTCAGACCGGCCTTTGGGCACAATACAAGCCCGAAGATTTAGCCTCGCCTGAAGCCTTTGCCCGTGACCCCAAACTCATCTGGGACTGGTATGCGTGGCGGCGTGAGGCCATCAAGGGTGTGCGTCCCAATGCTGGGCATTATGCGCTGGTGGAAATGGAAAAGAAAATCTCCGCGTTCACGCTTATCACCCAAAACGTGGATGGGTTGCATCGCTTTGCAGGCAGCAGGAACGTGCTTGAATTGCACGGCAACATCCTGCGCGTGCGCTGCGCAGACTGTGGGACATTTACCGAAACCTGGGGCGACGATACAGAGTCCGTGCCGAGGTGTGAGAAATGCACCGGGTTGTTACGCCCAGATGTGGTCTGGTTTGGAGAGGCGCTCCCGCGTGTGGAATTGGAATCTGCAGTTAATGCAGCGCGTGAAGCCCAAGTCTTCTTTTCGATTGGCACATCTGGGGTGGTTCAACCTGCCGCCACATTGGCCCATGCCGCGCGTAACAAAGGCTCGGTGGTCGTGGAGATCAACGCCGAACCCACGCCGCTCACCGCAAAAACCGATTTTGCCTTTCATGGAAAATCAGGCGAGATTCTGCCGGAGTTGGTCAGGGCCGTTTGGGAAGCGGGGTAACCCGCTGTTAATAAATGTTGTAATGCTTTACATTTTTGATAAGTTCAAAGATTTACCCCAAATTAAAAAAAACCACATTAGAATATGAAAGTGTCCACTTCGGATGTCCAGTCAAATATTTCGATTCAAGTTGTACACGGCATTGAACAAATAGATGCAGGGGAATGGAACGCCCTCTCCGCAGGGCGTCCTTTCCAAAGCCATACCTGGTACAGGTTTGGCGAGCAGGTGATGGCAGATTGTGAACCAGTTTATCTGCTTGCCTATCAGGATGAAAAACTAGTGGGCCGCGCCTCCTTTTGGGTGACACCCAATGAGCCGCTTCCACAGTATGCCGGGGTCTGGCGTGTTCCTTTAAAATTTCTATTGAAAAAATGGCCGCTTTTTATCTGCCGCTCGCCGCTTTCATACACTACAGGGCTTGTCACTGATTCAAGCTCTGTTGATCGAGATGTAATTTTTTCTTTATTAATAGACGCAGCCATGCAACAGGCCAGCCTGAGAAAATGCTCTTTTTTAATTTTTGATTACTTGGGTAAAGCGGAAAAACAAAACTGGCCGCCAGGGTTTTCTGTAATGGAAGCGCCAACTCCAGGGACGGTTATGGAGAACCACTGGACTGGTTTTGATGATTATCTTGCCCAGGGCAACAAGAAAGACCGTCAGCATTACAAACGCACGGTACGCGAGTCGGAAAAACTTAAGATCGAAGTCCATCGCAGTGCCCGCGTAGATAATGTTGATGAGCTTCTGCCTTTGATCCGCAACATGGAAAGAAGACACGGTGCGCCTTCAAATCCCTGGGTTGGCAACATGCTTCGATCCATAGAAATGGTGGACGGCACGCTCCTGACAGTTACCGCCGAAGATAAACTGGTTGGCTGCGGCCTGTTGCTCGAAGATAACAACGCCCAAATGACCAGCGCCCTGGGTCGTTCGCAGGACCTGCCTTACGTGTATCTTATGCTGGTGTATGAAAGCATTCGAATGGCATTGGAGCATCGTGTGCAATTGCTCCGCTGGGGAAGCGGGGCCTATGAGATAAAACAGAAACTCGGCTTTGAACTCGAAGATAACGGCATGTTTGTGTTCGCCCCCGTCCCGCCGTTTTTGAGAAAAATATCGCATTGGTTCACTTAAGATTCATTGGAGATTGTGCTGCATTATGCCCCACCGTATGATTGTCTGCGGAATTTATCGGAGCGGAACCTCCCTCACAACCAGGCTTGTCCAGGAATGGGGCGCGTATATTGGCCGCAAAGACGACCTGTTCGAGGATGAATACGGTTATCTCGAGCATCTTGCCTTGCAAAAGCTCAATGATGAATTGCTGAATAATAACAGCAGGGTTCCCACTCCCGTGGATGTTTTACTTGCAAAAACAAAAGATACAGATCTAAAACAGCGCGCAGAAATAATATTGGAAGAAATGGACAAGGAAGCGCGGGCGCAAAGCCTGCCTGCCTGGGCATGGAAAGACCCTCGCCTGCCGCTTACGCTTCCCTTTTGGGCCGATTTATGGAAGGATGCAATTTTCATAATTCCAGTCCGCCACCCCGTTGAGACGATTTTGTCCGCGGCGAAAATGGAAGGTCTTGAGCCTGAAAATACCCCGCTATCCGCTGGGCTGGCTTATTGGCAGTTCTGCATGTTGAACATTCTTAATTTCACACAAAACAGCGCACGAAAAATATTCATTTCGTACGACAAGTTGATTCAAAACCCGTCACAGGAATGCTCACGCCTTTGCAATTTTCTTGACCAGCACTGCGGAATTACACCATCGGAAGACGATCAACGAGTGGACAGGATGACAGCGCACATCCATGCGGACAAGCGACACTATCAAGCCCCCGCCTCTCTTGCCGACCTCGAAGTTGCCACTACGGAACAACGGGCATTGTACAACTTCCTGAGAGTCAAAACCATCCATCCCAATGAATCCTTCCGCCCAAGCGACTTCGCCCTCTACCCCGGCTGGATGGAATACTTACAGGCCATGGATATGCTGGTTCCTTTCATCACCGGCGAAGAGAATACCCAACAGGGATAAACTACCATGATACAAGGTGTTGCTCTCACAATAATTCTTGCGGCCATCGTCGCGGCATTTTTTGCCATGGATTTTTTCTTCATGTTCCGCTATGATCGCGAACGAAAAGAGGAGGGCAAAGGCTGGGCATGGGATTACACCCTGTTTACCATCGCCATTGGGTTGACTGTATTGCTCCAGCCGATTCTGTTCCCAAAAATTGGATGGGGTACGAGCGCTTTGTGGGGGCTTGTCATGCAGGCTTTGGGTGGATTGAGCGTCCTGCTTTCATTTATCCTGCATATCTGGGCGCGCCAGCATCTTCGTCACTTTTACGTGGAGCGTGTCGAAGTTCAGGACGGCCACCAGGTCGTGGACACTGGTCCATACTCCTTGATGCGCCACCCGATCATTACATCCTTTTTTCTTTTGGCAGGCGGGATATTTTTTATTAACCCTGCTGTTACAACCTTGCTGGCATTTGTGTACGTGTTTGCTGATTTTAATAAAGCGGCCCGCCAGGAAGAAGTTTTGCTTGGCAGTACTGTGTCGGGTTACGCGGATTATATGACGCGGGTTCCACGGTTTTTTCCGCGTTTGTGGATGAGGAAATAATGTCATCAATGTCGCTGGATGAATTTTTGCAGCTTCCCGCTGAAAAGATTGCCGAGGTTGTCCGCTCATTTGGGGAGCAGGTATGCGTGTTCCCATTTAATGGGACTCGCCGATGGTTTTTACTGGAACATGCCCATAAAAAGTTTGCCGATCCCGTGGATGCATATAACGACCTGACCGGTAAAAGATATATCGAAATGTTCCAAATGTTGTTCAACCACGGGGTGGATACGGTTCTTGCCCCTGTTTTCGGCGGCGATATTATGGAACGAGGCCAGGAGTACATGGAAAAGATCGGTTCTGCCATGTCTCGTTTGGCCGAACATCCTGATTTCACTACTTTCTATAAAGAATGCGATGTACGTATCCATTTCTATGGTGATTACAGGAAAAAATTCCACGCGACGGATTATGCCTATCTGACCGACCTGTTCGATGAAATCACCCGGGCGACCGCACAAAACAAAACACATCGCCTGTTTTACGGCGTGTTCGGCAGTGACGCCACCGAAGCGATTGCGGAATTATCCGTGCGGCACTTTCAGGAAAACGCCAAACTGCCCACCCGACACGAGATCATCGAAAAATATTACGGCGAATATATTGACAAAGCCAGTATGTTCATTGGCTTTGAAAAATTCAATGTTTTTGATTATCCCATGCTTAACACGGGCGAGGAAAGTTTATATTTCACGATTGCTCCCTCCTTATTTATGAATGAACGACAGCTTAGGCATATCCTGTATGACCATCTTTATCTGCGTCCCACTCCGGACCCCGATTATTCGGGAATGTCACAGGATGATTTGATTTCCATGAAATCTTTTTACGGCTCGAATCGCGAAGTAACCCATGGGGTCGGTGAAATGCGCAATGGTATTTGGACGGAAAAAAACAATCAAGAGGTTTAAGGGCGAGGCTGTATGGAAGAAATCCGCAAATTGCTAAAAGAAATTGGACCCGGGCGAATGAGCAGCACAGCGTATGACACCTCCTGGGTTGCGCGCCTGAATGAGATTGACCCTGTATTGAGTAACAGATCACTCGAGTGGATTAGTGAAAACCAGTTGCCTGACGGAAGTTGGGGAGCGAAGGATATTTATTATTATCACGACCGCGTCATTTGCACATTGGGAGCCATGATCGCGCTAACTCACCGGGGTAGACGCGCCTATGATAAAGCACAGATTGAGAAAGGATTGTTTGCCCTGGAAAATATCACAGCAGGCGCAACTGGCGGGCTGGCTTCCGACCCGAACGGGGCAACTGTGGGTTTTGAAATGATTGTTCCCACCCTGGTTGCTGAAGCGGAAAAATTGGGAATTATTAAACAACAGGGAAATAGAATTTTGGGACGCATGAGCCATATGCGGGCCATAAAAATTGGCAAACTCGCTGGAAGAAAGATCGATAAGCAGGTTACCCCGGCCTTCTCGTGTGAAATGGCGGGCGTGGATGGACAGGCAATATTAAATATTGACGATTTACAGGAAAGTAATGGGTCAGTAGGGAACAGCCCCTCTGCAACTGCGTATTTTGCAATGAGTTTAAAACATCAGGATCAATCTGCCATGCAGTATATTCATGAATATATTTCTGCCGATGGCGGATCCCCCAATGTGGCCCCATTTGATATCTTTGAACCTGCCTGGGTGCTATGGAATCTTAGCCTTATTTCAAATTTTAATGCAGAGGCAGATTCTTTGTACGAAAGCCACCTTGATTTTCTTCAAGATCACTGGAGCAACTCTCAGGGAATTGGGCATGCGTCTGAATATACTCCCAAAGATAGCGATGATAGCGGCCTGGTGTTTGACCTGTTAACTCGTTTTGGCCGAAAGGTCGATATTGAGGCCATTTTGAAATATGAAGAATCAGAATTTTTCCGTTGCTTTGAGTTGGAGGCAAACCCGTCCATTAGCGCCAATATCCATGTGCTGGGAGCATTGCAGCAGGCGGGCTTTGATGAAGCCAATCCTTCGGTTCAGAAAATATTAAAATTTTTACGATCCCGGCTTATTGATTCGAGCTATTGGTTCGATAAATGGCACGCATCTCCTTATTATGCAACGTCGCATGGGGTCATCCTTTGCCAGGCATACGCAAAGGATATTTGCGCGAAAGCGATTCAATGGATTTTAAATACTCAAAATGAAGATGGTTCCTGGGGAATTTACAAACCAACTGCGGAAGAGACAGCGTACGCTCTTCAGGCGTTAAGCATATGGAGGCGTTCCGGTGGCGCAGTGCCACGCGACAAGATCAAGCAGGGGTTGGATTGGCTTGAGGAATATTCCAATGCGCCTTACGAGCCGCTTTGGATTGGAAAAGCGCTCTATTGCCCTGAACTGGTTGTACGCTCGACGATATTAAGCGCTATTATCTTGGCAAAAGAAGAGTAAGACATGCAAACTAACAACAAATTTTCTCTCCTGATAAATCAACTGCTTGATGCGCCATCCTCGGATCCTGATGACGCCCGGCGACGAAAAATATTAAATGTGATCCTGGTTTTTGTCGCCAGTTTGACACTATTTGTAATTATCGCTGTGTCAATCGTAGGGATCATTCGGGGCAGCTCCACTCCGGATACCCCGATCATCTATTTGGTGTGCGTGGCGTTGCTGGTTGGCACGGCTCTGCTTTATGTTCTTAATCGAGTTGTTGCAGGGTGGGTCGCCAGCGCCTTATTTTTACTGTTTTTGATGGTAGTGTTTGTTTTTAGTGACACTCCCGATCAGCTTGTCGATGGGCGCAGTTTGTTTGTTTTTACCATCCCAATTATTATGGCAAGCATGTTGTTGCGGCCATCCTACAGTTTTGCTTTTGCCGCGTTAATCGTGCTTGAAATGTACATTGTTATTAATATGAATGCGCTGCCGCTTAGGGTAAACCCCGTTGCCATCGCGGTATTTTTCATGGTTGCTTCCATCTCCTGGCTTTCCTCACGCACCCTGGAAAATGCGCTCCGTGACCTTCGCATCATCAATGCCGAATTGGACCAGCGCGTCATCGACCGCACACGCGAGTTATCCGAGTCGCTTACCCGTGAGGCGGCGCAGGCCAGCCAGCGTGAAGCGATCCTAAATAGTATTGCGGACGGCGTGGTCGTGTTTGACAAAAAAGGCACGGCCATTGTCGCCAATCCATCCCTTACTTCTTTAACGGGCAAATCCCAGAATGAAATCGTAGGGCGGGAAGTGACGAACCTTATTAATTCAGAAGAACTCCCGCTGAAACAGCGAGGTGACATTAGTGAATTCTTTAGCCAGCCCGGGAAGGTGCCCACATTTCGTGTCAACTGGGGGAGAAAAACGCTCTCGGTTAATGCGGCGGAAGTGCGGGATGGAAATGGCCAATCCATGGGAACGGTGGCCGTCTTCCGCGATGTGACACGCGAGGCCGAACTCGAAAGGATGAAGGACACATTTGTCGCCGTCGTATCTCATGAATTACGGACGCCGCTCAATGCGATCCTCGGATTCGCGGAAATGATCAAAGAGACCGTGTACGGCCCCGTCAATGACAACCAGCGCAAAGCCTCCGTCCGCATTATGGACAACACCAACCGCTTGCTGTCCATCGTCAGTGAACTTCTGGATCAGGCTCAAATCCAGTCTGGAAGAATGAAGATTAATTTTGTATCCTGTAAACCCGCCGACCTGTTAACGGACTTGCAGGAAACCATGGAAAAAATTGCCGAAAACAAAGGGATAAAACTCGATACCGAATTAGACCAGGAGATGCCAGAAACCCTGATCGGCGACCCCCAGCGCTTACAGCAAATTATGATCAACCTGACAAACAACGCCATCAAGTTTTCAGGCCAGGGCGATAAAGTGCATGTCTCCATCAGACCGCAGGGGAAGAAAAACTGGCAGATCCAGGTTGAGGATACTGGCGAGGGTATTCCCGAGGAATCCATCGGCCTTGTATTTGAAACGTTTCGCCAGGTTGAAGGATCGGCAACCAGAAAACATGGCGGTGTTGGGCTGGGCTTATCCATTGTGAAGCAGTTGGCCGAGTTAATGGGCGGCACGGTCACAGTGAAAAGCCAGGTCGGCACTGGCAGTGTTTTTACAGTTTCGTTACCCCTCATTTCACAATAGGAGCAAACCAATGAACATACTTGCATTAATCATCGAAGACGACCAGGATCTTTCTGAAATTTTCAGCCAGGCCCTCAACGCTGCCGGGTTTGAGACTGAAATTATCGGCGACGGTCAGGTGGCGGCAGAGCGCCTTCAACAAATTGTCCCCGCCATTGTTATCCTGGATATGCACATTCCACATGTGTCGGGAAATATTTTGTTAAAACAAATTCGCGCGGACGAGCGGCTGAATAAAATAAGGGTGGTGGTTGCCACTGCCGATGCGCAAATGGGTGAGAATATGCGCGGACAGGCGGACCTTGTGCTCATTAAGCCAATTTCCTTCACGCAATTGCGCGACCTCACTTCAAGGTTTCATCCGCAACGATAATATCCAGCGGCGATTCCAAAATAACCCAAAGGAAAATATCTTGAGCTGCCCGGAGAAAACCCCTTTTACCGTCCGCAAATGACAAATCAACAATCGAAAGCAATGCAAGCCTTTACCGTTCTATGGTTTGGGCAGGCGGTCTCCATTCTCGGCAGCGCCATGACCTGGTTTGCATTTACCATTTGGGTTTGGGAAAAAACAGGCCGGGCCTCGTCGCTTGCGTTTATCAGTTTCTTCACCTTCCTGCCCTCCTTAATTTTCAGCCCGTTCGTGGGGGCGCTCGTTGACCGCTGGAATCGCAAACTCACCCTCATGGTGAGTGACATGGCCAGCGCCATCGCTACCCTGGCCGTCTTTTTACTTTACGCCAACCACTCCCTTGAACTCTGGCATATCTATTTTCTTGGCCTGCTCACAGGCATCTTCACTGCCTTTCAATATCCAGCCTACATCACTCTTACCACGGTCATGCTTCCAAAAGAACATTACGCCCGCGCAGAAGGTATGATGGGGCTGGCACAGGCCTTTGCCGGCATCATGGCTCCCATTGCGGCGGCGCTCCTCCTTCCAAAAATCAGGATGGAAGGCATCATGATATTGGACCTGGCCACCTTCCTCTTCGCCTTCGCTACCTTG
Organism: Chloroflexota bacterium; assembly: GCA_016191985.1. Taxonomy (GTDB): domain Bacteria; phylum Chloroflexota; class Anaerolineae; order Anaerolineales; family Villigracilaceae; genus Villigracilis. Next base: position 581 of record JACPVB010000293.1, on the reverse strand, counting down.
TTGTGGATTAAACTCCCGCTTCGCACCTCGCCGACGCCTGCTCGGTCAACCCGCAGCGGATTCTTGCGAGAGGCCTCTTTTGGTTTTTCCTATATTTTTTCCCGCCCCAGTCTGCGCGCATTGATTTTGTTGTTCATGTTTACGAATTTCTTTTTGGCGATGGGCGCTACATTGATGGCTCCCATGATCTTAAGCCTGACGGGCAGTAAAAGTTTGCTGGCAGGCATACAATCCAGCGGCGCAATCGGTGGGATTGCCGGCGGAATACTTTTGAGCATTTGGGGCGGCCCACGGAGGCGGGTTTTTAGTATCCTGCTTGGGGGAGTGGGAGCCTGTCTGCTGGGTGTAACAGGCCTGGGCGTGGGAAGAGGCGTATTCGTCTGGATCATCGCCAGTTTCTTCTTCGCTTTCTTCGAGCCGTTTGTGGAAGGCGGCAATCTCGCGGTCTGGCAATCCAAAGTGGATGTGGGCGTGCAGGGGCGCGTGCTCTCCGCCCGCAGGCTGATGGTGCAGGTGCCGTTCCTGCTTGGCACAGCCGCCTCAGGCTGGCTCGCGGACCGTGGAACTTTTCCAAATTTTTT
>JACPVB010000271.1 GCA_016191985.1 Chloroflexota bacterium | reverse complement strand
TGGCAACATAAATGTTGCGGTACAAAAACCTCGTGCTGAATCTTACTCTTTTGCCATACGGTCGGAAAGATGATGCTCCACTGCGTAGGTTGCCAGTTCGATGCGGTTGGTTAGGTGAAGCTTTTGTAGAATCGTACCAACGTAATTCCCAACGGTTCTGTCACTCAGGTTCAGGCTTTCTGCAATTTCGGCATTGGTCTTGCCTTTCGACACCAAGTTGAGCACATCCAGTTCGCGCTCAGACAAATCGCGGAAGGCGTCTTCGTCGCTTTTGTGCTCAGCCTCGCGCACGCGCGCGATCAATTTCGAGGTCACAGACGGATCGAGGGCTGAATCTCCGCGTGCTGCCACCGTGATCGCTCTGAATAATTCCTCATCCTCAACCTGTTTCAAGACGTATCCCACAGCCCCCGCGCTGATCGCTCGAAAGATCATGCTGTCATCCGCGAAGGATGTGAGCATGACCACTTTTGAATTTGGGAAGAACTTCGAAATCCGACTTGTGGCTTCGATGCCGCTCTCGCCCGGCAGGCGGATATCCATTAACACTACGTCGGGGTGAAGCCGCTCCACTTCCCGCAGGGCATCTGTTGAATTGCTGGCGTCCCCCACCACCTCCATATCCGGGCGATCATTGATGATCGTCATCAATCCCATACGAACAATGTGGTGATCGTCTACAATAAATACGCGTATCTTTTTCATCGCTAATCTTCCCAGGGAATTTCTAAAATAATCGTTGTGCCTTTTCCAGGCTTCGTGTCTATTTCCAGCGTGCCGTTTAGCAGACGGGCACGGTCACGCATATTCCGCAGACCATATCCCGAAGAAGGAACTGGCGTGAATCCGTTCCCATCATCTTTAACCACAATCTTGAGAAAAGCTCCCTGCTTTTCCGCGTTGAGGCGGACATGGCGCGCGCGCGCATGGCGCAGGATATTCGACATGGCCTCGTTGACCATTCCCATGAGGTGTCCGCTTCGTAAAGGCGAAAGATTGGATTCGGGTGTTAGATTTGTCGTTAGTTCGATATTGACCATCGTCGTGTAATGCGGATCTGCTGCAACGTGTTTTAGCAAATCAACCAGCGGCTCGATTTGAGCAGGCGTCCCCTCGTGCAGGGTTTGCAAATTGCTTCGCAGGTCCGCAATGGCATCGTTGAGCGCCGCCGCCGCGCGTTCCATTCGATTTGAAAGCTCGCTGTGGGGTTCGGTCAGTTTGGAGGCGGATTGGACCAGCAGTCCCGCAGTATAAACCTTCTGGATGGCACCATCATGCAGGTCCCGTGCGAGGCGTTCTCGTTCTGCGCTGACAATTGAATCGCGTTCCAGCAGCTCGATCCTCTGGTCAGTTTCCAGTTTGAATATTTCCAACGCGCGGATGGTGGCAACGGAAAGCAAAAGCCCGATTAACGCTCGAAAAGCAAGGGGCGGTATGCCAATCCACATCTGGATCGTATCGGCATTGATCACGTTGCCAGGCCAGAATGGGATTGGCGGGGGAAATAATCCACCCAGGATGGCATACGCGCCGAGTGCAATGCCGCTGACACGCAAGGCAGCATAGATCGTGGGAACTTTGAGCGGCAGGATGCGGCGCTTCGCATGTTCACGCAGACTGTAAGCTGCCAGAAGTCCGCCGGGAAAGGCAATAAAATAACGCGCCAACGCATTGGAGACATGATGCCAGGTAGTTTCATCCTGATAAATGGGAGTAAGCAGAAAGAATGTGGCAAACACCCACAAGATAAACAGCCCGGTGGGCGCGGCAGCCAGCCATTTATTTATTCCAAATGGTTTCAATAAGGAAACGCCGAATGCAAACAGGGATGTAAAAGAAAGCGCCAACAGTACCAGTTGAAGCACGAACAGGAGATTCACCGCGGGGACAGGCAGATAAGTGGATTGAATAGGAATAAATAAATCGCCCCATTCGTTCAATCCATGCAGAATGCCAAAACCAGCCAACCAGTTCAAACTGCGCGCCAGTTCCAGCCGCGAAGATTGGCGGCTCTGTAATGCCACCACCAAGCCCATGACAAAAAAGGCAAGGCCGTACACGAAATAGATAATGGCTTTGTTGATTTCAAAAAAGGCGGTGAGGATATCCATGAGTGAATTGCAGAGATTTTAGCACAGCCAGAGATACCCCCGATAATATAGCTTTTCGCGAGGCTATATCACTTTTTCCTCAACTCTGACAACTGTTCCGCCCGGCCATTCGACGGTCACATCGCCCGGATCATATGGGACCTGAGGCTGGCTCCAGCGAAAGATCCATTTCGCGTCCTGCGGCCTTGCATTGACACAACCGCGCGAAGACGGCTCGCCATAATTGTTATGCCAATACGTGGAGTGGATCGCGACTCCAGTCCCCACGAACAGACTGACCCACCCCACAGCCGGCAGACTCCAACCTGCCGATGCACTGCCTCCGCTCAACGGCAGGGAGATTGCCTTGCGCCAGATTGGGGATTCACCCACAGGTGTGGACCAGGCATCCACGCGGCTGCCCGATGCGTCATATAATGCGCCGCTGGAGATTTTTGCGAAATGAACTTCGATATTCCCTTCGAAGCATGAAAGAGTTTGTTCCCAGATTTTGACGACGATACGCTTGTCTTCGGCTTGAGGGTTGATGGGTGAAATCTCTTCCTCAGTCAATGGGCGAAAGGCCTCTGCCTGTCCCCAGAAAATATCGCCGGAGCCATATTTCTCATTGAGCCGATACCAGACCTGGCCCGACTCGTCGGTGCGGATCTGATCGACCCAGATAATTTGGCTGTAATACAGGCGTGCCGGCAAATTAATAGAAGCGGCATATTGCAGCCATGGCGCGCGCGCAGGTGGGTTATCCAAAATCAAATCCACATACGGGACGCTGACTTCAACCCACATCCCAGCGCCAAGGCTGGTGGTGGATAAACTCGTGATGGGTACGTTGGGCTGATTTTCCACAGGTTGAACCTGTCCGCCCCACACAAATCCGTACGGCGTTTCGACCCAGCGTTGATTAATTCGACCAGGCATCGGACCGATGGCCTCTCGAATCCAAGGCACAACGGTATCTTGATAAAGTGGGCCGACGATCTGGCTGTTTGCATCGGGGCGTGTGAAGACATCCACCTTGCCAACTGTGACGCGGCCAAGTTTATCTGCCTGGGGAAACTCAGGCAGGAGGAGTCTGGAAAATGGGCGGAACGCCAACGAGCCTGCGCCCAACGCCGCCAATTTAAGAAAGTCGCGGCGGCTGATCATTTTTCCTGTCTTCACGCTCAGCATGGACATGCGCGCCATGCGCTTCGTTTTCGTGACTGTGTCCCATTTGTCCCATCATGAACAGGTGCGACAGCGGACAAAGCAATACCAGCGCAAACAGCACCACCGAGTTGACAGGCACTTTAAATAGATAAACAGCCGCAAGGCCAGCCAGTGGCAGCAGACAGCCGAGGATCATAATGAGGATATGTTTTTTGTTCATTGTTCTTCTCCAATCAGGCATCTCGTTTGAAAGGCGGCAATGTGACAAATAGATTTCCGTCTTCGATTTTTGTGATGAATTCATCCAATGGACGCGGCGGCGGGCCGCTGATATTCTTTCCCGTGATGTCGAAGTGACCATCATGGCATGGGCTGATGTAATGTTGAATATCCGGGTGCCAATTCACGCGGCAGGCCAGGTGGGTACAAATATCCGAAAAGACCCGCACTTCGCTCTCGCTTTTCCTGAAAACGAACAAGCCATAATTGGTGGCCGTCCGTTCCCAGCCATTGACTTTTGTGCGTGTGAAATCAAAACGAGTTGGGACTCCAATCGGGTAATTTTCAAGCGGACCAAGAGCAATCGAGTCGGCGTCTTCTTCGGCACGCAGGGATGGCGAGAGCAGATACGCCACCGAAGGAATCCCGATCACGGTTCCAATCAGGCCGCCAATTGCGGCTGCTGTCATTTTGATAAAGTCACGGCGATTCAGGTCATTATTTTTCATACCAGCCTCAATGGAAAAACATTCAGCTATTGCAATTGCCACTCAAAGACGCGCGAAGGTGCATCCAGATCGGTTATTGTGAGCGTGAGTTTGCCCGCGCCTTCGAGAATGGATTTACCATCATTACTGGTAGGAAAGATCAGCTTGCCTTCCACGTGATGGCCGCCGCGCGGCGCATCCCATAACGCAGCTTGCACGGTAACGCCTGTGTCGGTTGTGAGGGTGGCGAGCGTGGCAAGGTCCATGCTTAGTTCAACCGAGTGGGTGTCCATGACGATATCGAATTCCAATGTATCGGCGGGCGCGTTCAGGTTAAGCGGTGTGACTTCAACCGTGACTGAGCCTTGTCCATCGGAGCGTTTCAGATCACCAGAAGAGGGAGCAGCGTCCGTCGAAGCAGAATCAGCTTGCAGGTCAGTTTGAAGCGGGGTGGATGTCGCGGAACAGGCGGCGAGAAAAAAGGTCAAGATCAAAAGGGTGGGTAAAAGAAAACGTTTCATTTCGTCTCCAGAACAGGTTGGAATTTTTGAACGGGTTGTAATTTTTTACGTTCGCGATAAAGAATGATGAGCATGACAATGATGCCAATAACTTCCATGCCAAGACCCACCAGCATGAACGGTCGTTGATAGCGTGTGAGGAAAGTGGCAGCGGCGCTCAAGCCGAGGATGGGCAGAACGTCGGTGACGTGGTGAAGACAACAGGCAACCATTGCGGTGACAGAAGTCCCACCGCTGGTTCCCATTAATGCGCCTGCGTTACCTGTAGATGTGGTGGGGATAAAAAGCCGAAAGCGCAGAATGGAATAGAGCGCGGCTTGAATCCCAAAGCCAACCCAGATCGGCAGGATATACCAACGGTTGAGCAGGAATTGGCGGGCGGCGTAATCCCAGCCTTGCGCCCAGGTGAGGATGCCGAAATAGACTCCAGCCATAAGCGTGGAACCAAGCAGGAATGCGGCAAGTGGAATGAGATAACGTTTCATAAGAACTCCTTTTCGATGATGATAGTCTTTATATCTTTCGGCGTCTTGCGCCAGATTGCGGTAACAACCATAAGCAATTTTGCTTATCGAATTGGCTGATAGGGTCTCCCTCCTTCGCAAGCAGCCGTAGGCCATTTTGCTTATTCAGAGTCCAGCCATTCTACGCTCATGCAGAGGCGGGATTCTGCTTATCATGTTCACATTCTGAAGAACAGGTGATTTATGACAACGGAAACAATAACTCCATTGATTTCTTCCCAGAGCGAACGCTTGAAAATATTTGTTCATGCCCTTTTATTTGTGGCGGGTTTCTCGCTGGTCTTTATCATCGGTTGGGGCGGGTCGGTGACTGTGCTGGGTCAACTGTTTGGCACGTATAAACAGGTCATCGCGCAGATTGGCGGCGTGATTGTGATCCTGTTTGGATTGGCAACCCTGGAAGTGATTCGACTGCCCTGGTTTTATGCGGATACGCGCGCCCAATATGCGGGTCAACGCGGAACGTTTGGCGGGTCGGCGTTGATGGGCATTTTCTTCGCTGCGGGTTGGAGTCCGTGTATTGGCGCGACACTTGGTGCGATCTTAACCATGGGACTCAGCCAGCAAACGGTGGGACAGGCGATGTGGCTGTCCTCAGGATATTCACTTGGTTTGGGGATTCCATTTCTGGCAATGGCTCTTGGGCTGGAACGCGCTTCAGGATGGCTCAAACGCATGAGACCCTATCAGAAATATTTCAAGATCGTCAGCGGCATATTCATCATCACAATTGGTATATTGTTACTGACCAACACAATGAGCCTGATTGCGATCTGGGCCTTCAAGAACGGCTTTTATATCGAGAAGTTTGCCCTTTTCGCCGCCGCGCCAACTTATCTGACTGCAATACTTGCCGGGTTGTTGTCCTTTCTTTCGCCGTGCGTGCTTCCGCTTGTACCTGCTTACCTGGGCTACTTAAGTGGACACGCACTAAAGAGGGATTAAGAGACTGTTTCTTAAAGAATTTTCAGTACACGGATGGCACGGATTTCACTGACGCTTCGCGCACGGAAAAAACTTTTAAAAAATTCGCTCTTTCCGTGTTTTCCGTAAAATCCGTGTACAAAAAGAAGCCGACAAGAACTTAAGAAAAACTTCTAAAGGATGAATATGAAAAAACCGCTCATCGTTTTTCTCACGCTTATTGCCTTGTCGTTGGCCGCCTGTCAATCTAAAACGGTGACTGGCGAAGCCATTCAAGTGGAAGGCGGGTCCTATACGAACGTCTCTGCAAGCGACCTCGCACAAATGTTGAAGAACAAAAACTTTGTGTTCATCAACGTTCATATTCCATTTGATGGGAATATCGCGGGAACAGATTTGTCGATTCCGTATGATGAGATCGAGTCAAACCTATCTCAATTGCCTGCGGATAAAAATGCCCAGGTCGTTTTGTATTGCCGTAGTGGACGCATGAGCCAGATGGCCGCTGAGACGCTGGTGAAGTTGGGCTACACCAACATCTGGAATCTCAAAGGTGGTATGGTGGATTGGGAACAGGCTGGGTACGACATAGAAAAATAAGGAGAATAATCAGTAGATCACGAAAACGTAGTAACGACTTCAGTCGTTCGGGTGAAAAGCGACTGAAGTCGCCACTACGAGAACATTTCGTGAAGTACTGATAATAGAATTTAAACCCGATCCCCTTCCTCCAAGGTTAAGCAGTTCGCAGATTTTTATAAGTGTAGAAAGAAGGTTTTAGAGTATGAGAGTATCCTGGCGATTCTGGTTCTTTATCCTGGTTCTTATCGGCGCGGCAGCCATATTGATCCCGCAAATTGCTTTGCAATCCAATCAACCGGTGGTTATCAACCAGACGGCTGTGCCGCCTTTGCCCAGGCTTGACCCTGAAAAGGTGGATGAGGGAAAAGTCCTTTATGCCCAGTATTGCGCCGAATGCCACGGTGCAGATTTGAAGGGTTCGCCCACCTGGAAGCAATCTCTGGCGGATGGATCGTTTCCTCCTCCACCACATGACAGTTCAGGCCATACCTGGCATCATCCCGATGAGCTGCTACTCGATATTGTAAAAAATGGCGGAGACCCAGTGTACAACTCAAAGATGCCCGCCTTTGGAGACAAACTGAGCGACGAAGAAATAATCTCTATCCTTGAATTCATCAAGAGCAAATGGGGAACCGAGGAGCGGGAATTTCAGTGGTGGATTACTGCCAGACCAGACTGGGAATAACCAAGTTAAACACGACGACTATAAAAATTTATAGGCTGCATATATTTATCAGGCTCTGGTCATACTCAGAGCCTGATTGTTGTATAAGCCAAAATGCTTATACAGAAAATGAGATAAACGGCTCTTAGAGCTTCTGATGCGAAGCCATACAATAGGATTGAACATTCAAGGAGTCAGCATGTTGAAGCGATTTGCGTGTCACTTTGATGATATGGCGCTTGCCATCATTATATGGATGTGTACTCTTCCACTGGTGGGCTTATTGATCTTTCCTTTCGTCGGGTTGCAGATCAGCCTGCTGGTTGCCGCGGGATTGCTGATCGCCATCCTTGTTGTTTGCTGGGGCATTTGCTCCTGGAAAATATTCCAATCATGAGGTTTCATAAAAGATATGTTCACAATTTCGATTGACCCCATTATCTTCAATATCGGCCATTTTGCCGTGCGCTGGTACAGTTTGATTCTTATGGCCGCAATTGCGGTCGGAGTCTGGCTGACGGCGCGCGAGGCTGAACGTAAAGGCTTTAAGAAGGACGATATTTACGATGCCGCTGTGTGGATCATCGTTGGCGGGTTGATCGGCGCACGTTTGTTCCACGTGCTCGATCACTGGCCGGATGAATATGCGGCGAACCCCATCCGCGCGTTCTATATCTGGGAAGGCGGATTGGCGATCTGGGGTGCGATCATCGGCGGATTAATTGCGGCGGCGCTCGTGTGTTGGAAAAGAGGCTGGCTTTTTCCAAAATTATTAGATGCAGGCGCGCCGGGACTGGTACTCGCGCAGGCGATTGGGCGCATCGCCTGTGTCATCACGGGGGACGCCATGGGCAAACCGACGGACGGTCCATTCGGGTTCGCATATACCAGCCCAAATGTGATGGTACCGCAGCTTGGTGTGTACTATACGCCGATGCCCGTTTATGAACTTGTAGTCAACCTGGGGATTTTCGCTGTACTCTGGCAATTGCGAAAACGCAACTGGGCTGACGGGAAATTGTTCCTCGTCTATTTGACTCTGTACAGCTTGGAGCGTTTCTTCCTGGCCTTTACCAGTTCCTATCGCATCATTGCGTTCGGAATGACACAGTCGCAAATCGTTGCTGTATTCGGGTTTGCCATCGGCCTGGCTTTGCTGGCATGGATGCCGCGTAAGTTAAGTATGAATCCGCACAAGGCGTAGGAAGAGCTTATTAAGCAGAAGCAGGTTAGAGGTCCAGAATGAGCGTAAAAGCAGTTATGTCAAACCTGGTTATATATCGCGGGCGTGAAGGTCAGTTGAGTTTCATCCTGCATCGTCTGACGGGATTGGGCATCCTATTATTTTTAGCCGTTCACGTGGTGGATACTTCCACGGTGTTCTTCTTTCCTTCTTTGTATAAGGATGCCATCGCCGTTTATCGAAGTGTGCCATTTATGATCGGTGAAATTTTTCTGGTTTTCAGCGTGATCTATCACGGCGTCAATGGAGCCAGGATTGCGATCCTTGATTTATATCTGGTGAAGAATTGGGAAACCAGGACTCAACGCAACTCGGTCTCGTGGACTCTGGTCCTCTCGATCCTGCTGTGGCTTCCTGCGGCGTTCATCATGGGCAGCAACGTGCTTGAAAAATTAGGGATCTGAAAATGACGCGCGTGATTGATATTCCCCGAAACCGTGAAATAACGGCGTGGAAATGGATGCGCTACAGCGGGCTGTTGCTCATTCCACTAGCCTGGGGCCACGTGTTGATTCAGGATGTATTGATCGGCGTGGACAACATCGACCTGGCTTATGTATCCATGCGTTGGGCATATCTTGGCTGGCGTATTTATGATCTCTTCCTATTGGTGTTCGCGCTGGCGCACGGCATAAATGGCCTGCGGCAGGTCGTTCTT
>JACPVB010000262.1 GCA_016191985.1 Chloroflexota bacterium | reverse complement strand
TAATGAATTGAGTTTGAAGCCGACTGTGATCGATTTCTAAATCTGCACGTAGGTCAGGTTTGCAACCTGACGTCTTTAATAAAAAATCAGAGAATCCAACCTACTCACCCCGAAATTAATGTTTTCGCGGGTGGGTAGATTTTTAACGCAGATCAACGCTGATTCTTGCTTTTTGTCAGCGTAAATCAGCGTTGATCTGCGTCCAGATTAAATTCGGGGTTAATTATGTTTGATTTTAATTCACCCACGTTATGCAGCCTAATCCCGAAGGCGCTGTGTTGAGCCTGCCGAAACAGATGGCAGGATTATAGAAAATTGGGCGGACGGAATCCAAATCCCGTAGGGATGACATAGTTGCTGTGGGTTATGACACCCCTTCGGGGTTGAATTGACATCCATGTCAAAAACTATAATCATTTGACCTGTTTCGACAAGCTCAACACATCGCCTACGGGGTCAGGAGTGCGTAACATCAGTTAATTCAATATCTGATCCAAATATTTCAACCCCGAACCTGTATTGAACATGACAATGCGTTCGTCTGGTTTGACCCAGTTTTGCTTCACCAATTCTTCCAGCGCGGCGAGGCAGGCGGCGCCTTCGGGGGCGGCGAAGATGCCTTCCATGGCGGCCAGTTTTTTCTGGGCGTTGATCAAGGCCTCGTCGCTGACGGCGACCGCCGTCCCGTTGCTTTCGCGGATGTCCGAGAGAATGATGCGGTCGGCGAAGCTCTTTGGCACTCGCAGGCCGGATGCCACAGTATGAGCACCCAGCCAAAAGTCACAGAATGAAGCGCCTGCATGGAAGGCTTTGGGGATCGGGGCGCATCCTTCCGCCTGCACCGAAACCATGCGCGGACGTTTCGTATCCTTAAGCCAGCCCAACGCTTCCATTTCTGCGAAGGCTTTCCACATGCCCACCAGGCCAGTGCCGCCGCCAGTGGGGTAGAGAATGACATCGGGCAAAGTCCAATGGAAGGCTTCGGCGAGTTCGTAGCCCATGATCTTTTTGCCCTCGGTGCGATACGGCTCCTTGAAGGTGGAGACATCGAACCAGCCTTCCTCGCGGGCCTTTACGCCAGCCATACCGGCCGCGTCGCTGATCAACCCCTCGACAAGAATGACCTCCGCGCCCGCAATGCGGCTTTCCTGGATGTTCGCGTTGGGCGTGTCTTTCGGCATGTAGATCAATGCCTGCAAGCCGGCGCGCGCGGCATAAGCCGCCATGGCCCCGCCGGCGTTACCAGCGGTGGGGATGATTACTTTTTTTACGCCGAGTTCCTTGGCCCTGGAAACGGCGGCGCAAAGCCCGCGCGCTTTGAAGGAACCTGTAGGGTTACTGCTTTCGTCTTTGACCAAAAGATTGGTCAGCCCAAGTTCCCTTCCAACGCGGGGGATTTTTAATAACGGTGTGTCGCCTTCCCCAAGTGTCACAATATTTTCGGGGTCTTGCACGGGGAGCATTTCATGCCAGCGCCACATTCCTTTGGGTCGTGCGTGGATCTCGTCACGGTCCACTTCCTGGCGGGCAGAGTTTAGGTTGTAATTTGAGATGAGGGTGGATTGGCAATCCGGGCAAAAGGTGTGTACTTCATGGATGGAAAAAGATCTTCCACAATCTGAGCATGTCAGATCGGTGAAATAAGATGTTTTCACAATAATCAACCTTTGGAGGTGTTACTTTGTGTTGGGTGCTGGCACAAAAGCCTCAACACGCGCCCATAACTCGCGGATGTTGATCGGCTTGGACATGTACACGTCACAACCGGCGGAGAGTGCTTTTTCGGCATCCCCTTTTAAGGCGTTGGCGGTGATGGCAATGATGGGCACATAGGCCAGGCTGGTTTTTTCACTGGCACGGATTCTGCGCGCCACATCGTAGCCGTCGATGTCGGGCAGGTTTATATCCAACAGGATCAAATCCACATCTTGTTGTTGGGCAATGGCGACCCCGGTCGAACCGTCCGGGGCTTCCAATAAAGTATAGCCTCGCGATTCAAGCGCACGTTTGACAAGCATCATGTTGTCCGGGTTGTCTTCGATGTATAAGACGATACTTCCCATACTATTTCTCCTTAAGTTCCACTTCTGGATTCGTTTTTGTCTTCAATTACGTGGATGACCTGATCCACAAATTTTCGGGTGGGCAGTGAGCCTTTTTGATAAACCGCTTCAATATTACCGTTGAGCCGTTTGCGTTCATCCGCGGTGATGTCTTTTGCGCTGACAACGACAACGGGAATTTCCTTTGTGCGCGGGTCGAGCTTTAATTCTTCAACCAGCCCAAAACCGTCGATGCCGGGCATGGTCAGGTCGCTGACGATCAGATCGGGCAATTTTTGACGCGCCATGGCCAGGCCTTCCCAGCCATCCTTGGCATGATACATGCGATAATTTTTTCTGCCTTCCAGCAACCTTCGGATGAGCAGGGCATCGTCTTCATTATCGTCTATCAATAACACGGAGGTTGTCTTTTCGTCCAGATGTTCGAGGGCGGCTTGCAGGCCTTCGCGCGGCGCGGGGGATTGATCCTTGCTGAGGTGCACGTCCACGGCCCATTGATCGCCAAGCACATGTTTTTCGACGGGGAAAGTATGACCGGTGCAGTTAATGACGACTCTTTCATCTGCGCCGATTTTTCCTTCTTTGGATAATTTTTCGAATCCTGCGAAGGCGACGGCTGTTGCCGGTTCGACGGCCATTCCCTCGCTTTTGGCAAGTGCGCGCATGGCCGAGTAGGCTTCCAAATCAGTCACGGATTCCATCACGCCGCCGTATTGCTGGGTGAGGTTCCATAGATACGTATAGGATTTACCAGGGTCACCTGTGGACAGGATGATGATACGCGTATCAGGAATGACAGGCTCGGCAACATCCTTGCCAGCTTTGAAGGCGTTGACCATCGGGGAACATCCGTCTGCCTGAATGATGGCAAGTTTGGGGACTTTTTTAATCAGTCCCATTTCGAACAATTCTTTAAAGCCCTGGTACACGCCCAGCGGACCAAGTCCGCCGCTGACGGCTTGAATGTACCAATCCGGTGCGCGCCAGCCCATTTGCTCCACGATTTCGTAGGCGATGGTCTTCATCGATTCGCGGGCGGGGACGGAACTTGCGCCGCGATCCAAAAGTAAATTCTTGCGCTGTGCGAACTGACTGGCGATCTGCTTCGTCTGATCGTAATTACCGCTGACGCGAATCACTTCCGCGCCGAAGAGGGCGGCTTCGCGCAGCTTTTCCTGTGGGACGAGGCTGGTCATGAAGACCCAGAGTTTGATGCCAGCACGCGCGCAGGCGGCGGCATACGCTACTGCCGCATTGCCCGTGGATGCGATGACAGCTTCACGGATCCCGTTCTCGTTCATGGCGGCGACGGCCACTGCGGCCTGCCTGTCTTTGAAGGAGGATGTCGGGCCGTAGCGTTCATCTTTGATGTAAACAGAACCATGCCCCAGATTAGGTGCGAAGCGTTGTGACAGCCAGAGAGGTGTGCCGCCAGCGGGGTAGAGGTCGAGGGCGGAGGGTTTGTCAAGCGGCAGGACATCCTGATAACGCCACATGTTGTTGGGGCGATTGGGGATGCCGCGCAGAATCTCACGCTTGAAGGTTTCGTAATCGTAATGCGCTTCGAGCCATTGCGATTCACAATGCTTGCAGATGGCGGGGACGAAGGGTTCGTAGGGCTGCTGTTTGCCGCAGATAACACATTGCAGGAAGGTTGGTTTTGCCATGTTAGATTTTTCTTGTGACGGGTTCCGATGATGCAACTTGTGATTCGATGGGCAGGAAAACATAGAAGGTGGCGCCTTCACCTTCAACGCCTGTGCTTTCAGCCCAGAGACGCCCGCCGTGCATTTCGATGAGGCGGCGGCTGATGGGCAGGCCGAGTCCAGTGCCGCCGGCCTTGCGGGTAGTGGATGAATCGACCTGTGTGAATTCCTGGAAGATTGCTTCCAAATGGGAAGGCTCGATGCCGATGCCCGTGTCTTGTACGCTAATGAGCACGCTGTTTCCTTCACGTGTGACGTGGATTGCGATTTTACCTTTGTCTGTAAATTTCATGGCGTTATTAACAAGATTGATCATGACCTGGCGTAAACGGGTTCGATCCGCGTTCACTTCCAAATCACGGTCTGAG
>JACPVB010000292.1 GCA_016191985.1 Chloroflexota bacterium | reverse complement strand
TCAAGCAGCAAGCTGCTTGACTCCAGAAAAAAAATATGAGAGTGAGAAACATGGCAGACGAGAAAGACAAACAGGAAGAATTAAATGAGAATCAGGCCCCAACTGAGGAAATGTCTGAGACGACCGAGCAGGATTCAGCGGAGCGTGAGGCGTTGATTAATCAACTAAAAGAAGCCGAAGCCAAAATTGTCGAATACAAGGATGGATGGGCACGATCCCAGGCCGAATTTCAAAATTATAAAAAACGCATCGAGCGTGACAATGAGTTGATGCATGCCAGCATGAAAGGCGACATCATCAAGAAGGTCTTGCCCGCGCTCGATGATTTGGAACGTGCTTTGCAAAACCGCCCCACGGGTGATGCGTGGGCGAGCGGCATTGAGTTGATCGCACGCAAGATGCAGAACATTTTGGAAGGCGAAGGTCTGAAGCGCATTGATGCAAAAGGAAAGCCTTTCGACCCGAACTTCCACGAAGCGATCTCGCATGAACCGAATGATGAAGTTGAGAGCGAACACGTCATCGATGTGGTGCAAAATGGATATATGCTCGGCGAACGAGTGATACGACCTGCCCTTGTGAGGGTGGCGCAATAAATTCGGTTAAAGGTTGAAGGTTACAGGTTGCAAGTCTTGAATGAACCTTCGACTTTCAACCTGCAACTTGAGACCTAGGAGAAATCATGGCAAAAATCATTGGTATAGATCTTGGCACAACGAACTCAGTGGCCGCTGTTATGTCTGGCGGGGAACCGATTGTGATCCCATCGGCGGAAGGCGAGAGACTTGTCCCTTCGGTGGTGGCGATGAATAAAAATAACGAGCGTTTGGTGGGACGTGTGGCGCGCAACCAGGCCATCACCAATCCGCAGAATACAATTTTTTCAGTAAAGCGTTTTATGGGACGCAAGTCTGATGACCCCGAAGTGGAACGCACCCGTAAGCGTGTGCCGTACGCTGTGAATGGCGCGGACAATGGCGATGTACGTGTGACGTTGGGCGAGAAGGAATACTCTGCGCCTGAGGTTTCGGCGATGATCCTTGCGAAGATCAAGGCAGATGCAGAAGCGTATTTGGGTGAGACGATTACACAGGCGGTCATTACTGTCCCCGCGTATTTCAACGATGCGCAACGCAACGCCACAAAAGATGCGGGCAAGATCGCGGGTTTGGAAGTCCTGCGTATCATCAATGAACCGACCGCCTCATCGCTTGCGTATGGACTCGATAAAAAGAAAAATGAAGTCATCGTGGTGTATGACCTTGGCGGCGGCACTTTCGATGTTTCAATTTTGGATGTAGGCGACGGTGTCTTTCAAGTCCGCGCCACGAGTGGCGATACCTTCCTCGGCGGCGATGATTTCGATCTGCGCATCATGGATTATTTGATCGAGACCTTCAAGAAAGATAATGGGATTGATCTTCATAATGACCGTCAGGCGTTGCAGCGTTTGAAGGAAGCCTCAGAAAAAGCGAAGATCGAACTTTCCACCGTGATGCAGACCGAGATCAACCTCCCTTATTTGACTGCGGATGCCAGCGGCCCCAAACATTTAGTGATGACCATGTCCCGCGCCAAGCTGGAACAAATTACCGCGGATCTTGTCGACCGAACGATTGCTCCTGTCAAACAGGCATTGGCTGACGCTGGATTAAATGCTGGCAATATCGATGAGATCGTTCTGGTGGGCGGCATGACCCGTATGCCTGCCATTCAAGACCGCGTGCGCGCTTTCTTTGGAAAAGACCCGCACAAAGGCGTGAACCCTGACGAAGTCGTTGCCATCGGTGCGGCAATTCAATCGGGCGTGCTCGGTGGGGAAGTGAAAGACATCCTTCTCCTCGATGTGACTCCGCTGACTCTAGCTATTGAAACGTTGGGCGGTGTTGCCACGGCTCAGATCGAACGCAACACAACCATCCCGACCCGCCGTTCGCAGGTATTTTCGACGGCTGGCGATAACCAGACCCAGGTTGAAATCCATGTTTTGCAGGGCGAGCGGCCGATGGCGAATGACAACAAGTCGCTGGGTAAATTTATTTTGGATGGAATTCCACCCGCGCCGCGCGGCGTTCCACAAATTGAAGTGACCTTTGATGTGGATGCGAACGGCATTTTAAAAGTCAGCGCAAAGGACAAGGCGACGGGACGTTCCCAGCACATCACGATCACAGCGTCCTCTGGCTTGAGCGACAGTGAAGTTGAGAAGATGCGCAAGGATGCCGAAGCCCATGCTGAAGATGACCGCAAGCGCAAGGAAATGATCGAAGCGCGCAATAACGCGGACAACACCGCATATGCCGCTGAAAAGGCTTTGCGTGAGTTTGGCGACAAAGTCCCTGTGGATGTGCGCAGCGATGTCGAAGCCAGAGTCGCGGAGGTTAAGTCTGCGGCGCAGGGCGAGGATGTAGACAAGATCAAAGCCGCTACGGAAGCGTTGGGGCTGGCCATTCAAAAGATTGGCGCATCTGTCTATGAGCAGAAACAGGCTGCGGGTGAGGGCGAAGCGGAAGGTTCTTCATCCACTGATGCCGGACCGGATGTGGTCGATGGTGAAGTGAAGGAGTAATGCACTGCTGGTTGAGTAGTCCTGAGCGCTCGCTGCGAAGAACATATCGAAACCAGCAAGTTCAAGGTGTGGTCTCGATACGGCGGAAGAGCGCCGCCTACTCGACCACCGTCTGGAAATTATGAGCAACAGAGATTATTACGACATACTTGGCGTAGGACGGAACGCGAGCGATGATGAGATCAAAGCCGCATTTCGTAAACTTGCGCGCCAGTATCATCCCGATGTGAGCAAGGAAGAGCACGCCGAGGAGAAGTTCAAGGAAGTCAATGAGGCGTACGGCGCCCTTTCGGATGCGGATAAGCGCGCGCGCTATGACCGCTTTGGCAAAGAGGGATTGGGCGGCATGGGTAGCGGCGGCTTTCACGATTACACCGTGGACTTCAACGATATTTTTGAAGACCTGTTCAGTGGATTTGGGTTTTCCACGGGACGCCGCTCTCGTAAGTCTCCGCGCCGTGGGCGTGATTTGCAAATGCAGGTTATGTTGACGTTTGAGGAAGCCGTCTTCGGTGTGGAGAAGGAGATCGAGTTCTCGCGTGAAGAGACCTGCTCGCGTTGCAATGGAAATGGCGCCGAGCCTGGCACATCTCCTGTGAAGTGCTCCACTTGTAATGGACAGGGCGAAGTGCGCCAGATACGCCAGACCTTTTTGGGTCAGATGGTGCAGACCGGGGTATGCCCAACCTGTAATGGCCGCGGCGAGACGATTTCATCCCCGTGCAGGACCTGTCATGGCAACGGCCTGGAGCGCAAGAAGGTTAATAAAAAAGTATCCATTCCCGCAGGTGTGGATGCAGGCACACAAATCCGTTTGACGGGGGAAGGCGGCCCCGGCGTATTCGGCGGCCCGAATGGAAGTCTATTTTTGGTGTTGGATGTCAGACCGCATCAATTCTTTAAACGCCGTGAAAATGATATTTTACTGAACCTCGATATCAATGTGGCGCAGGCCGTGTTGGGCGCGGAGGTTGAAGTGCCAACGTTGGATGGCGAGGAGAAGTTAAAAATCCCCGCAGGCACACAGCCTGGCAAAGTCTTTATGATGAAGGGCAAGGGCGTGCCCTATTTACGACGCAAGGATCGCGGCAATCAACTGGTCATTGTCAATGTGGCGGTTCCTACCAAGCTGACAAAGGATCAGCGGGAACTGTTCGAGAAACTCGCTGAAAGTTTGGGCACGACGGTCAAGCCGCAGGAAAAGGGATTTTTGGATTGGTTGAATGAGGCGTTGGGGGGATGAGAGAGTACGGAAGACAGAAGACGGAAAGCAGAAACGAGCGGATGAAGATGTCCGCTCGTTTTTTATGTGGTTTTTAAGCCATGCTATAATCACGCTCGATAGGATTCGTCTTTTTCAAGAATCATTCGTATTTGGCGAATTTCCTGTTCTTTGAAATGTGAAACCGTTGTACTGTCTGGCAGGTAATTTGTAATTAGTACTTCTTTGTTGATAACCCGTTCGCTTCCGTTTTTCTTTGCTTTCATACCAGAAGCAGACTGGATGGCAACCACGTAGTTTTCTGAATACATCTCGCGGATTTGTGGAATGTCATAAGATGACAAAATCCACTTACACTCTGTTTTTTGCAGTCGATTTGCCAGTTCATGGTGCTCATCCCAACCGCGCATGTTGTGAGCATAGTTGACGCCGTTGTCAGGATAAGGCGGGTCAATATACATGATGGTGTTGGGACGATCATAACGATCAAGGCAATCCTGCCATGAAAGATTTTCGATAATTACGGTTTTTAACCTGTTATGAACAGGAATAAGACGTTCTTTCAATGTTTCAAGCGCACCAATCAAGCGGTTACCATGTCCACCATCTGAAATGCTG
Organism: Chloroflexota bacterium; assembly: GCA_016191985.1. Taxonomy (GTDB): domain Bacteria; phylum Chloroflexota; class Anaerolineae; order Anaerolineales; family Villigracilaceae; genus Villigracilis. The sequence continues at coordinate 1,657 of JACPVB010000292.1, read as the reverse complement.
GTTTGAAAGCGTGGATATTTCAACTCACCACCCCAGCCAGCCATAATCAGGTAATAAAAGCGATGGGCGCGCTGAACATCAGTAAGTTGGGTTGAATCAAGGGAAGCCAAATGCTTAAATTCTGCGCGTGAGACCAGTTCCCATTCAAAAGATGCGATAAGGTCTTCTGGTTTTTCCTTGACTACGCGGAAAAAAGTGACAAGTTCCTGGTCTATATCATTCAGGACTTCCACATCACTAACCGGTTTTCCAAATAATACCCATGCTGCTCCTGAAAATAATTCGACATAACAGGTGTGTTTGGGTAGAAGAGGAATAATTTGTTTGCGAAGGCGTGACTTTCCGCCAACCCATTTGAACGGGCTGTTGATCATTTCGTGTTTTGAAGTTGAGGTAGCCATATTTTTCTAAATGTCTCTACTAGAGACATTTTATCATAACCCTTGTTATCTGTCAATTATTCCATGCAACGATTTGGCGAAAAACTCCGTATTTTGAGGACTGGCAAGCAAATGACCTTGAAGGAACTTGCTTTCTCATTGGGTTTAACCGCGCACGGATATATTAGTGAAATTGAAGCGGGGAAAAAGAAACCAACTGCTGAGTTTGTTTTGAAAGTTGCACGCTATTTCAAAGTGTCGACAGATCAACTCTTGAAGGATGAACTTGATGTGGAGAATAAATGAGTATTCCATTTGTTGATCGTAACCCAACAAAAAAAGAGTTTGAACTATTTCGCTTGATCCTGAGCACCTATCAGGATGGCAGTGGACAACAGTCTTTAGCAGATGGAAACACCCTGCCAGGCTGGCGGGATTTTGAGCGTTCGGTTGCGCTTGCTTTTAATGGAAATGCCCAAGAAAACAAATTCATATTCGATGTGTTATTACCTGATAGGAAGCGAACGGGAATTTATTTTGGCGTCTCTTGTAAAATGAGGCGAACGCTGAATGATACGAGACGAACTGGGCGCGTAACTCTTGAACTTTCCAATTCATCTGGCAAATTCTGGGAACGATTAAGGCAATCGGCGATTCATCAACAGAACTATAAAGAAAAACCTTTTGAAGTTGCCCAAGCCTTGATCCAGCAGGCAAATGAGTGGCATGAAAGCGTTGGGTTGGAGCAGGGCGGAGTGGTTGACCTTTCTAAGAGTTTTTATCTCGCTCTTTCATGGAGTCCAAAGAATGAATATCAATTGTTCAAGTTCCCTCTTTCTTTGCCTGCTCCAACGTCTTTAACTTGGGATTTCCCAACAGTAAAAACCAATGAAGAAAAAATTGGCCGTCGTTTACGAGGTCAGGATAGTTCAGGTACTTTGTTGGAATGGTATGGAGAATCGGGCGGGCAACTAAAATATTATCCCCTTGTAGAAAATGCTCTTTGGAAATCTCAAATATTTAACCTTGAACCGTTGCCCAGGGGTTGGGAAAAGGAACATGGCATTTTGGCAAAGGCCAAAGATTACTTTCCAAAACTGTGGAATTCTTTGTAAGTTTGCGTGATGAAAACCCTTCTGCGCCTCTGGCGTCTCCTGCCATTGTGGATGCATGTCCTTGCGGCGAAATTGGTTCGTTCCAAGTTCCGGGCGGCGGTGGCGGCGTTGGTCTTCGATGAGCAAAGACAAGTGCTACTTTTCAAACATACATACCGCAAG
>JACPVB010000291.1 GCA_016191985.1 Chloroflexota bacterium | reverse complement strand
TTCGACATATCGATCCACTCGCCGTGGATTTTCACGCGCACCACATCGGCGGTGAAATCTGTCGTTGTGCCGTTGCCATTGCTGAACAGGTACGACCCTACCGCATAAATATCAGCGGGGACTCCCAACTTCTCGAACTTGCGAATCTTTTCTGGGTTGAACCCGCCCGATACAACGATCTTTACGCTGTGACAGAAATCCCTCGCCGCCTCTTTCCACGCCTCGGGCAGGCTCCAACGTTCCCAGGCAGCATCCAACGCCGAGCGGACGTTGAACACCAGCCGCGGGTTGACTCCCAAATCCAGCGCCGTGTCGCCAAGTGGTTGCACAGACACATCACGCAAACTCCCACTCGTATCCAAACGCACGCCGTACAGTTTGTACTTTTCCGCTTCTTCCTTGTTGCCCGCATCCATTAACTTGCGATACTCTGCGAACATGGAATCCAGTACCCGCAGCGTATCGCGGACAGAGTCGTTATTGAAATCCACCAGCGCAATACGTGGAATGCGCGCTGGCAAAATATGCGAAAACTGCATCATCGCCTCCGCTGTATCGCCGAGGAAAGATGCAATCGCAGCATGGGCAACTGTCCCCCCGCCTGCGCCGCCCCACCAATCGCCCTGCGCATCGGTGGAGACAAAGGCTCCCAATTCCTGTGTATGATCCTTGTTGAATCTTTGCAGGGAAATATTGTAAGCGTAGCCATCTGCGGCTTGCACCTCATGCACGTCGAACCGCGCGGGGAAGAAAAGCACAGGCTTGCCACGCGCCGCAACGAGCGTTTCATATACATTCGTCGCTACGCGGCTGGAACGGGTGAGGATTCCCAATGTAGGAGTCTCAAGCAAGGCAAAGTCACGATACCGTCCGCGCACTTTGATGACCGGCTGAACCTTCGTCGCATCCCCGTCATATTTGACTGTGGTCCCATCATGCGCCGCCCATACCTCGAGTTTGTCCGAGGTATCCACAAACTTGTCGCCGTCAAAATACCCCGTGCAATGACGAAGCATCGCCAGCGCCTTATCCACACCGACGACCGTGGTCTTGCCCATGCGGCGGGTAAACCACTGCATCTCCACTTCGATGTCCCCCACGGAAATTTGCTCGGGCGAAATGCCTTCCGGTAGGTTATGAAACTGGCCCGCATAGCTGTAACCTTCCCTTACCAAAGCGGTCAACATGCGGTTGATATTCTCGAAATATTTATCCGAATACCAGCCGTGGCGCATACGTTCAATATCTAATTTAAAAGTTTCGTTCGTAAGTCGCTTACCATCAAAGATAGACATCAGTCCTCGCTCATAATGCGTGATGCGTAATTCGTAATTTACGTATCACGCATTACGTATTATTTAATTGGGTCCGTTGATTTGACAATTCTCATCCCCGCCCCCGCAAAGCGGACATACGCCTCATTCGCCGCCTCGGTATGGTCCACCACCCCAGGCACCACCACCGCTGACGAACAGTCCTCAAGCAGATGGACTTTCTTTGCAAGCTCCGCATCTGTTGCCTGGATATCATCAAGCAAATCAGAGATGGTCCACGCCACGCAGTGACTCTTGGCCTGCCCGGCGATGTACATCCGATCCACTTCCTGCAATTGCTGGATAAATTTCGTGTCATGCTCGCCAAGGGTCTCCCCCATTGGGCCTGTCAGCACTTCAGGGCCGATGACGGAATAATTTTCAGTGAACGTCTTATTACCCTTGATTGCAAAATCAGGCTGGGCGAGCCTTGCAATCGAATGGAAGAAAATGGCCTCTTCCAGGGCAGGGACAAGTGCATGGCCAATGCCGCCGAGCATGGCGTGATACGGCCAGATGGTAAGCGCATATTTCCCTTTTTTCTCCAACGCTTCGGCATAATGAACCATCATTTGCTGGCCGTATTCGGGAGCAATGCTGAACTGCGGTGCAAGAGCGGGGTTGAATGTCCATTTGTTCGAGCGAAGATCAGCGGCATGAATATCAGTGTACGGAGTGGGATGATTCCCGTCCGCATCCACGAAGAAGACAGGGTGAAATATCTGGTGCGCGTTGTGCGTGTCCATGGTGGCGGTGATGTGGGTGATGCTGCCGAGGTTGCGGTAGATGAACTCGCACAGGCGGGTGTTGTCCTCCACTGCGCCGTTTCCGCTGCGGCCACCGACGAATAACTCAAAGTTTGGGATGCAGAAGGTGTTTTGCGCGTCGATTACTAAAAGGGAGATTCTGTCTTTCGAAACAGAGGCAGGTTTCAGGTCATGTTGAAGCGCGTAGTTGCGGGCATCCTCAGCGCGGGCGGCGTAGTCCACTTTCCAAATTTCGCCCACGCGCGATGAGTCAAAAAAATGTGGGATTTGATTCATATGAGTCTCCTAGTTAAAAAAAACGATTTCCTTTGACTTGAATTGGTACAGCATGGCGGGACGGTGCGCGCCCGCGAGTTCTTTTTTGCCGGTCTCCTTGAGCAGGCCCGTGGCGAGCATTTGCTTGCGGAAGTTGCGTTTATCGAGTTTGTCGTCGATGATGGTCTCGTACATGCTTTGCAGTTCGGAGAGACGGAATTGTTTTGGCATCAGGCCGTAGACGATGTTGCTGTAACTGACCTTCGCGCGCAGGCGTTTGACGGCGTAGCTCAAAATCTCCCTGTGGTCGAAGGCAAGTTTAGGAAGCGCATCCACCGAGGCCCAGGTGAGGTCAGTCACTTTTTCGGAGGCGGGCTGGGGCAAACTCTGCCACGGAATCAATGCGATGTACGCGACGGTGATGACGCGCGAACGCGGGTCACGTTTGGGATCGCCAAAGGTGTAGAGCTGTTCCATGTAAACGTCGCTCACCCCCGATTTTTCACAAAGCACGCGCTGTGCGGCGGCATCCAGCGATTCGCTTGTTTTTAGAAAACCGCCGGGCAGTGACCAGTATCCCTGAAAGGGAACTTCCGCCCTGCGGACCAGCATGACCTTGAGCCGTGTTTCGTTCACCGTGAAAATGGACAGGTCCACTGTGATGCCGGGAGTTTCAAAACCTTCATACTTAGTGTTCATTGTACACTTAGTATATTGAATTTCCCCGCTTTGTCAAGGCAAAAAATCAGGCTTCAGGAAGTTTCCTGAAGCCTGCGATACGGACAGATTTTCTATAACGAACCGATGGCCTCGGACTGTGCTTCCTGTTTTTTGCCCCGCAAAAAGAACATTGGAATGACGATGGCAAGCAATCCGCCTGGAATACATAATGGAAGAAAACATGCAAGGTAAAACCCGACCAGTGCGTACAAAATGGATGAGCCTGTGATATCCGTGCGTGTCCCATCGGCTGTAACACATTCAACAATAATGCTGGTCTCGCCCGGCCGATTGTAGGATGCCCGATATTGCTGATATTCCATTTTGCCATCTGGGCAGGTTAATGGAGCAATATATTGGAACGTCTCTTCGGGCGCAGAGGCAATGGTTACGCCGCCAATTGCTCCAAAGGAAACCAACGCGATGAACGCGGATGCAACACAGACGATCAGAAGACCAAGGATTTGACCAGCAAGGACACCGCCCAAGCGTTTTTTCATGGAATGCTCCTTTACCGTTAATAAATCAGGTGACTGTCACTTGCGAAGTGACAGTCACCTTTTACTATTTCTTCTTGCTTGCTGTCTTACTCCCCTTCACCACGCGGCGATAGGGAGGCATATTGATCGCCAGTATCTGGCATTTCGTCGGGTCGAGTAGTTTGTTCCACAAATTTGGGTAACTGAGCGCAAACTCATCCGGGCGCAAAGTGGAAGTAAGCACGGTGGGCAAATGCGCGTTATAGCGGTAATACAAAACACTGTATAACTTATCCTCGGCCCACACGGAACTTGCACCGCTGCCCTTCAAGTCATCCAAGATCAACAAAGGCGTGGTGCGGATTTCATGGAAGCGCCTGTCAAACGAAACATCCGAATTCGGGCGGAAGGTTTGGCGCAGGTAATCGAGCAGGGCGGTCACTTCCACAAGCAGGGCTTGTCCGCCCAGGCCGATGCGGTAATTTCCAATCGCGGCGGCAAGGTGAGTCTTGCCACAAAAAGATTGACCTAAAAATACAAGCCAGCCGTTTGGCTCCTGAGAAAAGTCCGCTGCCGCGCTAAAGGCTTCGTGCAGGGTCTTGACATCGTCCTTGCTTACTTTGATCCGCGTGATCTCTTTGTCTTTGTATTTGTTTCCAAACTTATCGGATTTTTCCGTGGTTGTGGTAGTGACCGCTTCCTGCCCGATCTCATCCTCGCGCATTTGGAAAGTCTTGAATGTCATCGCTTTCATTTCAGGCAGGGAGAGCATGGAAATACCGGGGTTACTGGTCTCTTCAGGGCGGCGATAATCAGGCGCGGTAATCATCATGTGGTTCACAAATTCCTCATCCTGCAAACGCGAGCGGATGCGGCCTTCGATCTCGTCCAGCATTAAGTTGGTTGTAATGACCGTGTTGAGTTTATTGATATAACGATAATTGATGATCTGAAATAATTTTTCCTGCGCCCAGGCGGTTGCATTCTGCGTGCCGAAGTCATCCAATATCAAAAGTTCCGCATTGCGGATTTCTTCAAAGCGCTGCTCAAACGTAGTTTCAGGGTCTGCATAAGCAAAGCGTAATGAATCGAGTAAATCCGGCACGGTGATGAACAAGGTTGGTGTGCCATTATTAACCGCAAAATTCGCAATCGCCGCCGCAAGGTGCGTCTTGCCACAGCCATATCCGCCTTCGAGCAAAAGCCAGCCTTTGGGAACGCGCGCAAACTCTTCGCAAATTTCAAATGACTTATGTAAATTCTCGCGATCCTGTGCAGACATGAATTTGGCTCGTTCATTTCCAGAGGCGTTAAAGTTTTTAAAGGTCAAATGACTCAGACGGTTCAAATTGCTCATCGCAAACAAACGCGCGCGCGCGCTTTCGGCCACATCCTTTGCGCGGCATACACACGATTCCAACTTGCCAAACTTTTCGTGTCCGAGCGGCACATCATAACGCACATAGCCAACTCCCCCACAATGCGGGCAGTTCGGGTCGCCAAGAGTCTTCACAACATTAATCCCGCTTGAAGAATTCGGAGAACTCGCCTTCGGTGTATCGTTTTGCATCTTTGACAGAGTCTTGTGAATCTCTTCTTTCATCTTTCCCGTTTTCCTTCCAACGAGTCAATATCGCTTCCACATATTTCCAATTGCGGACGTTGCGGCTCACCGCAATTTCAAACGCTTCTTCAAACCAGGCGCCTGGGTAATTTTTTTCCGCTTCACGCAGCATGTCTGATAATAAAGGCGTAAGCGCGCCAATGTTCTCTTCATACAATTTAAAAATATTGGACTTGTTTGACGGAGCATAAGCCCGCGCCGCCTCACGCCATTGACCTTTTGCAAACGCCTCCGCCGCAAGACGCCCACGCGGTGAGTTGAGGAAATAAAAAACGTCCGCTTCATGCTCCGCCTTGAGCAGGGTTCCCCTCTCCAGGCATTTGCCCAGCCCACGCCGAATCTCCTCCACGCTCAACCCAAGCGACTCAGTCTCGAAGTCCGTTTCACACAACGCGCGAAAATTCCCTTCGATATGTTCAATTCGATGAATAGCGTACAGCGTCACCTTCAATTCCGCAATATCGTCCATCTCGTTTATCAAACGAATCAACGAATCGGGGATTTGAGTGAATGTCTCAGAGGAGGTGAAGCCGTTGAAAGGGGTCATGTTTTTTTACGGATCACGAATCACACATTACTTAATTCGCAATCCGTGATTCGTAAAGTGCGTTATTCATTCGGTCGAAAGACCTTCGTGGCCGCGTTCTCGAACTTTGCCAATGCGCCGCGGAAGATCAACTCCACATCACCGACAGGGCCGTTACGATGTTTTGAAACAAGGATCTGGGCCACGTTTTGCTTATCCGAATCCTTTTCATATTGATCGGGGCGATAGATGAACATGACGATGTCGGCGTCTTGTTCAAGGCTGTTGTGGACAATCATGTTATTTGCAACGAAATTACGATGCCCCGGAACTGTCAAATCGTAGACAGTGTCCTCACCATCAGGCTCAATGGAAAGAATGCTGTCCCAATAGATATCGCTATCAGCCAATTTTTCAAGCATTTGAGACTGCACCACATTGGCGACTCGCGCCGCCCTTCCGCGACTGATATTCTGCTTGTACAAGCCAGTGCCGCAATATTGTGTCTCAATCAACGCCTGCATTTGGCGGGAAGTCATCCCCAAATTTTGCATGGCCGGCACAACATGCAATCGCCAAACATGATTTGGGATCACGTCACGGTTTGTATTTGCATCTCGTCCTTCAAGGTAGGTCTGCACCTCGTACAAACGTCCCTGTTTATACATACCCACTGCGCCAATTTTTTTCGCGAAACTTTCCAAATCCGATTTACCCGTAATGATCACGTCAAATTGATCGCGTCCTTTTCCATTTTGAGAGACGCGTCTCAATATGCCATTAATTCCCAAACGCAGCAACAATGTCTGCACATCGCGGGCAAGTTGTTCGCTGCTGGAGGCATAATAAGCAATAGCGCGGGTTTTCTTTCCTTTTACAAGTTGGATACTGCCATCCGTAGACCACAGATGGCGCAAAAACAATCCAATGGCATTCTCTGGCTGTTCAAACACCTGGGCGGGGATACGTTTTTCATAGGAACGCAAGCCGAACGCACGTAACTCTTCCAGCCATTCTGTAACGGCGCTGCGAACATGATGGGTGTGATGCCTCGTCGAGCTTAGATATACCTGATACCACTGCTTCTCAGGCGAAATACGCTGAGAAACATCGTCACCAAATACTTCAACTGCAAGCGCAGCCACCGTATCGGCCAAATCCTTTTCGCGCGTTGTGTATTGAATTACATGCCGTGGCAGAGTACAGCCATCGCCAATTAAATGTCCAAGCAATGCCAATTCTGCATCAGACATCGTTTGTTCATTTTGGGTTACAGGCAAAGCTCGCGGCAAGGCGAGGTGATCTCCCACGTGTAATTCATCCAGACGCTTCCATCCATGGATTGTAAGGAATTGATGATTCCCCGTTGCGCGGATTTCCCTACCTAACCGTGTTTTCATTTTAAATACAGGTTTGACTCCGGTAGAGAATGCACGGCTGACAGGCATGGCTTCCAATTTAAGCGTTTCCTGATTTAACGCCAAAATGTTGAAGTTAACTTTCCCATCCAGATCCCGAATGGGGAATTGTTGACCGTTATCCAATGCAATTAACGTATCCCCTGCAAGACATCCAGACTCACGCAAATCCGAAAGCACAGGTCGTTTATCTGTGCGTTGCTCCACGGCGCGACTCAACTGTGCGGCAGTGAGGACGGGCACATTCAACTCACGCGCCAATACTTTCAAACTGCGTGAAATATGTGAGACTTCCTGCACACGGTTGTCGTTGCGGGTGTCTCCGCCCATCAATTGCAAATAATCCACAATGATGAGATCGATTCCAAATTCCATGTGCAGGCGGCGGCATTTGGTTCTCAATTGCAAGGGCGTGATGGCAGGTGTATCGTCGAGATAAATATGGGTATCGGAAAATACTTCAATGGCGTGGGTAAACAAAGGCCATTCGTTTTCGAGCAATTTTCCCGTACGCAAACGCTGCGAGTCGATACCCGTCTCCTGCGCGATCAAACGCTGCACCACCTGCTCGTTGGACATTTCCAGTGAAAAGATGGCAACATGCTTTTTATGGGTGAGCGAGGCATTCTTCGCAATAGACAGCAGAAAACCCGTCTTACCCTGCCCCGGACGCCCCGCGATAATCAACAAGTCGGAAGGTTGCAACCCGCCAAGCAACTTATCAAGGTCATAGAAGCCGGTCGGCACGCCATGAAAGTCATCCGGGCGCTTGGATAGATCGTCAATTCGGTCGTAATAACTGGAAAGGACCGTACGAATCGGCTGCAGGTCATGCTTTACCCGTTTTTCACTGACGTTGAAAACGGCCTTCTCCGCTTCCCCCATGACCGTGTCAATTGTATCGCCTTTGTACGCCAGGGACGCGATCTGATTCGCCGCTGTGATCATCTTGCGTCGAATCGAATTTTCCTCCACGATCCGCCCGTATGCCTCCGCATTCAATGACGTGGGGACTTGATTAATAAGTGAGGTGAGATAGGCAGAGCCGCCGATTTCAGCCAGTTGACCCGCGCGCTCCAACTCCTCGGATAGTGTCAGCAGGTCCACGGGAATGCGCTGTTCGTGCAGGCGCGCATATGCTTCCCAAATCCATTTGTTGCGGTGAATGTAGAAATCATCCGCGCTCAAAAATTGGGCAACGTCGTAATAAACTTCGGAGTTAATCAACACCGCCCCTACAACTGCTTCTTCGGCTTCCCGACTATGCGGGACTACCGTTGACATTGGGCTGGCGGGGGCGGTGGATTCTTCAGGAGGGTAGTAATCTGTCATTTGGGTGTGTCAACTTCAGGTTGAGTTTGAATCGGGCTTGTCCTTGTCAGGGTCGTCTATATCCAGTTTGTCGATGAAATCCTTGAACACGGACAACCTGTCGCTGGCTTCATCCGATAACGGCGCCGGGGGTTCATTTTTGGGAGGGGCATTCGTTTCGGGAATATCCAGGTCTGGCTCCATACCCGCCTCGTCCATTACATCTTTATTGACAAAGATGGGGACATGCGCCCGTACGGCAATTGCAATTGCATCAGACGGGCGGGAATCGATATTAATTTCGAGACCGTCCGTTTCTGCAACAATATTTCCGTAAAATATATTATCCTGCACGTTGACAATTTCCACGCGCTTGGCGCGTGCATTGAAGGCTCCAAAGATATTTTTAATGAGATCATGGGTTAACGGTCGCACCATTTCAACCTCCTGCAATGCGACGGTGATCGCCTCCGCTTCGTAGGGGCCAACCCAAATGGTGAGATAGCGTTCAGCATTAATTTGTTTTAGAACGACCACGCGGCTCGGTGCCATTAAATGCACGCGGATACTATCAATAATCACTTCAACCATGTCAGACATAGGGAACTCCAATACTTCTATTTTAGCATATATGGTTGGCGGGTGTATCTTACTTTTGCATAAGAATTTGGAAAGAAAATTGGATTTGCCAGAAAGGAAAAACAAGGCTATAATCGCCCTCGCTCAATCGGGGCGTGGCGCAGTCCGGCTAGCGCGCTTGCATGGGGTGCAAGAGGTCGGAGGTTCAAATCCTCTCGCCCCGACAGCAAAAGAAAAACTGTCCTGCCAGCAGGGCAGTTTTTCTTTAATAGCCTGGCCTACAACATTTAAATATCTTATGGACTCAAACAAAGTAACATCCCCCACCAACAGACATTCCGTCATCAGCCTCATCCTCGGCGTGTTAACTATCGTTACATTCTGCGGCGGAGTCATCATCCCGCTTCCATTTACGAGTTTTATTTGCGCTCCCACAAGTTTATTGCTCGGCGTTCTGGCCCTGATCTATGGAACGATCTCATTAAATCGAATCCGAAAGCACAATGAATCAGGCCGCCCCATGGCGTGGATCGGAATCTTTAGCGGGGGAATTATCCTCTTGTGTGTGCTTTGCATGGTGCTTGCGCTGATTTCCTTATTCATGTTCGCCCCCGATTCACTTCCTCCTTTTCTCCAAAACCATTCCATTTAAGTGAATGTTAACCTGCAACTTGCAAATCCATCTTCTCTCGGTTATCCTTGCGCGTGGGAGTGGTTAGGTCCCGGTGGGCTTCCTGGTCTTCAAAACCTGTGGCGGGTCGCGTTGCGGGTCGCGGTGGGTTCGACTCCCATCCACTCCCGCTCCAATTATTGAAAACCCTAAAGGTCTGCCAGCATATGTGTGTCTTCAAACCACAAAAGACCTTTAGGGTTTATTGCAAGGAGAACAATGTCATTTCCAGAAACCGAAGTATTTACAAGATTTGTCTCGCGTATTTTTCGCATTGACGATATCACCAGCGAAGACCCGCGCAAGGGATTCTTCCTGCGCTATCGCGGGGAGTTGCTCGGCGAGGATTCCGCGGAAGCCTACGACCTATTGTCCGAATCGTTGAGCCAATATAACGTCACGCCGCTCTTCCGAATCGAAGACGGGCATCATGTCATTTACCTTGCGCCAAAACAACCCGAACCGCCAAAAGAAAAAATCTCCACGAACATCATTCTTTTTGTATTTACAGTTTTGAGCGTGATGCTCGCTGGCGCGCAGCCCGAAGGCCCCATCCCAAATGACCTTGCGGGGCAGTTGCTGGCGCTTGCCAAAAGTATTTTCACAGGCTGGCCCTTTGCCTTAAGCCTGCTCGGAATTTTATTGGCGCATGAATTGGGCCACTACTTCATGAGCCGCTATCACAAGACGCCCGCCTCGCTGCCTTACTTCATCCCATTTCCATTAAGTCCGCTGGGCACGATGGGCGCGGCAATCATCATGCGCGGCATTCCAAAAAATAAACGCATCTTATTTGATATTGGCATCGCAGGCCCCATTGCAGGACTTGTGGTTGCCATCCCGGTTTTATTTTTAGGGTTGTCACTCTCCACTCTGGGAACCATCGACCCAAACCCAAATAGCTTCATGGAAGGTAACTCGCTGCTTTACCTCTTCGCAAAGTATGCTACCTTCGGTCAATTGCTGCCCGCGCCCCTGGAACCGCAAGGGTTTTTATATTGGTTGAAATATTTCTTCACGGGCGGGCCCATTCCCTTTGGCGGTTTGGATGTCTTCATTCATCCCGTGGCCTTCGCGGGCTGGGCAGGGATTCTCGTCACGGCGTTGAATCTCATCCCCGCTGGTACGTTGGATGGCGGGCACGTCATCTACGGTTTGTTTGGCGACAAGGCGCGCAAGGCCTTTCCATTTATCGTCGGTTTGCTGGTTGTGCTTGGCATCTACTGGAGTGGATGGTGGTTATGGGCGGCTCTGCTCTTCTGGCTGGGACGTGTCAACGCGCAGCCTCTTGACCAGATCACCACGCTCGACCCCACCCGACGGCTGGTCGGCTTTGCGATGATCATTGTCTTCTTTTTGGTCTTCATGCCCGTCCCATTTATGACACTCGCTCAATGAAAAAAATATTCTCATTATTCTTCATCGCTTCCATTGTCTTAACGGCTTGCAGTGAAGCGAACATCACAGCCACGGCAGAAACGTCTGCAACGCAGAGTATCGGAAAAACTCCAACGGCGGAAACTGCTCTCGAAACAGCCAGCAGGATCGAGGTCAATGAAGAGGCGTTGAAGGGGGTTGAGATCGAGGTCTGGGTTCCATGGTACGGCATCGAATCCGACTTGTTCAATACATTCGTCAACGATTTCAATTCGCAAAACGAATGGGGAATTAAAGTGACGGTGGAAAATCAAATCAACTTTTCGAACATGTATGAAAAAGTGACCGCATCCCTGCCAACGGAAAACAAACCCGACCTTGTGATCGCGCTGCCCGAACATGCGCAGGGGTGGTATGCTGACGGAGCAGTGATTGACCTGACGAATTATGTCGATGACCCAAAATTTGGAATCGACTCGGACAATATTCCCCTTGTTTTTTGGAATCAGGATTTGACAAATGAAGCGCGTGTGGCCTTCCCCGCGCAGCGCACTGCACAATTTTTACTTTGGAATGAAACCTGGGCGAACGAACTTGGTTTTGATTCCATGCCCGCTTCGTCGGAAGATTTTCGACGACAAACCTGCGGCGCGCAAAAGTCCATGCTCTCTGATGAGTTTGCGGAAAATGACGCGCTCGGCGGCTGGCTGGTAAACACGGATTCCATGACCGCCTATTCATGGATGCTGGCCTTTGGCGGCGGCGTTTTAGAGGAAGGCAATTATCGTTTCCTCACGCCAAATAATATCGATGCTTTTAAATTTTTGCGCGAACTTTCTGAATCAAGCTGCACGTGGCAAAGCATAACAGGCGACCCGATCACATCGTTTGCAAACCGCGAGGCGCTGTTCATCACCGCAAGTTTGAACGACCTGCCCGGTGTTGCGCGCACATTTGCCAGCGAAGGCAGCACTGATAAGTGGAGGGTCATTCCCTTCCCCGGTGAAAACGGCGGCGCGCTCACCGTGTACGGTTCCTCGTATGTCATTTTGGATTCCACCGATGAGGAGCAACTGGCAGCATGGTTGTTTGTGAGATGGTTACTGGAAAACGAACAGGATGCCCGCTGGGTAGAGGCCACTCACCTCTTCCCGCTTCGCACCTCGACTTTGGAGCTGCTCGGCGACTACGAAAAGACTCACCCCCAATGGGCACAAGCCGTGGAGCTTTTACCTGAAGGCAAATTGCAACCTCAACTGGCTTCATGGCGTACAATTAAAATAATGCTCGGCGACGGGTTCGCTCACATGTACCGCGTTAACGTCTCCAGCGGACAAGTGGCCGCGATCCTGGCGCAGATGGAGACGATGGCGAAGGATTTGAGTAAGTAGTAATATGAGAGTGCGTCGCACTTAAGGAGACAATATGACTCAATCAGAATACAAAGCGCGACAAGTCCGCGCGAAAACACATGAAGTGTTTGAATACGACCATGATGATGAAAAGCCCGGCAAGCCGTTGCACATCCTCATCCCTGGCGGGTTGATCGCGCTGGCAACCCTGGCGCTGATTGTTTTTGTTGCCTACTTAACCTGGTTCGATGAAAGCCTCTCTCAGGAGATCGGGGCGATTCTGCTCATCATCCTCGCGCCGTTTTATGTGGGCGGTGTATTTCTCTTCAGCTATGGGTATGAGCTTTACAATATTCCCCGCGCCATCCGTTTGACAGCGATCATTGTCTTTGTCACTCTCGCGGCGGTGGTAATCGTGGCGGTTCTGTTCTTCGTGCTTGGGAACATGAAGGGCGGGTCGAAATCTTCTTCGTCAAAATCGTCCAAATCTTTTTCAAAGTCGTCGGGGTCGGCCAAGCCTTCAGCCAGTAAAAGCGCATTTGGCGGCGTGCTCGGCGGGGCGATTGCGAACAAATCGTCTTCTTCGTCTGGCGGTTCTTCATCGCATCACCATTCCGGCGGACCGATATTCATCGGTGGTGGAAGGACTCGCGTGGAAACCCGCGAAGTGACCAAGGAAGTGGTAAAGGAGGTTCCGAAAGAACCGATGCCCATCACCTGCCCGTTTTGTTCGAGATCATACGTGCCTGTGGAGCACAATTTTATTTGTCCCAGTTGTGGAGCGGCCACGCCGAAGGAATTGATCGAAGAGTCGCAGATGCCGAAGGACTGACCGTGGAGGATGGACTGTAGACCGTGTATAAAATAATGCGTGATGCGTAACTCGTAATTTACGTATCACGCATTACGCATTAATGTATAAAGATTACCCAACGAGAGCGGCTAAAAGGATGGGCTAAAAACCTTCCTACCACAGAGCGCACGGAGTTCACTGAGAAAAATAAAGGAGAATCTCCGTGTTCTCTGTGGACTCTGTGGTCAAATCTTTGGATAAGCCCACGAGATTAGCCACTCCCTACCCAACAAGGAGTCCCACCCATGCGCCCAATGTACATTAACGGTATGTTCACGAACGGAAGTGCGAAGGAGGAAATTCAAGTTCAAAACCCTGCCACCGAGGAAATTCTTGACTCCGTCCCGCGTGGGACGCCGCAAGATGTCGAAGCGGCGGTGCAGGCCGCGAGGTCCGCGTTTGAAGCGTGGCGGAAGATGGGATCCAATGAGCGGGCGAGTCTCCTGCATGAAGTGGCAGAGAAAGTCTATGCCCATCGCAAGGAAATTGTCCGCCTGCTGACACTGGAAGAGGGCAAGCCATTTTCCGAAAATGAAGAGGAAGTGGA
>JACPVB010000290.1 GCA_016191985.1 Chloroflexota bacterium | reverse complement strand
ATGGTTTTACCCGTGTTTATTGCCTTGCTCCACAGGGTATCGATCCGCAATCCAGTTTTCTCGGCGGCCATTCAGCTTTCATTTTGCGACAGCCGAATCCATCCCAAAATGCACAGCAGACATTCCTGCCACCAGACAGTGAGCGCGGAAAAGTAATCCTCATTCCAATCGGCCACACCGAACAACATGGCTATCACCTTCCCCTCTCCGTTGATACGGTCATTATAGAAGCCATAGCCCAGGGCACTGCCTCTTTAGTGCCTACACGCAGTTGGACTTTTCCTGTTATGCCTTATGGAGTCAGTACACATCGTTCTTCTTTCGCCGCTACAATGAACGCCGGCGGACGTGCTTTTGAAGATTTTTGGGGCGCAGTCATTGACCTTCTCGTCGCGCGCGGCTTTGATCGCTTTTACTTGATGAGCGGGCATGGCGGCAATTCATCCTTCCTGGTGAACATTGTCAAATACGCTGGTGAACGTCACCGCCGAATTTTCTGCGCAACAGCCTGGTTGCACACCTCAGGCAGAATTGGTGCGGAGGCTTTGGAAAAATATCGCACCAGCAAGATTGGTGGTATGGGGCACGCGGGCGAGTTGGAAACATCCTATCTCTTGCATCTCCGCCCCGATCTCTGCCAGATGGAGCGCGTGGTGGACGAGACAGATTTTGTCAGCACCCCGGATTACTATATGGATTGGATCGAAGGTGGTTCTCTAGTCGCCAACCCGCCCTGGGACGACGATACCAAAACAGGCGCATACGGCGCGGGAAGCCACGCAACGGCAGAGAAAGGCCGCCTCTGGCTTGAGGCGGCGATCAAGGAAAAAGCCGATCATGTGGAGCAGATCCACAAACAGCATGAGCGGCGCGAAGAAAGAAGGAATGCAGGATACGGGTTGTGGGGAAAATTCAAATAATATAAAAGACCGCCAGAAAATCTAGCGGTCTTTTTTCATTTTTCCTTTTTGGGAACCTCAAAGAACATCTTCATGCCGCAGAAGGGACGGCTACCCACTTGTAATATCCATATGGATGTATACATACCCGCTCGTTTCGGAGCAACATATTGGACACGAAACGTAATGCTGCGCCCAGAGGCCACCAGTGAAGGCAAGTCCTGGATATTTCTCCCAATATGTTCGTAGCCGCTCTTGAATCTAAAATCAACAGTAGTACTGGTCCATGGTTTGGTGCCAGTGTTTATCACCATCCAGTTAGCGTAAAACGGAGTCTCGGGTTGAACGATGGTACCCTTGGGATAGGTCGAGCGGACAATACAAGTCCAGGGCAGGCCGGTATATGGGATTTCATCGAGTGGATCGACAGGTCCCAAGCCGGACGCTGCTTGAGTCACTGCATAGGCCGGGTCTAATGTTTCAACAGTCACATTTGAGAAGAGGGTAAAGGGTGTCTGCGTGGGTGGCGCCCCAATCAATGTCGATGTTGGTTCGCGGGTTAGTGTCGGTGTAAGGGTTGGGGGGAGAGCGGCAGCGGTGCGAGTTTGCGCAACAATGGCAGTCTGTGCGATGGCTGTTCCCAGGTTTTCAGGTGCCAATGATTCTGAATTTTGGACAGGAGTGGCAACCCCTGCTGACGGCAGCGCACAAGCAAGCAGGAAAAGAATTAGGATGAAACCGCCACCAATTTTTAGCTGAAACCTTGATCTCACTATTTCTCCTTATTTCGTGAATAGTATAACATGCGTCAAGATTGGTGTTTCCTGATAAATTCTTCGCCTTTTCCAATAAATTCATCGTAATCTTCGGGGGCAGTGGCAGAGGCCATTAGATCCTGCGTCTTCTGGCGCAGCACCTGACGCGCCGGCGGAGCGCCCGCCTCCAGCCATTTTTCCATGCTGTAGCGCGGGTACACGCCGCTGACATAATATCCGTTTTTGTAATTCTTCAACGTTGAAGGTTGATTGAGAAAACTCTTGCCAGGACCCACCTTGAAAATCTCGCTCACGGCAGAATTAACATCATCCAACTGAAAGCCGTTGTGGATTCGCAAGGCCTGGTCGATGATCTCGTGGCAGTGGACGAAGGTGGTTGGCGCGATGGACTTCGAGCCGAGGGAATCTCCAATGAACGGAGCCAGATGTCCGTTTGAGAGAAGAAGCGCGAGAGTGTTCATCCAGTAGGTGTCTGCGGCGATCAAATCCATGCCCCAGCCGGTGCCGCTTCCAGATGTCGAACAATGCGGGATGCCGTAATGTTTCATCATCTCGGAACAGGCCACGCTGATGAGGATGCTTTGCGGATCGTAGAAGTTGAGCATGGTGCGCATGTCGAAATAGACGGGTAACATGCCGAGCAAAATTTGCGCGCCTTTTTTGATGGTCTGGCTGATGACCAGACCCGCGAGTAATTCGGCCATCAGCAAAGTGAGCGTGCCTGCGGGCGTGAGCGGCGTGGAGGCGCCCGCCATGCTGTAATTAGAAAAGATGATGGGCAGGCCGCGTTCGATGGCGGTTTTCATTTTGTCCACGGTGCCGGCATTCATCACCAGCGGACTGACAGGGTTGAAGTATGGGATGATAAACGGCTTGCTGCCGAGGTCGCCATGCAGCATTTCGAACATTTGCATCACATCGGGAAATTTGTGTTCGTCTGAAACGAGCAGCACGAGCGGTTTGGTAGTGTTCGCAATGTGTTCCAGGGAACCGTATAGGTCGCCCAATTCTTCGGAGACATCGCGCACGATGCCGACGGTGGAAATCACATCGTAATGTTTGAGGCTCGAACCGAGGCGTACGAGGTCTCGAAAATTTTCGCGCTTGAAAATATCGAGAGTTTCATCGAACGGGTTTTGATAGAACAGCGCCGTCACTCCCACCCCGAAACGCAGACGGTCCTCCCCCAACTTCAACCTGTGTTCCCCGCGTCGGTCGTACACATCAATCGTCTTCGGCGCGGACTTGATCGCATCTTCCACGATCTCTGGAGGGAATTTAATAATTCGATCCTGTGATTTCAGACCCAACTTCAATTCGAGCATTTGTAAAATAGACGGGGAATCGACACGCACACCCGTTTCGCTCAACACGCGCAGGACGTTGCGGTGCGCTTCCTGGATTTGCTCTTCACTCATTAAAGTTAATCGCGGGCGGACGTTATTCATATGTTGTTTCTCCTTCTCACGATTGTAATGGAAGAAAGGCGAAAGAGGAAAGAAGAAAGCCAGTGAGACGGTCGTCACACTGGCTTTTGTGTCACTTCTCTTTCTCCCAACGCTTACGATCTTCAGGATCGTCAGGGTCGAGGTATTTCGGTTCAACCTCCTTGAACACCCTATGACCATGCGAAGTCCACAGATCAGCGGCAAGCGTTCTTGCATCACATCGAACGCCCTGCGCGGAAAAATACTGACAAATACGCATCACATCGCGCTGAAAGATGCGCCACGAAGATGGATTTGACCCAGGCAGAACCACCTGCGGAAAGTCAATCAACTTGATATCGCCTTCCCAATACAAAATGTTGTATGCCGAAAGGTCACCGTGAATGCGCTCGTTTGTCAGCATAATGTCAATGTTGCGGATCACACGTTCAAAGAGCGGCCTGGCTTCATCCAGGTCCAAGCCTACAGAACTGAGCGAGGGCGCGGCAACGGCAAGATCGCCAACAAAACTCATCAGGATGGCATTCTTCTCCATCGCATACGGCTTGGGCACGTCCACGCCGGCCTCGAATAACGTTTCCAAAGTTTTGAACTCGTACGCGATCCAGGATTGGTGACGAAGTTCCTCGCCATAATTGGTGCGCTTTGCAATCGCGTGAATGTCTGCCCGTTTGATAAGCGCATTGCCATCTTCGTCCAAGTCCACGCGGCCGATGCGATATTCGGCATCGTTCTTGAGATTGCGGAGCGAGCGCGGACGATAGACCTTTGCGGCGACGAGCGGCGCATCCACCTCCGCCCCGGGCTGGCACTGGTATACGGACGCCTCTTTTCCGCCTTTGACTCTCCGCAGAACGTCCGTGATCCACTTGTGTTCGTAGAAACTGCCAAGCGAATCCAACAGCCACCATTCCTCGAAGCGAGCCGCTTTGTAGGTAAATTTAAATTCCTGTGAAACCTCCTGTGCGCGAATGAATAATTTTGCCTCCATCTCGCGTTTCTTTGACTCGCGTTTTTGGGTTACGCGCTTGTTCGATGGATGTGTCCCTTTGGGGTCGAAATCGTCAAATTCTTCGTAGAAATCTATATAGTCTTTCGTATTCATT
>JACPVB010000286.1 GCA_016191985.1 Chloroflexota bacterium | reverse complement strand
CGTCTCCACTGCCAGTTGATGACATGCGCCTCGCACCTCCGCCCAGGCATGATTCTGTTGAAATTCAATCGCCTTCGGGACGGATAAAAACGCCGCGATGTCGCGCGTGCCCCACCATTCGTGATGGTCAATAAAGGTGGAGCCGCTCGGCGTTTCAGATTCGTAGCCCCACGAAACGACCAATGGCTTGAGCAAATGCTGAACTTGAGGCCGCGCATATAAAAAGCCCGCACCCTTCGGCGCGCAGAGCCATTTATGTAGATTTCCGCAATAAAAATCTGCGCCAAGGGAATCAAGATGCAACGGCAATTGACCCGCCACATGCGCACCGTCAATTACCGTGATGATATTTTTTGCGCGCGCACGCTGAATAATTTTTTCAACGGGAAAGATCGTGGCCGTCGGCGAGGTGATGTGGCTGAGAAAAATCACGCGGGTGCGTGGTGTAACCCCTTTCCAAAACGATTCAACAAAATCATCCTGCGAAGTTAGATCAACGGGCTGGTTGATATAAGCAAAGCCGCGCTCTTTTGAGAGAAAACGCCAGGTGCGATCCATTGCGCCGTATTCGTGATTGGTAGTAAGGACTTCATCGCCTACGCCCAACTCCAGCGAACGTGCCACAATATTCAGGGCAATGGTCACATTTTGAGCGTAAACTAAATTCTCCGCGCTCGTGCCAAGATATTTCCCCAGCACCTCGCGGGAAGCTCGCATCAAATCATTGTGCCGCCTGCCCAAAAATTCGACAGGCTGGTATTCCAATTCACGCTGCCAGCGTTGGTATTCCTTGAAAACAGGTTTGGGAGCCGCGCCAAAGGAGCCATGATTGAGGAAGGTGACGGTGGGATTGAGCAGGAAGTGTTTTTTGAGATTGAACATTCGTAAATTATAAGAGGAAGAAGCGGTAATAGTACAACGGTATCTCAAAGAAAAAGGCTCACCCTAATCCAATTTGCTAGAATTGTTGACTTTTTAGGTCTGTTTTATATATAATCATATCAGCACTGAGGAATCGTTTGACAGGTCAAGGAGATTCCAATGCAACAATATGAACAGGCAGTCATTATTTCGTACGCATGGGAAGGGGAACGCGAAGAAATCGTAAACCAATTGGATGCAGCCCTCCAAAAACGCGGGATCCGTATTATTCGCGACAAGCGTGACCTGGCATATAAGGGTTCCATTCAAGAATTCATGAAGCGTATTGGGCAGGGAAATTGTGTTATTGTGGTCATCAGTGATAAGTATCTGCGCTCCCCGAACTGCATGTTTGAATTGGTGGAAATTGAGGAAAGCAAACAGTTTCATGACCGCATCTTCCCCATCGTTCTGGGAGATGCCAATATCTATGACCCTATCAAACGGATCGAATATGTGAAATACTGGGAGACAAAAAGAGAAGAACTTGCCGAAGCCATAAAAACACTCGACCCGGCAAATTTACAAGGTATTCGTGAAGAGATGGACTTGTACGACCGCATCCGTGACAAAATCTCCGGGCTGACCAGCATCCTGAAAGATATGAATACGCTCACGCCAGACATGCATCGGGATGCCGATTTCAGCCATTTGTACGAATCCATCGAAAAGAGGATGAAAGCAAAGCCGACGGTTCTCGGGGCTGAAAAAAAGGAGGGTGGCAAACCCAAGAAAAAACGTTCGAGGCAAAACAATGCCGCTGGCCCAGCCAATGGAAATATCGGCATCGGAAAGATCGAGATCGGCGGCGATGTAAGCGGAAATATTGTGATCGGCAATAATAACCAGGTTAGCCGCAAACAATGAGCCTGGTCAACAGGGTCGGCGGATGATGAGTGACGATTACCCTCCTGGCGAAGCAAAAGCACAGGCCGATAATGGCGGCATCGCCATCGGTTCAATTCATATCGGGGGTGATCTGAGCGGAAATGTCACCATCGGTCACACGACCGGATTTACCGCCGAAGAGGTTTCAGCGCTGCTGGCTGAAATTACAACCACATTCCAACAAAAACCATTCGATGGGCGCTGTCCCTACAAAGGATTGGATGTTTTCGATGAGGAAGATGCCGGATTATTCTTCGGGCGGGAACGGTTGGTGCAAGACCTCGTCAGCCGGGTGAATGAATCTCGGACGGTATTCATCACGGGTCCGTCCGGAAGCGGGAAATCGTCGCTGGTGCGAGCGGGACTCATCCATGCCTTGAAACAGGGAGTCATCGGAGAGTCGAAGAGCGAGCGCTGGCTCTACGCTACGATAAAGCCGGGGCGTGATCCGTTTGAGGCATTAAAGAATGCTTTCTCACGTTTGAAGTCGCCGGAACTTGGAAATTATTTCCATCAGAATATTTCAAAACCCGATGTGTTGAATGAATGCGCGGAAGCCGCGTTGAGCGAACGAAAAGACCAACGGCTCGTCCTGTTCGTTGACCAGTTCGAAGAGATCTTTACACAGGTTAACAGGGAAGAGGAACGGGCGATCCTGCTGGATTTGCTGACAAACGCCGCAACGATTGAAAATGGACGCGTGATTTTATTGTTCGCCATGCGCTCGGATTTCGTCTCGAACTGCGCCACCTACCCAAACCTGAATGCGCTGCTGAATCAGCAGTTCGTTCAAATCGGGGCAATGCAACCGGATGAATTGGTAAGTGCCATTGCCCAGCCTGCTCTCCGCGTGGGCTTAAGAATTGAACCTGACCTGATCGCCCAGATCATCAACGATATGCAAGGCGAACCGGGCGCATTGCCATTGATGCAATTTGCGTTGAAAGATTTGTTCGATGCCCAGCGGGAAAAAGGCGGGATTATCGCATTGACGTTGACGGATTACATCCAGCGTGGCGGTATTCGCAGGTCGTTGGAGCGCCACGCCGACCGTACCTTCGCCGAACTTAACACCCAGGAACAGGAACTGGCGCGCACCATTTTCAGCGGATTAATCGAGATCGGCCGCGGCACGCAGAATACGAAACGCACCGCGTTATTCGACGAACTCGTTCCTGCAACCGCGAAGCCGAGGGAAGTGGAAGCCATTGTGCAAAAGCTGGCGGATGCGCGCCTGATCACAACGGATGAACAAGCCGGCAAGGATACGGTCACGATCTCCCACGAGAAGTTGATCGAGGCCTGGCCCTGGCTGAAGAAACTGGTTAATGAAAACCGCGATGTGATTGCCCTGCAAAATGAAATCACAAGCGATGCCAAGGAATGGGACGAACAGGGCCGCGATTTAAGCTACCTCTACAGAGGCGCAAGATTGACCAACGTGCGTGAGCAGCTTGAATTAAAGAAACTGGTCTTAAGCGAGTTGGCGCGGGACTTTTTTGAAGCAGGTTTGAAGGCACATCGTGACGAATTGGAGGCAGCCAGGCAGACGGCATTTCAACTGCGGCGGCGCGCGATATATCTCACAGGGGCATTGATCGCGGCGGTGATCGCCGTGGGTATCGCGGTTTTCTTTGGGCTTCAATCGCGGCAACAGGCTGATATCTCCCGTGCGGGGGAACTTGCGGCCCTGGCCAATGCAAATCTAAACCTGGACCCGGAACTATCCCTGCATTTAGCGATGCGGTCCATCGAGTATTCTTATACTTTGCAAGGCGAAGATGCATTGCGCCGCGCGTTATTGGCTCCGCCCGTACAAGTAACTCTGCAAGGTCATTCGGGAGCGGTATATAGTGTTGGATATGCCCATGATGGCAAACGCCTGATCACAGCAAGCGAGGATGGAACTGCGCGCATTTGGGATGCGGTGACCGGACAGGAGTTAAAGATATTTCGCGGCCATAATGGCGCTGTAAATTACGCGGTCTTCAGTCCCAATGACCGTTTTATTGCGACAGCCGGGGCGGATAATTCCGCCATAATCTGGGATATCGAAACCGGGGAACAATTATGCAATAGTCAACATGAAAAAGCGGTCAATAGTATTACGTTCAGTCCCGACGGAAAGAATTTTGCAACGGCAAGCGACGATAAAACGGTACGCGTGTGGCAGGTCGCCACTTGTGACGAAGTCTCTTTGTTGGATCATAATACTGCCGCTGTGCGCAGTGTTACATACAGCCCGAATGGCAGGTTTATTGCCACAGGCGGATATGATGGCAACGCATATGTTTGGGATGCGCTCAGTGGCACATTAATCAATTCACTTTCCAATTGGCCTGAGGTCGTCAACTCGCTCGTGTTCAGCCCAGACTCCCAATCCCTACTGCTCGACAGCGGATATGGCGCAAGACGCTGGGAATTCCTGGTAACAAACGAGCAGGTTTACGAGACTATTTACATGGGACATACATGGTATGTGACCCATGTAAATATTAACCCAGCCGACAGCCGCGAGGCGGTGACTGCCAGTCGCGACCATACCGTTCGCATCTGGAATACAGACAGTAAAAATTTAATTGCAGTATTGCGTGGTCAGGATGGCGTGATCTATAGCGCTGCCTTCGATCCCACCGGCGACCACCTTGCCACTGCTGGCGCCGACGCGACAGTTCGGATTTGGAATATCGGGGAATGGCGAAAAAGCATACTGACTGGACATACAAATTACGTTCTCAGTGCGGCATATCGGTTCGATGGGCGTCGCATCGCTACAGCCAGTCAGGATGGAACGATTCGGATCTGGGACACTGATTCGGGACGCGAATTGAAGGCGTGGCAATATCCGGGCTGGCTTGCCAGCCGAGTCTCCTTCAACCCGGATGGCAGTCGCCTGGTCACTGCCAGCGACGATGGAACCTGGCGCATTTGGGACGCCGACAGTGGCGAACAACTCTTTGTT
>JACPVB010000285.1 GCA_016191985.1 Chloroflexota bacterium | reverse complement strand
TTTGGTTTGCCGGTGGAAAAACAATCGCAACCCTGCACCAAATAACTCAAATTGCTGCTTTTGCGTCTCTGCGCCTTTGCGTTAAATTTTGGAAAAACCCTAACTCGGACAAGCCGAAACCAAAAAGGATTTACCACGAAGGTCACGAGGGAACACAAAGGAAAATCTTTTAAAAATCTTCGTGCACTTTGTCCCGCTCGCTACGTAGAAAATTCAATGATGCGAGCGGGATTGTGTCCTTTGTGGTGAAAAATTCTTGCACAAAAAACAAGAAATTCACTGGTAAAAAAGAACAACATCCCCCGCGCCAAACAGGGGATGTTGTTCTTCTATCGAGGTGCAAAGCATTTTCTGATTGCAGGGGCAGAGTCCGCCCAAACCAAATAGGGTATTAATTAATCTTTTATGGGAAATAGAAATCAACCGCCAATGGAGAATGGTCGGATGTGCTTCTGATGACGCTCTTCGGCACAAGCGGCTCAGTGCTTGGGTTGGGCAGTTTATAAGACTGAATATCCAGCAGGGCCTGAGTCAACCACATGTGATCCACCTGGCTGACATCCGCAAAGAACGACAAGCCGGCCGCTTCGAGCAGGGGCGGGCAGGCGATCTCACTTTCCGAATATCCCATGATAATGCCGGGAGGAGGAATGGTCATATCGCCCATTAAGATAGCCGGGCCTCCCGTAAAAGGCTCCATGGCCTTCACGATATTCTCAACATTCCGGCAGCCCACTTCATCGAAATTGGGGCGAATGTAAGTGGCAAAGACCTGCACCGACTGTCCGCCCGCAGTCGCCACTTCGGCACGAATAAGACAATTCGCTACATTTGAATAAGTTTCAGAGCTTTTAACTTCCAGTTTGGAAAATAATACCACGTCGTAGGTATTGCCATTTTTATCCACTTCGGCGCTGTCCGCCGCACAGTAGATATATTCCATGCCCAGGTCGCTCGCAACCTGTTTCGCGATTGCAAAATCATTCGCAGCCCAGCCGTTTGCCTCTTGAACAGCAAGCACATCGGCGTTGTATGCCTGCAAAATGGATGTAACCTGCGGCAGTTTATCCACCCCACCATCCTGAATGCTGTAGCTCATAAAACGGACCGCCCCATCATGAGCCTGCAACGCGGAGGCGGTCGCCGTCAATACCGACCCGCCCGGCACGGTCGCGGTTACATACGGTGTTTTTGTTGGAATGCTTCTCGTTGGGGTATCTTCGATGATCCTGGCGCCTTCAGGGATTTTCGGCGTGCCGCAGGCCTGAATCAGCGCCATTGCCAGCACAATGAAGAAACTTGTTTTCACCCACCTCTTAAACTGGCTGTTCTTTTTTAAATTGTTTTTGCTCATACGAATCTCCTCATTTCCTCTATTTGGTTTTTAGCACAGTGCCTGCACCTTTTGGAAGCACATTATAAAAGATTACAGCCGTTTGGAGAGTTATTGGAATGTTTGAAAGATGGGAGATTGTACCCCGCGACACGAACCGCCTCCCGCCGCCCTGAAAGTTGATACCGTCCGAACGGCATTTTCCCACCCTGCATCTCCCCACTCGGATTTGAAATTATCAGTACTTCACGAAAAACTTTGGAGTCGGGCAGCTTGCTGCCTAAAATTTCCATCAGCACACAGGGCAAGTGAACTGATGGAGTCCAGAATCGTGATCTACTGATTATCGCATCCCCTCCGCCACGAAAAGAGATACGATCAATGCTGCGAACGATAACCCGCCGCCTAAAATCGTCCCCGCAACAACAGAGACGATCACCGCCAAAATCTTATTCCAGTTAAATTTTTCAAAGAGCAGCCTTGTCAGCCACCCTGTAAACACAGCAGAAAGAATCAAACCCGCGCCCTGACACACCAGCGAGATGATAAGCGAAGTCATGCCTTCGCGCTCGCTGAAGCCGTTGAGCGCAATGACCTGCCCAAAGGTAAGCAAAAGCCCAAGCAGGATGAGCAGGATCACGGTCAGAATGGAAGCGATAACGGATAAAGTTTTGACGGTCATGGGCATGTCTCCAGCGGGGATATTTTTACTTCGCGTTCTTATGCGTTTTTTTTTACTCTTCCTTTATCGAACGCGATCAAATTTGAATCTCAGCCATAAACGTTGAGCAGTTCAACCTGTGCCTGCGGCGTGATGATCGCTACATATCCCTGAATATCCTGCAAATGATGTGCCACGGTTTGTTCGTCAATTCCGCCTGGCGCGTAGACGGTAAACACCGCATTGCGAGTATCGGCGGTGATCTGCGTCCGCTGGTCTGGGCCGTAGATGATATTTGAAATGATCCCCATCCCATCGCTAATCATCATATCGCCAGGCTTGACGGTCTGATTCTCTCCACGCAGCAGCATATAACTTTCATTACCCGTTGTGACATCCAGTGTCAGGGGCAGGTGCAGGGAGTCCAGGTCATGCCCCGCAGTGAGCAGCATATTCTTCACCTCCGCCATGAACATCGATTCGACAAGGGACGCCACGCTTGGAATCGATTTCCCTTTCAAGAGAATCGACTCAAGCTGGAGTTGAACGTGATAGGTCTTCTTGAAACGGCGATAATATTCGTTGTATGCCTGTAGAACAGGGTGGCTTGCAATTGCCGCCCGGTCCCGCCCCGCAAATTGAACACGCAGCCGTTCCTCCAACTCCATTTTTTGTTTTTCCAAATCGGCGTGATGAGCAGGGTTGGAGACATTTCGCATCACCAACACCCCCACGTGTGCGCCGGGGAAAGCGGATTTCCAGGCAGAGGTTATGTTAAACATATTCTGGGGTTACGTATGAACGATGGTATGGATTGCCTGATGCCCGCGTTCACGGAAAAGATAAACCAGGCGGCACGGCAGGTTGGCGTCAATGAGAAAGTTCATGCAGCAACCATGCTCATCCGCTTGACCTGGCTTAACCGAGCCGCATACAACAAGACTGCCTGAATGTCTTCAGGTTGCAAGTCTTCATAATCCGCAAGAATTTCCTCGTTGGTCATCCTCGAACTGAGAGTTTCCAACAGCCATTCAACGGAATAGCGCAATCCGCGTATGGTTGGCTTGCCAAACGCCATGTTGGGATTTATGGTAATTCGATTAAGGAGTTCCTGGTTGGTCATGGTTCAATCTCCTGCGCCCAATCATACACGATTTTTATCGACGCGACTCAGAAGGGCTGGGCGAGGTCTAATCCGTGCGATGGCATTCCCTCCATGTGATGCGGCTACCTTTTTTGTCATGCCACGCAGAAAAATTGGTTTTGCGCCCGGTGTGAATCGTGAACTAAATTTTTCCACGATTGCTGATTCAAGCTTAGCGTGTTTGCTTGGCAGTTTTGCTCTCCAATATCATATTTTCATTTTTTATGAGGGTTGTAAAATATGCGTTGCTTAATAAGTCAGCAACAATCTATCAGAGACCCTCTCACCCTCAAGAGTTTTTCCATTCATTTGGAATCTTTTGAGCATGGAATGTCCAATGTCAATTAGCATTTCTCTTTCAAACAACCCACCGGGCAAGGGGATATCGCAGATTAAATTGCCTGACCGCTTTGTGCCGTCGATGCTCAAGGCAACTACACCCCTCGCTCTTTACATTTTTCGATTACACTTAATAGGTGCTCTAAATTAAAAGATTGTGCCCCATATAGAATGGCCTGGCTATGACTATATGGTGGGTCACAGTAAATTAAATCGCCTGGCTTTGCCATACTCATTGCTTCTTCATAGTCTAAATGGAGGAATGTTGTACCTGAAATTCGTTTGTGCCATTCATCCACTCGACGGGAAA
Source organism: Chloroflexota bacterium (assembly GCA_016191985.1). Lineage (GTDB taxonomy): Bacteria > Chloroflexota > Anaerolineae > Anaerolineales > Villigracilaceae > Villigracilis. Next base: position 501 of record JACPVB010000285.1, on the reverse strand, counting down.
AACTTTCAGGAGCAATTGGTTTGTGAATACCGCATGGAGTTGACATATAACCATCCGCTTTCCTAAAACGGACTACGCCTCCATAACAAGAACGCGTCAGGAATAATAAATCTGCGCCGTTTGGCTTGGAGTTATAGGAGGCCTTGACTTCCTCATAAACTTCCACCTTGTTTCCATCCATCATCCTTTGCCAGCGCTCGTTATACCATTGCTTTAATGTTGCCGGAGATTTTTTCAAAGTTTGCCATATTTCAATAAGTGGCTTAAAAGTGTCGGAGGCAATAGCACTTTTGGGGACAAGGGTTCCCAAAATGCCTCCGCTCCCAAGAAATGATTCAAAATATGTGCCAAATTCGACGGGAAAATATGAGATGATTTCATGAGCCATGCGTTGTTTACTGCCAATCCACTTAAGGAGTGACATATTAAAAGGCTCAACCTGGCGTTTCTTGTTCGCCTGCACCTCAAACAAATAAAGTTGCGATGCGTCTTTTACTGCTT
>JACPVB010000047.1 GCA_016191985.1 Chloroflexota bacterium | reverse complement strand
GTCAACTTCACCGTCAGCGCCCAGGATGATGTAGATGGCGCATTGACACCCACCTGCGATTACAACTCCGGCGACACCTTCCCCATCGGAACCACCACCATCACCTGTCAAGCCACCGATGCGGCCAGCCATACCGGTTCCGCCTCCTTTGATATTCTCGTGGAAGATACCACCGCCCCGAATACCACGATTGACAGCCAGCCTGCGAATCCCTCCAGTTCTTCCGCCGCAGTCTTCACCTTCAGCGGCAGTGACCTGGTCGGTGTGGCCTCTTTTGAATGTCAGGTGGATGGCGGCGGGTTTGCCGCCTGCACCTCCGGCGACAATTTCGGTCCGCTCGGCGATGGCTCGCATACCTTTGAAGTCCGCGCCATTGATGCCGCCAGCAACGCGGATGCCTCTCCCGCTTCCTACACTTGGACCATTTCCACCTACAGCGCCTCCCAGCGTGCTTTGAACGGCGGCTTCAATACCTACGTGGGCGCTTCCAAGACTCCCAAGTTCTGGGTCTCTCATAACTTTGCCGGCACCGATGGAAAGTCCCTCACGGTTCATAGCGAAGGCACCGCCTCCGTCCGCATGAACGGCACCGTGGGCAAAACTAAAACCCTGACCCAGACTCTCAACCTTAGCGGCTCTGCCGGGGATCAATTCACTTTCTCATTCAAAGAGAAGGGTAACTCCATCCCTGCTGATGGTTTATGCCGGGGACAGGTCAGGCTCTACAATGGAGCCACCCTGGTCAATGCCAAGACGATCAACTGCACACCAGGGACCCATACCTTCCAGGCGCATACCCTCACCTTCAATGCTTCGGGCAGTTACACTCAGGTGGTCATCAGGTTCGTGTACAAGAACACGAGTGGCACGGTCTGGTTTGATGCGGTCAGTTTGATGAAGTAAGTTCGCTTTTTGGAAAATCGTTGCCTGTATGGGATGATTTTTCCCTGAATAGAAAGGTTCCGGCGGAATATTCCGCCGGAACCTTTCGTTTTTGCAAGTTTTTGTTTAAGCCCGCGTTTAAGCCGGGCTTAAACAAAGGCTTAAACAAGCTTAAACAAAACTTCCACAAAAGTTAAACGCCATGTGGATGACTTAAACGGGGGTATTCGGGTAAAGTGCATTCATGAATTCCGCTCCCGCCTCCGTCTTCATCATCGAAGCGCACCCCATCATGCGTGATGCCTTGTGCGCTGTCATTACAAAGGAGCCTGATCTGAAGTTGGTTGAGCAAGACAAAAAAAGCGTGGAGTCTGAGCTGATGACAATCCCAACCCAGCCCGATGCCATCCTGCTCCCTTTCGTGCCGGATATCATCTTGCTTGCTCTGGGCAACCCCGGACGGGACGAGTTGGAAGCGTTGACGATTTTGCGGAAATCCCTGCCGGACACCCCCATCCTGGCATTGACCACCAATGAAGTGCCTGGACAGGAACAGGCCGCATTGGATGCCGGCGCTCAAGTTGTTTTAACGAAAACTGCGGGGCGCGCCGAACTGCTACGCGCTTTGCGCGACGTTGCGGAATTGAGGACGGGTCAGAAGACATGAAATTTCACCAGTTCATACTATGCTCAATATTTGTCATCGCTTTTCTTCCATCCTGTGCCGCGCAGGAAATGGACGTGCGCACCTCAACACCGCCGGTCATTTCCACGATCAAAGTAAGCCCAACATCCACCGAAATACTTGTCCTACCTACCGCTAATGTTTTTATAAACCCGGAAGAGCAATCCGGCACAACAGTAATTGTCTCAGTCGGGGATATCGTCGCCATCGCCCTGCCCTCTGCTTCCCCTACATGGCAGGTCACATTTGCCGACACAATCATTCAATCGTTGATTCCTCCCGAACACATGAACCAACCAGGCGAACAAGGTTGGTTATTTCGTGCGATTGCCAAAGGTGATACCGATGTCCGCTTGACAGCCCCGGCAATGTCATGTGATCCCGGCACACCCTGCCCGCCAGCGGCGCCCATTACGTTTGCTTTCACTATTGAGGTCAAGTAATTTTTGCACTGACATTAATCCATCATTTTCAAGGAGTGATTATCGGACAACTTTCGAAAGACCTTTCTCCTCAATATCCATAAATATTTTGTAGAAATGAATTATTTTTTCACACATCACCCGGGTGGGGAGATGTGAAGAGCCACAAGGAGTTATATGATGAATAAGTCTCAAGCACATAAGATATTGTCAACGGTCTTGCTTGCAGGGATGATCCTGTATGCGGTAGTGGCCGGCAGCCCGTCCGCGCAGAAGGAAGCGAGCAGCTCTTCCGCTTTGGTCTGTGACAACAACGTCACTGTTGAAGCGGTTATCCAGGCGCGCGGCGTCTCCGAAGAGGGGATCAGAGAAATGATGATGGAGCGCGGATTCACGCTTGCCGAGATTTGCGCCATGTCGCCAAGTGAATTGGGCATGTTCGAAGGCAATGAAGGTGAAATGCAAAAACCGGACCAGCCCGACAAGGCCATCGAGCTTCGCATGATGCAATTGCAAGACGAAAACGGCTTTATCCCAGTGGACGGGTACACAAATGCCAAAGCGCACATTGAAGAGATGATGGCTGTCCCACAACCGGAAGGCTATGCGGCAGGCATCACCAGCGCTTCATGGAGCTGGATCGGGCCGGGCAACATCGGCGGGCGCGTGCGCTCCATCGTCATCAACCCGAGCGACCCCAACATCATGTACGCGGGCAGCGTCTCCGGTGGAATTTGGAAGACGACCGATGGCGCGGCATCCTGGCAGATCATGGACGATTTCATGGCAAATATGGCCGTCGCCACCCTGGTCATGGACCCAACCGACCCCAACACGATCTACGCCGGAACAGGCGAGGGTTTTTATAACGCTGATGGTATTCGCGGCGCGGGTGTTTTCAAAACCACCAACGGCGGAACCACCTGGACTCAACTTGCTTCCACAGCAAATTCAGATTGGTATTACGTCAATCGCCTGGCGATCAGCCCGACCAATAATCAGATTCTTCTCGCGGCAACGCGCTCTGGCGCTTGGAGAACTGCCGATGGCGGAGCCTCGTGGACTCAGGTTTTGACAGGAAACTGGTACGATGTCAATTTTGCTTCCGATGGCAGCCACGCTATTGCTTCGGCGAATTATGGTACTGCCGCCTATTCGAGTGATTCGGGTGCTACTTGGAGCCTTTCGACATTCACTGGGCTTTCCTCTCCCGGTTGGGAAGTGCGCACAGAAGTCGCTTTTGCGCCAAGCAACCCCTCGATCGTATATGCCTCGCTCAATAACAACAACGGCGAACTCTGGAAAAGTACGGACTACGGACAAAACTATTCCGTGGTCAACACAGGAAATAGTCTTTTGAGCGGTCAGGGTTGGTACGACAATGTCGTCTGGGTGGATCCCACCAATGCAAACAATGTCATGGTTGGCGGCGTTGATATCTACCGCAGTACCGATGGCGGCACAACCATGACGAAGGTCAGCCAATGGTGGTCTGCTCCCGATCTCTCTGCCCACGCAGACCAACACATGATCGTCGAGCACCCTGGCTTTAACGGCACATCCAATAAGATTGTCTTCTTCGGGAACGACGGCGGCGTGTATAAAACAAATGACTTCTCCACCGTGGCCCTCACCAGCGGCTGGACCGAACTCAACAACAACCTCGGCATCACCCAGTTCTACGGCGGTGCGGGTAGTCCGTTAAATGGAATGATCGTAGGCGGCACACAAGACAACGGCACACTGCTTTATACCCCAGATAACGGCACCGAAGGATGGACAACAGTTTTCGGCGGCGATGGCGGTTTTTCTGCGATAGATCTTGCTGACCCAAATTACACCTACGGTGAGTACGTCTACGGGCAGATCAATCGCAGTACTACTGGAAGCGGAATGGAGTATATCTGGGGCAAGTATTGGAACGGCTCGATATGGACGTATAAATCTGCTCCGTATATCATCACCGAAGCGCAAAACAGCGAAGGCAACTTCATTGCGCCCTTCACCCTCGACCCCAATGATTCCAATCGCCTCTACATGGGTTTGAATTCGCTCTGGCGCTCGAACGATGTCAAGGCGCCCGGCGGCGCATATTCCGCCACGGGTCCCTCCTGGTACATTGTCAAAGCATCAGTGGGGAGTCCCATCAGCGCCATCGCCGTGCTGGAAGGCAACGCGGATGTCGTCTGGGTTGGGCATAACAACGGTGATGTGTACAAGACCACCAATGGCACATCCGCCACTCCCACCTGGGTTAAGATGGATGATGGGGCGAATCCTCTCCCCAATCGTTACGTGACGCGCATCACGTTGGACAAGACCGATACGAACAAAATCTATGTGACCTTCGGTGGATTCAGCACTGATAATGTGTGGATGACAACCAACAACGGAACGAACTGGTCTGACCGCACTGGTTCAGGCGTGACGGGTATGCCGGATGTCCCGGTCCGCAGTTTGGTCATTCACCCCGATTACCCATCCTGGATCTACGCCGGCACAGAAACGGGCGTGTTCGCCAGCGAAGACGGCGGCGCCACCTGGAAACTCCCGCACGATGGCCCCACCAACACCTCGGTGGATGAATTGTTCTGGTTGAACTACACGCTCGTCTCCGTCACGCACGGACGCGGCATGTTCAAGATCGCCGTCGTTTCACCCAGCACGACCACCGTGCCTGAAATGAACATCAAAGGTAATAATAAATCCATTGCAGATGGCGATACGACTCCAAGCACAACCGACCACACCGACTTTGGTTCTGTGGATCTTTCCAGTGGAGGCTTTGACCGCACATACATCATCCAGAACACAGGCGAAAACTACCTGAACCTGAGCGGGACTCCGCGCGTGAACATCACAGGCACGAACGCGTCAGATTTCAGTGTCACTGTTACTCCGTCCGCTTCGGTGGACCCAAATGCGAGTACCAACTTCACGGTCCATTTTGCGCCGGGAGGGCTGGGACTCCGCACCGCGACCATCTCGATTGACAACAACGACTCGAACGAGAATCCATACAACTTCAATATTCAAGGAACGGGAACGGGATGTTTCTCATCCATCACCGTAACCAATGCCAACAACAGCGGCGCGGGCTCTCTGCGCCAGGGGCTTTCGGATGTCTGCGTGGGTGGTACGATCAACTTCAACAACGATTACAACATCGCGCTTTCCAGCACGCTTACTATCGCAAAGAATTTGACCATTGACGGCACGACGCATCACGTCACGGTCAGCGGCGAGAACAGCGTGCGCGTATTCCTTGTCAACTCCGGCGTCACAACTACTATCAACAATCTGACCATTACGAAGGGTTATAACGGTGGCGGCGCAGGCATTGAAAACAACGGCACACTGACGTTGTTGAACAGTACCATCGTTGACAACCACGCTTCTTCTGCTGAGGGCGGCGGCATCCGCAGTTGGGGGACGCTCACAGTAGCAAACAGCACTTTCTACAATAACAGCGCTTCCACGTATGGCGGCGGCATCGGCAATGGCGGTCCCATGACGGTGACCAACACCACTTTCTCCGCCAACAGCGCGGTATGGGGCGGCGGAATCGTCAACTGGGGCACGTTTACCTTGACGAACACCATCATTGCCGGCTCTCCCTCGGGCGGCGACTGCGCGTATTGGACAGCCCCCTCCAGCGTTGCCTCCAGCCTGATTCAGGATGGAAGTTGTTCCGCGACGCTCAGCAGCAACCCGCTCCTCGGTTCGCTTGCCGATAACGGCGGCCCCACACAGACAATGGCATTGCTCAGCGGTTCTCCCGCGCTCGACGCAGGCAACGACGCGGCCTGTGCCGCGGCCCCGGTGAACAACCTCGACCAGCGCGGTGTGACTCGTCCACAAGGCGCACATTGCGATATCGGTTCCTATGAGGCCGCTGTCATCACCGTCACAGCCAACAACAAAACCATCACGTATGGTGACGCCGACCCCGCATTCGACTTCAGCAAGGATCCATCCGATACGGTTTTCACCACTGAGCCGACCTGTTCCGTTTCAGGCGCGCACAGCAACGCGGGAACATACACTATCTCCTGTTCGGGCGGTGTTCCAGCGGACAGCACAAAGACTGTAGTTTATGTTAATGGCACACTCACTGTTCAGAAGGCCAACCCATCTGTCACACTTTCGGTGACCAACTCACCCGTGACCTACGATGGAACTCAAAAATCTGCGACGGTCAACTCCAGCGGCACGCCGGGTTCGGTAAGCAACATCAAGTACGATGGTTCTTCAACGACCCCGACCAACGCAGGAACGTATGCCGTCACCGCGAACTTCACACCGACGGATACCACCAACTACAATAGCCTCACGGGCGTTTCGGCTGGAAACTTTGTGATCCAGAAAGCCAACCCCTCCGTGACGCTTTCGGTAACGAACTCGCCGGTCGCCTATGATGGAACTCCTAAAACAGCAACTGTCTCGTCCAGTGGCACGCCAGGATCGGTAAGCAACATCAGATATGATGGGTCTTCGACCGAGCCGACGGACGTAGGCACGTACGCTATTACAGCGGACTTCACGCCAACAGACACAACCAACTACAACGACCTCACGAATGTTTCCGCCGGCGACTTCGTCATTGCAGATGGTGATTCCATCGCGCCGTCCCTGGTTTCCTTCATGCGCCAAACTCCTGCCGCCAGCCCAACCAATGCGAACACGCTCGTTTTCCGCGTTACCTTCAGCGAAGCGGTGCAAAACGTGGATGCCGCAGACTTTGCAGTGAATGGCACAACATCGGCCACGGTCACAGGCGTCAACCCAATCAGTGACAGCGTTTATGATGTCACAGTCTCCGGCGGCGACCTGGCTTCCTTTAACGGCACAGTTGGTCTCGACCTGGATGCTGGCGAAGATATTCTCGACCTGGCTGGCAATCCCTTGCCCACCGATGAACCTGCAACCGATCAGACCTACGTGCTTGATAACACCGCACCTAATACCACCATCACGGTCAAACCGCCTGCCCTGACCACCAGCAAGAATGCCAGCTTCTCCTTCACCAGCACCGAATCTGGCTCCTTCCTCTGCAAATTGGATGGCGGAGCCTTTGCCTCTTGCACCAGCCCCAAGGCTTATACAAACTTGTCCGTTGCCAAACACACCTTCCAGGTCTATGCAGTGGATGCGGCTGGAAATGTGGACGCCTCCCCCGCCACCTATACCTGGACCATCCAGGCGGAACGTGCCAAGAATGGCGGATTCAACACCTATACTGGCACCTCCAAGATCCCAACCAATTGGGTGAAAAACACTGCCTTCGCCGCCACTGACGGCAAAGATACCAAGATCAAGAAGGAAGGCACAGCCTCCGTCAAGATCGCTGGTCAATCTGGCAAGACCAAGACCCTCACCCAGACTCTTACCCTTAGCGGTGTAACTGGCGACAACTTAACACTTACCTTCTGGGCGAGAGGTTCAGCCATCCCAGCCGCAGGGACATGTAAAGCCGATGTGCTTATATATAGTGGAAGCACGTTGAAACAAACCAAGACCATCAACTGCTCCAACGGCACCTACTCCACCTTCCAAAAGAAGACGCTTAGCTTCAACGCAGCTGCCAACTTCACCAAGGTGGTCATCAGGTTCACCTATGCCAAGGCCAGCGGCACAGTCTGGTTTGACGGTGTCAGCTTGATGAAATAAGTCTTTACTTCTGGAGAACATCACCGGTTTTGTGATGATCCCCACACCAACAAAACAGCCCTGCCCATTTATGGTAGGGCTGTCTTATTAGCCGTACTGCAAGGTGAACCTTGCGAATTGCGGGAGTGGCTAATGTCGTGGGTTAGCCACAGAGCACACAGAGATTTTGAGTTTTTTTCTCAGAGAACTCTGCGATCTCTGTGGCAAAGAAAAGTTTACCCCACCCTTTTCTCCACTCCTCGAATTGCCTGTTTTCCTTCTAAACCCAGCAGCCGCGATATACTATGCCCAGCCATTAATAAGGCAAGGAAAAAACATGAAACGATTCGTCACAATCCTTTACATATTGAGCATTGCAGTATTATCTGTGAGTGCGTGCAGTCCTGTCAAAGAACCGGACCCGGTCAGTTTCATGGTTTTTGGCGAACCCGCCGAATTACAGGCTTATCAGAATCTGGTATCCGCCTTCAAAAAACAACACGCCGATATTCCCATTGAACTCATCCACATCCCCAGCCAGGGCGATTATCGCAAACGACTGGCCGCCGACCTGACGAGCGGTACGCCTGCCGATGTTGTTTTGGTCAGTTACCGCCGCTTTGCCGAACTGGCCGCAAAGAACGCCTTTGAACCGCTCGGCCCCTATCTCGACCAAAGCGACCAGATCAACACAAACGATTTTTATCCGCAAGCCATACAACCTTATATGTGGCAGGGACAATTGATCTGCATCCCGCAAAACATATCCAGCCTGGTGATGTATTACAACAAGGATTTATTCGATGCCGCAGGCGCTTCCTACCCCGCCGACAACTGGTCTTGGGACGATTTCATTTCCACCGCCCAAGCTTTGACTCTCGACACCGACCAGGATGGTCAAATTGACCAGTACGGAGTTGGCATCGAACCGGAGCTGATTCGCGTGGCCCCCTTCATCTGGCAGAATAACGGATTCGTCAGCTACCAGAATGCCCTCGCTCTTGATTACCCCACCTCCGTGGAAGCCATCCAGTGGTTTGTGGATTGGCAGGTGAAATACCATATTGTTCCAAACGCCGTTGAGGAAGTATCCGAGAACAGCGAGAGCCGCTTCGTCAATGGGCGCGCGGCCATGTACTTCAACAGCCGCCGCCTGACCCCCACCTTCCGCGAGATCACCGCCTTCGATTGGGATGTGGCCCCCCTGCCTGTGGGAAAGACAAAGGCCACCATTCTTCATTCCGATGCCTATTGCCTCACTTCCGCCAGCGCCCATAAAACAGAAGCCTGGAAATTCATTGAATTTGCAAATTCTGTGGAAGGGCAAACCATCATTGCCCAAAGCGGGCGTACCGTTCCATCCCTCATTGAGGTGGCAGAGTCAGATGCGTTTCTCGATCCATCGGCCAAACCCGAACACAGCAAGGTCTTCCTCGATGAAATCCCAAATATCGTGGCCCTGCCTCAGCAGGTGAACTGGGCGGAGATCGAGGAAATTGTGAGTGAAGAATTACAGCGTGCATTTTACGGGAACGTATCCACACTGAAAGCCATGCAATCTGCGGTCTTCCGCACCAGACCCTTGTTCACAGAAAATGAGTAGATTCCGCTACCGCAACCAGTTGATGATGCTGCTGGCGCCCTATCTATTAGGTGCGCTGGCCCTGGTTGGGATCCCTGCCCTGTTGTCCATTGCGCTGGCTTTTATGCGCTACGATGGCATTTCAGCGCCCGCCTGGGTGGGGACATTTAACTTTCGCCTCATCGCCGCCAACCCAACTGATTTTCGCTTTCCGGTGGCGCTTTACAACACCTTGTATTTTGTTGCCCTGGCAACCCCTTTGCGCGTGTTGGGCGCATTGGCATTAGCATTATGGCTTAATCGCGAGCGCCGCGGTGTGGGGCTATATCGTGCGGCCGTTTACCTGCCGACTGTGATTCCAGACGTGGCCTATGCCCTGATCTGGATGTGGATTTTCAATCCGCTATATGGGCCGGTGAATCTCATTGCGTCGGTGCTGGGATTACCTGCTCCCGGCTGGCTGGCAGATGCGAAGACGGCCAAACTGGTATTTGTTTTCATGTCTGCTTTTCAGATCGGGGAAGGGTTCGTGGTGCTGTTGGCGGGGTTGAAGAACATTCCATCTGAATATTATGCCGCCGCCGCGGTGGATGGAGGAAATACCTGGCAGCAATTCCGTTACATTACCCTGCCTTTGCTGGTTCCCTGGTTGTTATTGCTGGCCTTGCGTGATGTCATTTTCAGCGCCCAGAATATTTTTACCTCCAACTTAATCATGACCAATGGCGACCCATATTATTCCACACTGTTCCTGCCGCTGGTCGCTTATGAAGAAGCCTTTGATCGAATGCACTTTGGCCCAGGCTCTGCCATTACTATCCTTCTCAGCCTCGCAACCACGGTGTTGATCTGGTTTATCTTGTCCATCATCGGGAGGAGGGAGATCACTGATGCAGAGTAGAAAAAACTCCACTCGCGAATCAGGCGTCGGCGGGGAACGGAGGCGGAGTTCCATCCTTTTTCATCTTGTTTCGATTCTGGCATCGTCGCTTTTTATTCTTCCATTGGTATGGATGATAAGCGCTTCGCTTCGCCAGCCGGGCCTGCCCCCGCCCCGTGCCATCGAATGGATTCCCGACCCTGTAACATGGTCGAATTACGCGCGGATATTCCAACTCCTTCCACTGGGGCGTTATATTTTGAATTCCTCATTGATTGCGGGGGCGGCAGTTTGCATCACGCTGGTCACTGCTTCGTGGGCGGGCTTTGCCATGTCGCAGCTCAGCCCGCGTGGGCAAAACAGGTTCATCAACCTGTCCATTATTCTGCTTCTTATTCCTGTCACGGCGGTGTGGCTGGCGCGGTTTATCCTTTTTCGCTGGCTGGGATTCTATAATACGTATTTGGCCCTGCTCGCGCCGAGCATTATGGGCTCCAGCCCGTTGTTCGTGCTGCTGTTTTATTGGGCATTCCGCCGCATACCGGCAGAACTATATGAGGCGGCGCGCGTGGAGGGAGCCAGCGCCCTGACCATTTGGCGGCAGGTGGCTTTGCCGCTATCCAGCGCCACGCTCGTGGCGGTTGGGATACTGGCCTTTCTGTTGTATTGGAGCGATTTCATCACGCCCCTGCTATATCTAAAATCACAATCTTTATACACCTTACCGGTGGGGCTCCGTCAATTGCAGGAACTTGACCGCACCAATTGGCCGTTGCTGATGGCCGGGGCAGTAGTAATGACCTTCCCTGCAATCCTATTGTTTGGTGTGGTACAGCGATTTTTCCTACAGGAAGGCCGCCTGGCTGGGATATACGGAAAATAACCTTCTCGATTCGATGGGGTTAGTTTGCCAAAGTAAAAGCAGACATTTCGAGGTCATCTACCTCAGTGGGATGATCTCTCTCTGAAAAAGAAAGGCTCTGCCGGAATGTTTCCGACAGAGCCTTTCTTTTTTGCAAGATTTTGTTTAAGCCCGCGTTTAAGTTTGCCTTAAACAAACGTTTAAACAACCTTACACAAAACTTCCACAAAAGTTAAACACCATGATGATGACTTAAACGGGGGTGCTCAGGTAAAGTATGCCCGCTTTTATACGAATCGCATATTGCATGTATAGAATTTTTTAGACCACCTAGAAAAGCGGCAGCATTGGAGGCAGACAGGAACAGATAATACATCAACCGCATTCATTGTCTTCATCATTAGAGCGTGCCATGCTTACGCAAGTCCGCTCGAAATCAACTCAGAAAAGGAAAAAAGGAAATGAAACAATCTTTTAAAAAATCATTTATGTTCGTGCTAACTGTCCTAGCTCTGATCGTGAGCGCATTAGACGTTGCGCCAGCGTTTGCGGCGTCGCCGATCGAAGTAACCAATGCCAACGACAGCGGCGCGGGTTCTTTACGCCAGGCAATTAACGATGTTGATGCTGGCGGCACTATTACTTTTAATAGCAGCCTCTCCGGCTCGACGATCACTATATCTTCTGTATTCAATATCAGCAAAAACATGACCATTGACGGGGCAGCGCTGGCTTCGCAAGTGACACTCAACGGCGGCGGGACGCAACGCGTCTTTTACGTCAATGCCGGTTCTACATTGACTCTTAAGAATGTAACTGTCGCGAATGGATATGCTGATTATGGCGGCGGCATTTTTCTCAACGGTTCTGGTTCTCTAGTCGTTGAAAATGGCTTATTTACGGGGAACACAGCAAATGGCGGTTACGGTGGTGCTATCGCGTCATATTTTGTTTCTGGCAATACTGTGACCATCAATAACAGCACATTCTCCGGCAACAACGCGAGTATCGGCGGCGCAGCATTTGCCGATAATGGCGGTACTGTCACAATCACCGGCAGCACGTTTACAGGCAATAATAGCGGCAGTTTGGGCGGGGCTATTTTCAATGCGGGCAGTTTAACGCTTCTGAGCTCGACCCTTTCGGGGAATTCTTCTGGCAACGGATCCGCCATTAATAACGATAGCACCGGCACATTGACGGTCAAAAACAGTACGCTATCCAACAACATCGCCTCCTCGGAAGGTACAATTCGAAATCTTGGCATCGTGACCATCACAAACAGCACCTTATCGGGGAACTCGGCTCCCAATGGCGGTGCCATTGCCAATTATCCAGGTGCGACGCTTACGCTGATAAATAGCACCCTTTCAAATAACAGCGCCACCGGTATCGGCGGGAACATTATCAACAGCGGCACGCTTAACTACTCAAACACAATTATCGCCAATGCAACGGCTGGCGAGGATTGCATTAGTTTGAAGGGTGGAATGGTTGGCACCAATATCAACAACCTCGTAGAGGATGGTGGCTGTTCAGCCTCCCTGAGCGGCGACCCCGGTCTCGATACGCTTGCCAATAACGGCGGCGCTACTCAAACGATGTCCCTGCTCAGTGGCTCATCCGCAATTGACGCAGGCGACAACACGATTTGCGCGGCATCCCCGGTCAACGGACTCGATCAACGCGGCGTAACCCGCGATAGTTCCTGCGACATTGGCGCGTATGAATATGCAGGAGGATCCGACACCACGGCCCCTCTCGTCACAGTACCAGATAATATCACGGCAGAAGCCACCAGCGCTTCCGGCGCAGCAGTCAACTTCACCGTCAGCGCAGAAGATGATGTGGATGGCACGTTGACCCCCAGCTGCGATGCCAACTCCGGCGATACGTTCCCGCTTGGTACTACCACTGTCACCTGTACCGCGACCGATGCCGCCAGCAACACCGGCTCTGCTTCCTTCGATATTCTCGTGGAAGACACCACGGCTCCAAGCACCACAATTGACAGCCAACCCACCAACCCTTCCAGCAGTTCCGCGGCAGTCTTTACCTTCAGTGGCAGTGACTCGGCCTCCGGCATTGCCTCCTTTGAATGCCAGGTGGACGGCGGCGGCTTTGCAGTCTGTAACTCCGGCGACGATTTCGGTCCGCTCAGCGATGGCGCGCATACGTTTGAAGTCCGTGCAATTGACAACGCGGGCAACACCGATGCCTCTCCTGCATCCTACACCTGGATGATTTCCACCTATGTCGCTTCAGAACGTGCTAAGAATGGCGGCTTCAATACCTATGTCGGCGCTTCGGTCACTCCCAAATTCTGGGTTTCTCAGAACTTCGCAGGCACAGATGGAAAGTCTCTCACGGTTAATAGCGAAGGCACTGCTTCGGTCCGCATGAATGCTGCAACAGTCGTAGCCAAGACTCTCCTCCAGACACTCAACTTGAGCGGTTCGGCCGGTGACAAATTCACATTCTCTTTCAAAGAGAAAGGCAATGCCATCCCTGCAGAAGGCATCTGTCGTGGACAGGTGTTCCTGTACAACGGAACCACCCTGGTCAATGCCAAAACGATCAACTGCGCGCCGGGCACTCATGTCTTCACGAAACACGCCCTCACTTTCACCGCCTCAGGCGATTACACCCAGGTCGTCATCAAGTTCATGTACAAGAACCTCAGCGGTTCGGTCTGGTTCGACGCGGTCAGTTTAAAGAAATAGATCATCTCTGGTACTAAGACGATCTCTCTCTGAATGAAAAAGGCTCTGACGGAATGTTTCCGGCAGAACCTTTTCATTTTTGCATCTGTGCACTCTCCCCTTAAAAATCCGTGTACAATCAATCAAATTTATCTTAATCGTCAGAGAACGGGAATGAAAATCTTCAAAAAAATTATTATTGCTGTAGGCATCTTCCTGCTGATTTCCATCACGGGCGTCTCCATCTGGAACCTGGACGTGCTCATCCGTTTCTACAATGCCTCCCAAAACGGCACGTTGACC
>JACPVB010000264.1 GCA_016191985.1 Chloroflexota bacterium | reverse complement strand
CTCGTGGACAAACTCCACGTGACCGATCTCGGCGCAAAATGGGACGGTCTGCTGACCTACCATCCCTCCTGTCACACCCTGCGCGGCATCCATGTGGACAGGCAGCCGCGAACGCTGCTTCAAAACGTACAAGGTGCAACACTTGTTGAATTGCCCAATGCCGAAGAATGCTGCGGCTTCGGCGGTGTGATGTCTGTGGAGCATCCCGAACTTTCCGCTGAATGGCTTAAACGGAAAATCTCCAATCTCGAAGCCTCCAATTCTCCTACACTCGTCGTCACCGATGCAGGCTGTCTCATGCACATTGCGGGAGGTCTGCATCGGCAGAAGAAGAGTCAACGGGTTGTTCATATTGCGGAAGTGCTGAATAGCCAGTAAAAAGTAGGAAGTGTAATGTGACAAGGAAGGGAAGCATGTATTCGAAATCGGCAAAATATTATGACGACATTTATGCTGCCAACGGCAAAGATTATCGCGCCGAGGCAAACAAGGTACGCAAGTTTATCCAAAAATATAAGCGGTCAAAAGGCAAAAGTTTGCTTGATGTAGGCTGTGGGACGGGTATTCACGCAAATCTGTTAAGCAAACATTATCAAGTCGAAGGCTTGGATATCGAACAAAAGATGCTGATGGTAGCCCGAAAGAATTACCCAAAAATTCGGTTTCAACAAGGCGACATGATAAATTTCAAGTTGGGTCGAAAATTTGACATTATCGTGTGCCTGTTCAGCGCCATCGGTCATGTCAAAACGAAAACCCGCTTACAGAGAGCAATAAAGAGTATGTCTCAGCACCTGTTTTCGGGAGGTGTTTTATTGATCGAACCATGGTTTACGCCCGATGAATGGCATCTTGGGCGTGTGTATACCCTCCACTTCAACAAACCCGATTTGAAAATTGTTCGGATGAGTCACGGTTCAAAAAAGGGAAATGTATCGATCCTCGAATTTCAATATCTGATTGGAACGCCCAAAGGAATAGAACACGATACTGAATTTCTTGAACTGGGTCTGTTTACAAAAAAGGAATATCTTGATGCATTTCGTTCAGCGGGATTGAAAGTATTCCATGATCCCAAAGGCGTAGACGGACGAGGTTTATATATTGGCATAAAACCATGAGCAATCAATTTTTCCGTTCCCGAATCCGCGAATCAATTAATAACGAAACTCTTCAGATCGCGTTAGACAATAATACCGAGCGCCGTCTGAAAGGGCGGGCACTCGCCTTTGAGTCCATTCCCGATTGGCGTGAGAGACGTCAGCGCGCTCACAAAGTCCGCGCGGATGTGATTGATCACCTCGATGAATATCTCGCGCAGTTCATTGCAAAGAATGAAGAAAACGGGGTTATTGTCCATCGTGCGGAGGATGCGGGGGAGGCGATTCAAATTATTTTGCAAATTGCACAAAAACGTGGTCTCGATACGTCCCGCAAAGAACACGCGGGACTACTCGACCACCAGCACGAAACGGAACATGCAACACGCAACATTCTGATCGCCAAATCCAAAAGTATGGTTTCAGAAGAAATCGAACTCAATCATGCCCTTGAAAAAGAACGCATTCAAGTCGTTGAAACAGACCTCGGTGAATACATTGTTCAACTCCGCCATGAAAGACCCAGTCACATCATCACACCCGCCGCGCATTTGAAGAAAGAACAGGTGGCCCAACTCTTTCACGAAAAACTTGGCATCCCGTACACCGAAGATATTCCCACGCTCACGGCCACCGCGCGAAAAGTGTTGCGCGAAATTTTCCTCACCGCCGATATCGGCTTTAGCGGAGTCAACTTTGGCGTGGCGGAGACGGGCGCAGTCTGCATCATCACAAACGAAGGCAACGGGCGCATGGTCACAACCGTTCCGCCCGTCCACATTGCGCTGATGGGCATGGAGCGCCTCGTCCCAACTCTCGATGATCTCTCGCTCATGCTTTCCCTGCTTCCGCGTTCGGCCACGGGACAAAAGCTCACGGTCTACACCCAACTGCTTCACAAGCCGCTCGCGCATCAACAGCGTCATCTCATCATCCTCGATAACGGACGCACGCGCTTAAGAAATTCTCCGCTCAAAGAATCGCTGTATTGCATTCGATGCGGCGCGTGTCTCAATGCCTGCCCTGTATTTCGTGAACTCAGCGGCCACGCCTACATCGGCAAAGATAAATCCATTGCGCCGTATCCTGGGCCGATTGGCTCGGTCATTTCTCCTGGTCTGCTTGGCGAAAAATTTGTCCATCTTGCGCAGGCTTCGTCATTGTGCGGTGCGTGCAAAGATGCCTGTCCCGTGGATATTGATCTGCCGAAGTTATTGACACGAGTTCGTGCGGGTGAAGCGATGGAGGAAAGAGGAAAGAAGAAAGACGGCGCGGGATTGACATGGTCTACAAAATTCTTTTTGCAAATCTACACCCGCCTCGCCACTCACCCGAAGCTGTTTGCCACATCCCAAAAATTCGCCGCGCTGACAAGTTCTCTCCTCTCCCCCCGCTCGCAGTGGATGCGTGTCCCTGCATTCACGGGCTGGGGCTACAGCAAAGACTTGCCACGCTTTGCAGGGCAGACATTTCGAGAGAGATTTCTGGAGTCCGACAGCTTGCTGTCGCATACAAGAGGTGGAAATAAACAACAAGAAATTGTTGAAACGAAAACTATGCAGGAGCTTGCTCCTGCACTCCAGAATAAAGTCGAGCAATTTACTAAAGAACTCACCGCGCTTGACGGATATGTTTATCAGACACAGACTCCCACACAGGCAATTATCGAGTTTCTACTAGCGCGGAAGGTTCAAAAAATTCATCTCGAGCCAAACACGCTGGATGAATCCCTTTTGCAAAAAGCAAACATTGACTTCACCCACGAGCCTGACCCGGAAGTCCTTGTCGGCGTGACGAATGCCATTTGCGGGCTGGCAGATACCGGGTCCGTGCTGGAGGCGGATGGGGCGTTACATGCTTCGCTGCTGCCTGAAATCCACATCGCAGTCTTAAAATCAAAAGATATTCTCCCATCCCTGCCCGATGCAATGGATTTGGTAAAAGATAAAAACTCCGCTGTTTTCATTACAGGCCCCTCGCGTACGGCAGATATTGAGATGACTCTCACCATCGGCGTGCATGGGCCGAAGGAAATTCATGTCTTCGTTGACGATTCAAATTCAGGGTGATAGAATACAGCCCGCTCATGCCCCCATCGTCTAGCGGCCCAGGACGAAGCCCTCTCAAGGCTTAAACCGGGATTCGAATTCCCGTGGGGGCACACCCCTAACCCCGCAATCGCGGGGTTTTTCCTTGAAAGGAACCCATGACCCACTCATCGAAATCACGCGGATACATCATCGCACTCACCGCCACCGTTCTCTGGTCGTCCACCGGCATTATCATCAGCTATCTCAGTAAAAATTATCAACTGCCTTCGCTGGTGCTGGCATTCTGGCGCGACCTGTTCGTTTCATTTGGCATGGTGGTGGGATTGCTGCTGTTCGCCCGCCCGCGCTTTCCACTTGATCGCACGCACTGGGGATTCATGGTTGTGTATGGATTTGTGCTCGCAGTCTTCAACTCGATGTGGACCTTTTCGGTTCAATACAACGGGGCGGCTGTTGCCACCGTCATGGCATTTTCCTCGCCCGCAATGACGGCCATCTTAAGCAAAATTATTTTCAAGGAAACATTCAGCGCCATCAAGGTTGTTTCCATTTTGCTCAGCCTTGCGGGAATTGTTTTCGTTTCGGGCGCATACGATCCCTCGGCATGGAATCTCAACCCGTTGGGAATCATCTTCGGCTTGCTGACAGGTTTGCTGTTTGCTATTTACAACCTGCAAGGAAAATCCGCATCTGACAAGTCCATCGATTCATGGACTGCATTGCTTTACAGTTTTTCAATCGCCACAGTATTTTTATTTTTCTTCAACATCGGCAGTGACCTGTTTCTTACAAGGCAACCCATCTTTGAAGATATGCTCTGGCTTGGTAACTCTGTCCCTGGCTGGGGACTTTTGTTCTTCCTCGGCGTTGCTCCCACGCTCGGCGGCTTTGGGCTTTACACGCTGAGCATCCGCTATCTTTCTCCCACCACTGCAAATCTCATCGCCACGCTTGAGCCTGCCTTCACCGCAGTCTGGGCGTACTTTTTGTTAAATGAAATTCTCACTGGCACACAACTCTTCGGCGGCTTGCTGGTACTGATCGGTGTGATCTTATTGCGGTTCAGCGATTAAGTTCCCAGATCAATCGCAGGCCATCCAACGTCAGCCAGGGAGCGATGATATCAATCACCTGCGTCTCTTTGGCGACGACTTCCGCCAGCCCACCCGTAGCGATGACTTTCATCTCGCCTCCCAGTTCGGACCTGAATCTTGCCACCATTCCCTCGACCATGCTCACGTACCCAAACAGTAGACCCGATTGCATCGCATGAACCGTGTTGCGCCCAATGACGGAGGGCGGAACCTGTAAATCAATGCGCGGAAGTTTTGCCGCGCGCGTGAATAAGGCCTCCGCCGCAAGGTTAATTCCCGCCGTGATCGCGCCGCCGAGGTAATCACCATCTTTGGTGAGCGCGTTGAAGGTAGTCGCCGTGCCAAAGTCCACCACGCAGGCGGGGCCGCCGTACAGCTTCATCACTGCTACCGCATCACAGACACGGTCCGCGCCCACAGCCCGCGGGTCCTCGTAACGGATTTTGATCCCCGTTTTGACGCCCGTATCCACAACCAGCGGCTCTTGTTTCAAATATTCGCGGCAGGCCTGGGTGACTCGTCCTGTCAATGGCGGTACAACGGATGCCAGCGAAATGCCTTCAAGGTCATTTAACGTTTTTCCCGCGTTTTGCAGGAGACCTAGAAATTGTAAGCCGTATTCATCGGGCATACGGTTATGGTCCGTGGCGAGACGCCAATGCGCGCCAAGCTTATCGCCTTCATACAGGCCGAGAGTCAGATTGGTGTTGCCAATGTCAATGGTGAGGAGCATGGTTAATCCATGAGGCGGGCGAGGATTCCCTGAGGAACTTTTTCGCGTAGTTCAGGGTATTTTTCAAGGATACGGGCAATATCAGCCAGGTCTTTTTGTCTCTTGCTTCCCCTTCGTTCTGTATCTGAAACAGCCCAAATTTTCCCCATCAACACATCCTCGATACTGGCAACAGGCAATTCCATGCCCAGTACGTTTTGCACGGTTGCATGATCGAGGAATGCGCCATAGCGCTCGTCTGTCTGGATTTGCACTCTAAGATCGGAACCTGAAATCGAAATGTTCAAACTATGAGGAAATCGCTTTAGGGTAAATTGTTTTTCAAGAAGCGTCTCGATTTTTTCGATCTGAGAAACTGCCACAGCCAAATCCAGGTCAAGGCTTACCAACGGCTCCACATACGCGTTGACCGCCTGACCACCGATTACGCAAAACCGAATCTCATGTTTTCGTAAATAAGCGATCAGGTTTTCAAGCAGATTGGAGTGATCCATTGTGACGGTTTTCCAAAAATCAAGGGCTTGCATGGCTTCTCACAGTTGACTTGAAACGTTCCTGTTTCTATTTCTATTCTACCATGCGTAGTTAAGCCTGAATAAAGACCTTCCTTGAAGTAAATCTCATTATGGGGCAGAAAGTTCCCGTGGAGACTTGAGCCAGATGAAAACCCATAATAAAGCCAATGGGAATACATGAGAATATAAACGATCCAGCGACGTGTTCAAATGCCATGTCAGGTCGTGTGGCGTGAGCAGGTAAATAATAAAGTATGCCGATAATTGAATCAAAATAACGACTCCGATCATCCACATACCTGCAAAATTTGCCCTGCCCCTGCCGACCAGAATTGCGTAGATGATTATAAGTCCAATCATATTGACAGGGACTGAGCCAATCTTCCAGAAGGTGAACCCAGCTTCCCGAAGAATGAGCGTGTACCGTCCAATATCTGTGATCTTATCGAGCATGTCCCCTTTGCTGGCGATAAGGTCGTTGGGTGGGGCGAGGAATAACTTGAAAAGGATGACCACAATAAGCGGAAAAACCAAACCAAGCAGGTAATTTTTCAGAGCCGGGCGTTCCCTGCGAAAGCCAACCACAACCCAAACCGCTGTAAAGCCAACAATGGTTACCAGGCCTTCATTTTTTGTCCACCCTGCCAACCCCACAAGGAATCCAGCCAGAAGCGCAGTGCGGCTGTCTCGCTGGTTGAAGTACAACAAGGTAAGTCCACCTGCCGCAAGGATGAGATAGGACAAAAGCAAGTCGGCATATTGTCTCATGCCGTTGTCAACAGTAAACGGAAGGACGATAAAGAAAAGCGTCACCAAAACAGCTTGTCTGAACCCGCGCAACAAATGGACGAATGCAAACAATAAACCCGCTGTAAAAAACGAAAGGACAAAGTGAAAGGTAATCGGCCCCCACACGGAAGAGGAACGAGTAAGCGTCCACGTAATGGCATTGGTCATTGCCAAAAACAGGGGATAGTCGGGATGATCCAACTGCCTCAAGAAAGTGGTCTGCCACTCTGCGCCGCCAAGATGGATAAAGCGCGCCACCACGTTCCAGTTGATCCAGGCATCGGGGCGTCCGTGGGGATATTGCAGGGCATACATCCACAAGTTGAAAGCAAAGAGAAAAACACCTGTGAGCAAAATGATTCCCCAAACAGGATTGATTTTATTTTTCAATGTAACAGAATTAAAAAAGGAGTTCCATTCATTCCAATGCCTGTAAAACATCCAGCCAGTCAACAGAATGGCAAAGACGCTCTCCAGAACAGCGTATGCAGCGAGCGGCAGGTTTGCCCATATCCAAAGGAATCCCATCAGCGACGAGAAACCAAATCCCACCGCGGCGGAGAGGAACACCTTTACCCCAAACGTATTTTTATCTGCTGACTTCCATAGGAAATGAACGATCCAAAATCCCAGCAAAATACGCGGAGCCAACCCTGCATACGATAAAAGAAGCTTCATCTATTTTCCCAACTTATGAATGAGATGCAGGCCAAACCCAAAACTCTGAATATCATACCTGCCCAATTTTTTATCAAGCCAGGGACGAAAATCCACATCGTTATCGAAGTTCCCAATGATCCAGGCCTCTCCAATTCCGATCTTAAGCACAACAGGGGCTACAGAATATTGCATCAATTGGAATTCATTGGCATCAAAGGGTATGGAATTTTCACCCAGCATGGATTGATCCACATAACCAGCCCGATGTACATCGGAAGGGAGCGCCTCGCGCAGTGCCTGAACCTGGTTTTCCCACTTTGTCACCATCTCCGCTGACGGATTTTTCCATTCCGCAGAGCTAAAGACTTGAATAAATTGATAAGCCGCCATGACAATGGACAAAATCGCCAGCGTTATGGGTGCAAAATTCCGAATGGATTTCATTGCCTTATTTTACCGCTTTCAATAGGAGACCCCATAAACGAACAAGTTATGGCGCTGCCGCATAAAAAGGAGCCAGCCCGCGCAGGATGGTGAGGATGAACCAGAGGTTGTTGACCATTAGAGTCAGCACAACAAAAGTCAATGCGAAGTGGAACCATGCTTTATCTGCAAATTCAGAGAGGGACAGGGCAATGAAGAAAACCAGCGCATACATCCAGTATGGCGTATAGAGGAAAAGCTCCGTGCCGTAGACCATGTGCAGGAGGAAGTTGAAAGCCAGCGTGCCAAGCAGTCCGAGCACCAGTGGCAAATGCTTGGATGTGCGGATATTTTTTACAAAGACGATGAACGAGCCTGCAAGCAGAATG
>JACPVB010000263.1 GCA_016191985.1 Chloroflexota bacterium | reverse complement strand
GGCAATACGAAAACGCTCTGCAAGTTCCTGCAGTTTCTTTACGCGCTCATCGGGTAAGGTAATAGTAAACGTGGTCATAAGTTACCTGCTTTCTCTTATGAGCAAATTATACACTCTTGCGCACAGCCTTGCGGATTTCCAATTCCCAATCACCCATCAACGGACTCTGTCGCGGACTCACGGATTTGAGCAGACGGCATCCGTTTGTGTCCGCGATTCCGTGTGGGAGTCCGTTTACGAGCCGTCTTTGGTCAGGCAGTTGCCCTGAGCCTGTCAAAGGGAAGGCTTTGAGGAGGTGTTTATCAGCAGCAGGCATGGCCCCTCTCATTTCAATTCGAAGTTAAGGAATGTTCCCTCGATTCGATATGACCCGTTCAAGCCCTTGTATCCCAAAAACAGCCATTTTTGTGCCGAGGGGATCGAAACAGAATTCGTCACGAATACGCTCGGATTAACAACACTTGTAACAGCAAGGTTTGAGAATCGGAAAGAAATGGAATAGCCATTTCCTTGATTGATGGCCTGTGTGCCTTGCAGGGTCTGATAATTGGCGGGGTCTTTCTGCACAATGGCCCGCCTCTTCACGTCCCCATTCAGGATGGTCATCAACAGGCCTTGTGAAGTCACATCAGGCTCGGCAAAAACTCCCATCCACAAGTCAACATTATCCAGGTCCCGCAGGCGAACCGTAAATGTAACTGTCCCTTTTTCAGGCAAAGGAGCAAATAATCCGTAGACCTCAGAGGTGCCTTTCCCACGCTCAGCCAGAAAATCCAGGTCGCCATTTTCCGCGGAAAATACGTGCACAGGTTCCCGCCAGCATCCATCCCCTCTTTCCGTCGTTGAAATATTCGAAGGATAGGCTTTCCACAAAGTGCTGATACAACCAGCCAGCCAATCTTTTCCAATCGCTACAGGCGGAATAGGCGTAAAAGTAGGCACAGACGTATCGGTGGCAGGGATGGGCGTTGAGGTGGGAGTTGTCGGTGTAACCGTATCGGTTGGGACAAGGGTTGGCGTGTTCGTCTCTGTAAAAGGGATCGCGGTAGTTGGCAAAGGCGTTGGGCTTGGAGCGACCAAAAGCTCTTTTCCGAATACATTTATAAGTGCAACCACAATCGTTCCAATAACACCAATCAAAGCAACAATAATTGTCGGGCTAATTTTCGCCGCCCTGGGTTTCCTATGGGCAGGTTTCTTTTTGGGCGGATCGGAGGGGTCCTGAGCCTCAATAACATTGATTACATTTCCATCCCCATGAACAATAATGCCATCGGAAACATTGCCTTTTATTTCAAGGTCATCATCAGATGTTTTTTCGGGTTTCGTTTTTTTGGGCTTTTGATTCGTCATGGCCTGTCCACCATTCATTTGGAATAATCAATTTTGAATACAACCGTATAGATTTACAACTCCCAACCCTTTGGGGAGATCAGGTATCTTGGGCTGGTAGGTTGAACTTGTCGAAACCCTGTTAAGGGGAAAACTTTGAAAGAGCGCTTTGGTCGGGCATCTTGGTGTATCCCGCCAAATTAGGTTAATGAAATTATACAACCGAAAGTGAGGATTGCCGCAAGTTTTGGAGTATGAAACTGACCCAAAATTTTCCAGGGAATGTAAAGGATTGTCTGACAATGTGAAATTTGTCAGCCTGGCGAATGCCTATTTGCCCGACCAGCCCAGGGTTAAATTCACGAGGCGGTGGATGTGGCTTTTCGTCTCCTTGTGGGGCAGGTCCATGCCTGTGGCCGGATGGGTATCATAACCAGACCAAAACGCATCCCTTAACTTTACTAAGATTCCCGCGTCAATCGTAAGGGAATTGAAGGGGAAAAGCAGGCAAGCTGTAAGGCTGTAAGCCCGCCATATCCTGATTCTGATTGTATACTAATGCCGTTTAACCGTTGGCATGTACGGCCATC
Source organism: Chloroflexota bacterium (assembly GCA_016191985.1). Taxonomy (GTDB): domain Bacteria; phylum Chloroflexota; class Anaerolineae; order Anaerolineales; family Villigracilaceae; genus Villigracilis. The sequence continues at coordinate 6,439 of JACPVB010000263.1, read as the reverse complement.
CAAACGACCGGCGTCAGGATGCTGGTGATGTTGCTGGAAATGCCTCAAGTATAGGAGTAAAAAATAGTATGAAAAAAAATTACAAACCACCCGTGGCCGCATTCGTTGCGCTTCTGTTTTACACAGTTACAGACATCCTGATCTGGCAGCGCATTTTTGAAACCAACCAAATGATCGAGTACGCGAGCACGTATCACACCGGCTGGATCGTTTCGCTAGTGGGCTACGCAATAATCGGCGTCCTTCTCATGTGGGGGATTTGGAAAGACTGCATCTATTTTCTGGTTTCCCTGTTTGTCAGCGCCTTCAGCGGATTGGAAGACGTGCTTTACTATGTGCTGGATCGAAAGCCCATGCCCCATGCGCTTCCATGGCTGGATAACAATCCCATGATCTTTGATATTTCCCGCACGGGCGTCATCGGGTCTGCTCTTTTTTGGGTGAGCAGCCTTGCAATTCTTTATGCGATACTTTACCTGCGTAACAATGGCAGAACCCCCATCGCCGTCTCAAATTAAAATAGGTTAAACAACTCAGATAAGCGGGGACAAGTTTCATTAACCCCATAAACTTTTCATTTCAAAAAATATTTGTGACAACACAAATATTTTTTGTTATCTATTGGCGCGTCGAGCTTAATTAACACTAATCACCCCATCAGTCGCTTCTAACAAAATATGGCAATACTTAAGTTTACCAACCCGGAGGTTATGGTCGTGATTTCCCATTAAGCCCGGGTTGAATAGTATTCCAGCGCAAGGTTTCTCCCTGCGCCGTCCCCGGCGCAGGACTTGTCTCGCAAATCGCCGCCGGGGACGGCGGCTTTGAGCCTGACTTTGCGCTGTAATAATAGAAAGAAATTAAAAATCCCCTGTAATTCCGAAAGAAGGAAAAAATGCAAGTTTTTACCTACCTGATCGGATTCCTATATTTATTTGTGGTTGTTTTCCTGGCCTTTTATGGAATTCATAATCTGATCATTACCATTCTATACCTGAGAACAGAAGCTCCTTCAAAGCCAAAGAAACCAAAACATTTAAAAAGGTGGCCGATGGTCACCATCCAACTTCCGATCTTCAACGAAAAATATACGATTGAAAGGTTGCTCTCCGCGGTCACGCAGTTGGACTATCCCCCCAATTGCCTGCAAATCCAAGTGTTGGACGACTCCACGGACGATACCGCCGAGTTGACCCGCCGGCTGGTGGAGCAATATAAATCCCACGGTGTGAACATCAAATGGATCCATCGCGACGACCGTGTAGGGTACAAGGCCGGAGCGCTCCATGAAGGACTCGGTAAAGCGTCTGGGGAATTCATAGGCATTTTCGATGCAGATTTTGTCCCAAAACGCGACTGGTTAAAGAGGATAATCCCGCTTTTCAATAACCATAAATTGGGATGCCTGCAAACCCGCTGGGGACACATGAACCGAAAATATAATTCCCTCACCCGCGCAGAGGCAATGGCCATTGACGGTCACTTTCTTGTGGAGCAAACCGCGCGCTCGCAGAACGACCTTTTCTTGAATTTTAACGGCACGGCTGGCTTGTGGCGTCGCGCCTGCATTGAAGATGCGGGCGGATGGCAATGGGATACCCTGACCGAGGATCTCGATCTAAGCTATCGCGCTCAAATGCGTGGATGGAAAATCGGTTATAACCCACATGTAGTTGTACAGGGAGAAATTCCAGCGCAGGTGGAAGCATTCAAGAAACAGCAGTTCCGCTGGGCAAAGGGCAGTTTCCAGGTGGTGCGTAAAATTCTGCCGCAAGTCTTTGAACAACCTGACTTACCCTGGAATGTGCGCCTGATGGCATTCCTGCATCTGACCGGGTATTTTGTCCATCCGCTCATGCTTGTTCTATTGCTGATGACCCTGCCGGTCGGTTTGTTGATCCCGGAAACTTTTAAAATTTTTCCAATATCCATCCTGGCAGGTCTTGGGTCTCCTCTGCTTTACCTAACCGCAACCGCGCCGCATACACCTTCGTTAATTGAAAAACTGAAACTCCTGCCCCTTTTAACCATCACCGGCTTTGGCATCTCCCTTAGCACAACGATTGCCGTGTTGGAAGGCCTGACCGGCAAAGGCGGCGTTTTCATTCGGACGCCGAAACTGAATCTATCCAATGCGAACAAACACCAGAAGAAAATTGACCGCACCTACCTGCCGCCGATCAGCCCCATTGTTTGGCTGGAGATCGCCCTGGGAATTTATGCCTTCCTGACAATCGTGATTCTGGAACCCCTGCTGGGTTGGAGCGTCGCGCCGTGGATGACCATCTACATGCTTGGATATTTCTACATTGCGGGCCTGAACCTGCTCCAGCATAAATCCACTGTGGTTACGTAAAAGACCTGGGCGGGAAATTCCTTTTCACACAACACGGCCTGTAGTCGATAATGTCTGCAAGGCTTCTTTAAACCGCTTCGACATATTTCCGCAGAGATTGGATGAGCTTTTTATACCCATCCGCCTCAAACAAATCCACACGCTGCCAGCGGCGCAAGGGTTCAGGCGGCTCACATTTTTCCAGGCGGATCGGAATCATGAAGGTTTCTCCATCGGGGAGCAAATCTGCCTTTTTTAATGCGATTCTCAATTCCTCCTGGCAATATCCGTTATGCCGAATAAACCGCTTTGACAGGCAAACAATGACAATATCGCTCATAAGGATCATCCTATGAATCTCGTGTTTCCAATCCTGGCCGGGTAATAATTTTTCCACATCCAGCCAGGGTTTAAATCCATCCTTCATAAGGCGGGCATACAGGTCATGGACGGCCTTCCTGTCGATATGGGTATGGATAAGAAATATATTGAGCTGTCGTCTCGGTACTATCATTCGCAATTCCTCAAAAATCAAACCACGGTATGGGCACACAGTTTTCCAAAATAGCTCGGAAACATTTAAAGAACAATCCCCCAGCGGGGGATTCGTCGGGGGATTGTTGGGGTAGACCGTTGGTTGACCCAAATATAGTCATGGAACAGAGCGGGCCGCTAGGCCTGCTGGTTTTGCTCCCACCACTCGGCAAAGTTCCAATCCTTTAACACGAGCCGCAATTCTTTACTGCTGCGTAAATTGAATTTGGCGAATATATTTTGCAAATGAGTCTTTACCGTTTCAGGTGCGATCACCAGAATTTCAGCGATCTGGTAATTTCTGTAACCGAGGCAGATCAAAGCGACAACCTGCTGTTCGCGGCGCGAGAGCGAACCCCAACGTTCCACCATCTCGGTTTTCTCTTGAAGTTGATCCCAGCCTGCTTTTGTAAAATCCGTGATGATTTCCTCCTCCGAACGACCCTGCTGTTTGGCAACTTTTCTGACAAGCGAGATGATCTCCTCATCTTGGAGAAAAATGCGCGGTTCATCATCTCCCTTTTTCGTTTCCAACAATTGCCTGAGACGGCGGGGCAGCAGGAACATGGGAAGCATTATATTAGAACAAAAATTCTAAGTCAAGCCGCCAGATATTCATACAGAAATTCTCAGTAAGGATAATGTCGCTGCGGGGCGCTCCTGGTTTTAGCCGAAGCAGTCTCCTCATTGTAGGGGATTGCTTCGTCGCAAGTGTCCTCCTCGCAACAACATAATCAGTACTTCACGAAAGAGTTTCGTAGTGGCGACTTTAGTCGCTTTTTGCCCGAACGACTAAAGTCGTTACTACGTTTTCGTAATCTACTGATAATAAGAATTGCTGATATTCATACTATAATTTGCGCGCACCCTATTTTGTTCATCAGGAATAATAACTCATGCTCGTCATCATCAGTGACCTTCATCTCGGAGACGGAACAACGGCAGATTCGATCTCACCCAGCGCATTTCGACTCTTTGCCAAACGCCTGACGGAAACCGCCCGCTTCGCCTCCTGGCGCAGGGACGGCGGATATCGTCCGATTGACAGCCTCGACGTTTTGCTGATGGGCGACATCCTCGACCCGCTTCACTCCGCCCGCTGGCTGGATACATCTTCGAGCGACACCAGCTCCATCCGTCCCTGGAGTGACCCAACCGATCCCAGGTACGCGCCCAAACTACTCGAAGTCACCAACGCAATTCTTGAATATAACGAAGAAGCCATGCAAACCCTGCGCCGCCTTGCCAGCGGAGAAGTGATCCAACTTGCGCCCGCCAACAGCAAAGGTGAACCCGATTTCCAAAGCGCGGAACTGATTCCGCTCAAGGTCCGCATTCATTACATGGTGGGCAATCACGACTGGTACTACCATCTCGAAGGCGAGTCCTTTGACAAAATCCGCCTCGAGATTATTGAAAAGATGGGGTTGTGCAACCCAGTTTCCCCGTTCCCGTATGATGCGGACGAATCCCCCATGCTGAAGGATTTGTTCGAGCGGCATAAAGTCCTCGCCCGGCATGGGGATGTGTACGATAAATTCAACTTCAACCGCGAGAGGGGCCGTAACTTTGGCACCGTCGGCGACGCCTTCACCATGGACGTGTGCAATCGCTTCCCTGTTGAAGTGCAAAAGAGGTATGGCGATTTATTGCCATCTGGAATTATCGACAGCCTGCGCAAGATTGCCAACATCCGCCCGGTGCTGGCGGCTCCGCTTTGGATCAGCGGGCAGATCAAGCATTATGCCGGCGCGCATCCAATTGAAGATGAATTAAAAAGCGTGTGGGATGAGATCGCGGACGAGTTCCTGCAAATGAATTTTGTACGCGAAGCCGACAAATCCTTCCGCTTCGACATGGTGGATGCGATGGAATTGATCGTCAAAATTTCGGGGCGCGCCTCGTTCGCCACCATCAATGACGTGGTCATCTGGGTGCGCAAAAAAATGTGGAACAACAAACATTCCTTTGCCAGCCATGCGCTGAAAGAGCCTGCGTTCCTGAGCGGCAAAGCCCAGCACATTATTTATGGACATACCCATTATTATGAAGTTGTGCCGTTGGGAATGAATGTGAACTTGCCTGAACCCGAAAGCCAGGTCTATTTCAACGCCGGTACCTGGCATTCGTATTACGACCTTGCGATTCAAAACCCAAAGGAACAAAAATTTGTGCCATACCAGGCGCTAACCTATCTCACGTTTTACACACCCAAAGAACACGATGGCCGCCGCTTCGAGACCTGGTCCGGGGCATACGCTTGAGCACTTTTTCATCCTGAGGGAGTATGTTTTTTCGCGGCCGAAGGATCTCTATGTTCGAGGGATAGATTCAGGTTCTAAAAAAACAAGGATTTACAAAACCTTTTTGCCGCGAATTCACACGGATTTTTTTAAACCAATTCGCGTGATCCGCGGCTAAAGCTTTTGTTTCTTTTGCTTGGAAGGATGATATCAATCTACGGCTGACTTCTTAAACGTCTCCCGCAGTACATCCAGTGGATTAATTCCCCGCTTCATGCCTAGCCCGTGCAGGATCAGCCCAAACTGAGAGAATCCAAACCAGAGCAGACCAACCGTCAGGGAGAGAGAGGCGTTGTCAATCCAACGCGGCGCGGACTCGATTAGCATCGCGATTTGTTCGCGCCAGTCTGCGGCTTTTCCGTCATATTCGTTGAGGACAAGCAAAAGGTCTTCGAGCTGCCGCTTCGTCTCGTTGAAATCCCCGCCCAATAAATAAGATGTATCGCTGATAAAAGTGGAGGCACGCTGTGCCAGGTCCTGCACATCGGCGATGCCGCTGTCGAGCTGATCCATCTGGCCGATAATGCTCACCAGCAATTCATCGCCGGGGATGCTTATGTTCACGAACGGCAGCGAGTTGATCTGCCCCAGCGCGGTGCGTAGATCTTCCAGCGTGCCGCGGACTTCGGTAATGCTGGTGCGCGTGGTCGCCAAACCGGGGATCAGTTGATCGTCCAGCGTGCTGTTGACATCCTCCAGCAATTGATTCGCATCCGTGGTCTGCTGCGTAAGTGACGCGAGCGCATCTTCGGCGGACTGAATGATGCGCAGGGCGCGTTCCACTTCCGTTTTGGCGTTTTGCAAATCGGTCTGAATTTGCACCAATTGCACATCTGCTTCCTGCAAACGGGAAGTTGCTTCGTTTGTAAGCGGCTCGTTGTAGACCCAGGCTAAAACAATCCCCGCTGCGCTCAAAACCAGCAAGAGTGAACTGATGACAATCAAGATGTTGATTAAGATTTTACGCACCATTTTTTTATCCTTCCAACAGGTCTTTGACAATAAGGGATTCTTCGGGCAACGCACGCCCTCTTAAGAAACAGGAATTTACAAAACCCTTTTGCCGCGAATTTGCACAGATTTTTAAAACCAATTCGCGAGAACTCGCGTGATCCGCACTTACATCACCTGAAAATTATACAGCCAAAAGGAAATTTGCCTCTTGACAAACGTCCCCTGTTAGACTATTATCTAATTAGACATTGGTCTAACACAGGCATTTGCCTAACTGACGAGCTAATTTAAGGAGAGAGGTTACCATGTCTAT